>DAIEHR010000009.1 GCA_027353465.1 Acetobacteraceae bacterium | reverse complement strand
TCAAGGCCATCTATGATACGCTGAAGGCCTTGCGTGAGGGCACGAAGCCGTCCGCCCTGACCGGCATCGCCTCCTCGGAGATGATGGCCCGCGTGACGCGCGAGGGCGACTACAAAACCTGGACCGAGAAGTTCCTGGGCTGATGACCGGCCAGTTTCCCAAGGACGGCCCCGTCCCCGCCCGCCATGATGCCTTCGCCCGCCCTGACGCGTCAGTCGCTCGGACCCACCAATGACCATCCTTTCCGGCACCGCCCGCCTGGCCGGCATCACCGGCTGGCCGGTCAGCCACTCCCGCTCCCCGCGCCTGCACGGATTCTGGCTGGAACGCTACGGCATCGACGGCGCCTATCTGCCGCTGCCGATCGACCCCGCCAACTTCCCGGCGGCGGTCAGGGGCCTGATGCTGTCGGGGTTTCGCGGCATCAACGTCACCATCCCGCACAAGGTCGCCGCCTTCGCGATCTGCGACACCGTCGATGAGTCCGCCCGCCGGGCCGGCGCCGTCAACACCCTGGTTTTCGAAAGCGGCCGAATAACCGGCAGCAACACCGATGGCTGGGGCTTTCTGGAAAACCTGCGCGCCCAAGGCGGCGATCCAACCGCCGGCCCTGCCCTGTTGCTGGGCGCCGGAGGCTCCACCCGCGCCATCGCCGCCGTGCTGCTGAACCTGGGGGTTCATGTCACCATCGCCAACCGCACCCGATCCAAGGCGGAGGCGCTGGCCGGGGAACTCCCGGGCCTGACAATCATCGATTGGGACAGCCGGAGCGACGCGCTTTCCGACCACGCGCTGCTGGTCAACACCACCTCGCTGGGCATGGCGAAGCAACCGAAGCTGGACATCGACCTTGGCCGCGCGGGCGCCCATCTGACCGTATCCGACATCGTTTACGTGCCGCTGGAAACCCCTCTGCTGGCGGATGCCCGCGCGCGCGGCCTGCGCTGCATCGAAGGCCTGGGGATGTTGCTGTACCAAGCCGTGCCCGGCTTCCGCGCCTGGTTCGGCGTCGATCCGGTGGTTGACGACGACCTGCGCCGCTTCGTCGCGGCCGACCTGCTGGTATGAGGATCGTCGGCCTGACTGGCGGCATCGGCATGGGCAAATCCACCGCCGCCGCCGCCTTCCGCCGATCACGCATCCCGGTGTTCGATGCCGACCTGGCGGTGCATCGGATGCAGGCCAAGGGTGGCCGAGCGGTGAAGGCGATCGAAGCGTCGTTTCCCGGCACGACGGCGAACGGCGCGGTCGATCGCAACGCCCTGCGTCAGGCCGTATTGGGCGACCGCGCCGCCCTCACCCGGCTGGAGCATATTCTGCACCCGATGGTCGAAGCCGAGGAACGCGCCTTCGTCGGCCGCGCCCGCCGTATCGGCAAATCGGCGGTGGTGCTGGATATTCCCCTGCTGTTCGAAACCAGGGGCGACGAACGGGTCGATACGGTCGTGGTTGTTTCCGCCCCGCGCGCCATCCAGGTTCATCGTGTCGGCTTGCGGCGGCGCATGAGCAAGGCGGATATCGAGGCGGTGATTGCCCGTCAGATGCCCGACAAGGAAAAGCGTCGCCGCGCCGATCTGGTGGTCAACACCGGGCTGTCGCGTGCCCATACGCTGCGGATTCTGAATCGATTCATCCAAACTTTGCGCAAGCCGTGAACCGCGGGCTCGAAGGTCCACCGACTGGACTTGCCTTGACGTGATTTCAACATCCGCACCTTCGTTTTCGACTATCATGGCTCATCCCAGCGAGGATGAAGGGGCCAGCGGCCCCCCCCGAACCGGTTGGTTCAGCCGGGGCTCACCGCGTTCCCTTTGAATCCGCTCGCGCGGAACCAGCGACACAAAGCTGTAAATTCACCCAACCGAAACCCGGGGCCGCCCATATCGATCAGTGGCGGCAATGCAACGTAAAGATGTCCAGGGGAACGGGCTGCTCAGCGTTTAGCCATGCCCAGCAAAAGTGGTTTGCTCCGCCTCTGCCTGCGCGCGGGCAGTCGCCAGGTTGGCTTCCTTCAGATATGGTAAATTCGACAGTATCCGCAGCGTCTGCTCCGGGGGGAAAGTAAAGATCGGCGACGCCAGAACCTGCATCGCAGCGGCTTGATTGCGCGCCTGCAGATCGAGCCCCAGCGCCAGCATCGTATTGACCACAACTTGCCGCGGGGCGTCCGGCTTTATGCCCAGAACCGACCGCACTTGTACCCGCGCCCGTTCGAGGTGAACGACGATCGCGTCGTCGAGATCCATCCAGCGAGGATTGTGCTTCAGTTCACCGGGCAGGTATTCCAACGCGACGACAGCCCGCGCCACCTCCGCCGGGTTGTCACGTGTATTCGCAGGGGAAGCGAAATCCCAGGCGGCCACATTCATGGCACCCGTATCGACATCCTGATAGGTCCCAAACACCCCAGCCGGCACGAAGGGCGTGTCGTCGGTCCCCGGCAAACTGCCGCAACCGGCAAGGGAAACGGTTAGAAGGCAAGCAGCGATCAGTGGGCGCATTGAAACAGTTTCCGATTCACTAGTTTGGTGAGATGGGGTTATCCGTATCCAAGGCCAGTCGGCGCGGCAAATATTTCCGTGTGCTCACCAAACCTTTGGACAACGTCAGGGTCCTATTGCGTCCTGGATGCCCGAACCGGAAGCAGGCTATCGGCGGCGGCCTGCAGGAATTCCGCCGAAAGCGCCGCGTCATCGGCGAGCCGGGCAAGCACAACCGCCCCCACCATCATGGACAACGCCGTCAGCGCCCGCTGGCGCTTGCGCCCGGGCAGGCAGCGGCCCAGGGCATCAAGCATCCCACGCAACGCCCCGCTGATCGCCTGCCTGGAGGTGGTTCGCCGCGCGACATCAGTACCCAAGGTCGTCAACGGGCAGCAATGGCCCGAGGCAACGCGGCCAGCGTCCAGGTAATGGGTAACAATCGTCTCCAGCGCCGCGTCCCGGTCCAAATTGCGGCTGAGATCCTGCCATTTTACCGCCGCCCGTTCCAGCAGCGTTTGGGAGACTTCGGCAGCCAGGGCTTCCTTTGAGGGAAAATGCAGGTAGAAGCCACCGTGCGTCAGCCCGGCTTGCTTCATCACGGCGTCAACCCCAACGCCGTCGATGCCATGTTCCCGAAACAGATTTCCGGCTGCTTCAAGAATTCTCTGGCGGGTTTCCACCCTTCGTTGTGCTGGTTCGGCCATTGGCTGACCTCCCTTGGTCTGACGGTCGTCATATTACCACTTGACCATTTATATGACGACCGTCATTTTGAATTCAAGAATTGCGGAGCTTATATCGATGGGACCCAACGCGATGGCCCGCCTGTTCGCGGGACGCCTGCACTATTCCTGGGTGGTGCTGGCGGTCATGTTCGTCGTCATCCTGGCCTCGGTCGGCGTGCGCGCCACGCCAGGCGTGCTGATCGTGCCGCTGCAGCAGGCGTTTGGCTGGAATGCGGCGGCGATCTCGGGCGCGGTGTCGCTGAATATCCTGCTGTTCGGCCTGGTCGGGCCATTTGCCGCCGGGCTCATCCAGACCATCGGCCTGAAGCGCACAGTGCTGGGATCGATGGTCCTGCTCGTGCTCGGCGCCGGCAGCAGCGCCTTCATCACCCAGATCTGGCAGCTTTATCTCACCTGGGGGGTGCTGGTCGGGCTCGGGTCAGGTGCCGGCATGGTCGGGTTGGCCACCGCCATCGCCAACCGTTGGTTCGTGCAGCGGCGCGGCCTGGTCGTGGGATTGCTGACCGCGGGCAATGCGTCGGGCCAGTTGGTGTTTCTGCCACTGCTGGCCAGCCTGGTTGTGTCCCACACGTGGCACATCGTGCCGATCGTCGTCGCCGGTGTGATCCTGGCGCTGATCCCGGTGGTGCTGCTGATGCTGCCGGAAAGCCCCGCCGCGATTGGCATCGGTCCGTTCGGATCGAAGGAAATCGTCGAACTGCCGCCGCTGTCGGGCAACCCCTTCGCCATCGCCATCAGCGGATTGACGCGTGGTGCGAAGTCGGTCGATTTCTGGCTGCTGTTCATCACCTTCGCGGTGTGCGGCTTCTCTACCAACGGGCTGGTTGCGACGCACCTGATCCCGTTCTGCATGGATCACGGCATTCCGGAGGTCAGCGCCGCCGGCCTGCTCGCCGCGATGGGCGTGTTCGATCTGGTCGGCACCACGGTGTCAGGCTACCTGACTGACCGTTTCGATTCGCGCGTTCTGCTGTTCTGGTATTATGGACTGCGCGGGTTATCGCTGGTGGCGCTGCCGTTCACCCATTTTGACGTCGTCAGCCTGGCGATCTTCGCCGCCTTCTATGGTCTGGACTGGGTCGCCACCGTGCCCCCCACCGTCACCCTGACTAACCAGGTCTTTGGCAAGAAGGACGCACCGGTGATCGTGTCATGGATCGTCGCCGGCCACCAGATCGGCGGCGCCCTGGCGGCGTTCGGGGCTGGGGAAACCCGCTACCTGACCGGAAGCTATGTCCCGGCGTTCCTGGCCAGCGGCGTCGCCTGCCTGATGGCCGCGCTGATGGTGCTTCGGATCGCCCGTCAGCCCAGCGCCGTCGTCGCGGCGGAGTAATCGCATCCCACCGTCATGGTCCGGGACGAACCCGAACCATGACGGGCCGGTCTCAACCCACCGGGAAGTTGCACTTCGGGTTCAGTGGATGCAGCACCTCGCTGGCCGGCGTGGTACGCAGCAGCTTATACAGGTCCCACTCGCTCTTGCTTTCCGCCGGTGTCTTCACCTCGAACAGATAGGCCGGGAACGCGCCGCGTCCGTCCGCCCGGACGGCGCCCGGGCCAAACGCATCATCGTCGGTCGGCAGCGCCTTCATCTTCGCCACGACCGCACGGCCGCTCTTTTTCGCGGCCGCGCCACCCATCGCCCGAACTGCCTTCAGGTAATGCAGCGTGGAGCTATAAGAGCTGGCGTGGGCCTGATTGGGGTAGTTGTTTTCCTTGAAGTTGGCCAGCAACCGCTTGGTGAACGCCCGCGTGCGATCGTTCATATCCCAGTAGAACGTCTCCGTCGTCGTCAGGCCGCCGCAAATCTGCGTCCCCAGGGAATGAGGATTTTGGATGAACATTAACAGCGGCGCCAATTTCATGGTCTTGTTCAGACCGAACTCCGCCGCCTGCTTGATGCAGTTCTCGGTATCCAGTCCGGCATTGGCGAAACCCACCACCGTGGCGCCGCTGGCCTGCGCCTGCGCCAAATACGAAGAAAAATCCGTGGTGTCAGGGGACGGATAGCGCACCACGCCCTTGATCTCCCCGCCGCCCTTCTTCACCACGGCGGATGTCAGGTCTTCTAGCGATTGTCCGAACGCGTAGTTCGCGGTGATGAAGAACCAGGACTTGAAGCCCTGCGCCATCATCGACCCGCCAGTGGACACGGCGTTCTCATAGGTGTCGAAGCTCCACACGACAGTATTGGGGCTGCACTGGTCTTCGGTCAGCGCAGACGCCGCGGCCGATGCGTTCAGCATCAGCTTGTCCTTGTCCCGCGCCACCTGCGCCACCGCCAGCGCCACCGAGGATGTTGGCACATCCGCCGCCACATCGACACCGCTGTCGAACCACTGGCGTGCAATGGAAGCTGCCACGTCGGGCTTGTTCTGATGATCGGCGGAGATCACCTCCAGATCGCAATCCAGGTGCGGCCGCATTTCCTCGGCCGCAAGCCGGGTCGCGGCCACCGATAATGGGCCGGTATTGTCGCGATAGGTGCCGGACAGGTCCGTCAGCACGCCGATGGTCAGTTTGGTCCGGCCCTGGGCACGCACACGGGTCATTGGTGCCAGCGAAAGCGCGGCAGCGCCCCCGATGAGAGTGCGGCGTGTCGATGTCATGATATCGTTCTCCCGGGCGCCCGCGATTATCGCGGAAGTAGTTTTTTACATTTGCCATATGACCGATTTTTCCGAACTCGGGCAAGCCGCCTGCCCAGGGTCCAAATGCCGTCAAGCGGACGGTTGGCGCGTTTGTTCCAACCACCGCTATCCCACCGAACCGACCCGCGCTATACCCCCGGCCATGGCTGCGGCGCGTTCATGGATTCGCATCGCCGTTAATGTCGCCCTTGATGGCGGCATGGCGGCTCTATCGGTGCCGGTGGCGCGTTGGCTCGCTGATCCGGCCGCGTTTGCTTGGCATCCGCTCTGGGATATCCCGCTGGGCGTGCTGTGCTTGCTGCTGGCTGGCATCCCATTCCGCCTGCCGCTGCAATACTGGCGCTTTGCCGCGATCGGCGACCTGCTGACCGTCGCCGCCAGCGCCGCCCTGGCCGCCCTTCTTTTCGCCGTCGCCACCGCACTGACCGGCGCCGCATCGCCCAATCCCGGCTTCCCGGTCATCCTGGCGCTAACCTTACTGCTGTTCCTGGGCGCACCCCGCGTATTCTATCGCTGGCGGCGCGGTCGCCCCGCCCCGAAATCCCCCCAGCTCGACGCCGCCTCCATCCTTCTGGTGGGCAGTATCGAGGATGCTGACCTGTTCATCCGAGCATTGGCGCAGGACCGGCGGCAGGCGTTCAAGGTGGAGGGATTGCTGGCATCCTCCGACCGCCAGACCGGGCGGCGCATCCAAGGCCACCGCATCCTCGGATCGCTTGATGACGTCGCCGCCGTCCTTGAACAACTGCAATCCGAGGACCGCCTGCCCGGTACCCTGGTCTTCGTCACCCCCGAACTGGCCGGCGCCCGGCTTGCCCAAGTTGTCGCGCAGGCGGACCGCTTCGGCATCCAGGTCCGTCAGGCCCCCCGCCCGACCGCGCTGGCCAATCCGGACAAGCCGCGCCCCGTCGAACTCCGCCCCGTCGCGATCGAGGATCTGCTGAACCGCCCCCAAGTGCCGCTGGACCGCGACGGCATGGCCCGACTGATCCAGGGAAGGCGCGTCATCGTCACCGGCGCCGGCGGCACCATCGGCAGCGAACTCGCCCGGCAGGTCGCCGCGTTCGGCCCTGGCACGCTGATCCTGCTGGACAACGGCGAATATGCCCTGTGGCAGATCGACCTGGAACTCGCCGAAACCCACCCCGGCGTAAACCGCCGCACCCTGATCGCCGACATTCGCGACGAAGCGCGAATCAGGGCGGTGTTCGAGGAACACCGGCCGGAACTGGTGTTCCACGCCGCCGCGCTGAAACACGTCCCGATGGTGGAGGCCAACCCGCTGGAGGGCATGGCCACCAACGCCGCCGGCACCCGCCATGTCGCTGATGCCGCCAGGGCAGCCGGCGCGCTGGCGATGGTGCTGATCTCGACCGACAAGGC
>DAIEHR010000005.1 GCA_027353465.1 Acetobacteraceae bacterium | reverse complement strand
GGGCCTCGGGCGGACGGACTGCCGAACTCGGTGCAGATCGCGGCCGCGCAGTTCCGCGACGACTTGGTCTTGCGCGCCGCAAGGGCGATCGAACTCGCACAGCCGTTCGCGGTGGCGGATTTGGGATAAGTAAGCGATTGCATACATGTCTGGCAATATAGTGAGAACGCCGGCCGATATCGGTGCCTTGATCAAGGATCGCCGCAATGCGCTTGGGCTGGATCAGGCGGCACTGGCCGCGCGGGTGGGTGTCAGCCGGCTGTGGATCAATCAGGTGGAGCGGGGCAAGCCGGGGGCAAGCCTGGGCCTGATTTTGCGCACCCTTCTGGCCCTGGACACCGAACTGACGGCCGATGCGCGGCCTCAGGAGTCTGGCCCGGCCGTTCCATCGGATATCGACGCGATCATCGAGGCGGCGCGCAGCCCAAGGGGCGCATGAGTGAACTGATCGCGCTGCTGAACGAGCGGGAAGTGGGAACCGTCCGCCAGGACCATGGCCGACTGTCATTCGAATACGCTGACTCCTGGCGGAACGCGGCGGATAGCTATCCGCTTTCCCTGTCGATGCCGCTGGGCGCCGCGTGCATCAGGAGGATATGTGTCAGGCGCTGCCCGTCCACCCGGCGATCAAATATCAGAATCAGGGCGGGCCGGGTCCAGGGCAGATCGTCGATCTGTTGCGGGCCAACGTCTCCGGTCAACGGGTCGATCAGGACGTTGCCACGTTTTTGGATGCGCTGATCCTGAACTGGCTGATCGGCGGAACGGATGCGCATGCCAAGAACTACTCGATCCTGATTGGCGCGGGCGGGCTGGTCCGGTTGGCGCCGCTGTACGATATCGCGAGTATCCTGGCTTACCCCGATGTCGATCCTCGTAAGGCGAAGCTAGCCATGAAGATTGGCGATACCTACCGGCTTTGAGAAATTGGCACAAAGGAATGGGGCGATCTGGCCGCGCAGGTTCGGACCAATGCCGATGCCTTGCTCGCCCGGGTGCGGGCGGTTGCCACCGAACTGCCTGACCCTCCTCGGCTGTGAGGGTCATGGACTTGGCCGCGTCCTGCATGGTGTCGGCGGCGATGGCGAGACTGCTGGCCAAGCTATTGATGCTGCGGTCCATGTCATCCGCCAAACGGTGCATGGTCGCCTTGCGGTCGGTTTCGGTCTGGCGTTTGGTGGCTTCCGACACTTCGTGCAGGCGCCGGACTTCAATAGCGTTGGCGCGAAAGACTTCGACGGTGCGGGCCATGTCGCCGATTTCGTCGGTGCGGGCGGTCTCGGCGATGGCGATGTCCACGTTGCCCTGGGCGAGCGCGTCCATGTGGTTGGCGAGCCTGTTCAGGGGGCGCTGGATGGAACGCGCTATCAGCAGGGTGACGGCAATGGTGGCAAGGATGAGGGTGCCGAGGATGATCAGGCTGCTGGCGAGGCGCGCGTTGAACGCGGCGTCTATGTCGTCGATGTAAACGCCGGTACTGATGACCAGATCAAACGGTGCGAACAATTTGAAGACCGCCAGTTTGGGGACGGGTTCGGTCAACCCGCCATTGGTTTTCGGGCGGGGCCAGAGATAGCGCAGACTGCCGCCGCCATGGGCCTTGGCTTCGGTCACGATCTCGGCCACCGGTTTGCGGCCGTCGGGTCCGGTTGCGTTGAAAAGATCCTTGCCCTCGGCCGCCGGGTTGCCGGCGTTGGCGAACGACACGCCGGAGGTAAAGTTGCCGAAGGAATAGTCCCTGGCCGGACCGAAGCGCAGCGTGTCCATCAGATCATGCAATTGCTTGATTGCATCAGGCTTGGTCAGGCGGCCGGCAATGACGTCCTTGTTGAGGGCTTCGGCTTCGGCGTAGACATTGTCGTTGATGTTGCTGAGCATGATTTTACGTTCGGTCTGCATCAGCTTGTAGTCACCCAAGAGCATGTACCAGACGCTGCCAATCAGCGCGAGCGTGGATAGCGCAACCAACAGCAACAGCTTCTGGCGAATGCCTGGGCGGAAAAAGTTCATGCGCACGTATTCCTGTCGTTACAATGACGATGCGGTCGCACGATAGCGGCGCAAGTTTGCGGAAGGCTATAAGAAAGTGTGAACGCTGCACGCCGCTGGTTGGGCGCCGGTGGCGTGCCTGAACTATCAAAGCGGCTCGTTTCAGGATATTATGTATCTACACACGCAATTCAACCTGCGCCCCGCGCCGGAATTCGGCGGGCCTACTGCATAGGCACGCGCAGCCCCAGCCGTTCCAGACGGGGCAGAACCTCTTGAACGAAGAACGGGATTTCCTTCAGATAATCGACGAACGCGATGGTGCAGCCGGCCAGGCCGCTGGCACTCATCAGCGCCATTTCCGCGGCGATATCGTCGGGCGAGCCGACGAACGGATACGCACCTGGATAGCCGCCCTGGAACGTCTTGCCGCTACCCCGGGTGAACCGATTTTCGAACGGCCGAGCAATGGGCGCCGCGGCACCCGGGACGGTGGTGCCGCGGTTCTGCCGGTAATAGGCCTGACCTTCGGTGTCCGCCATCTCTTCGGCGAAGTAATGGAAATAGTCCTCGGCCTCCCGCCGGGTCGGCCGGCAGACCACATGCGCCATAGTATACACCGCAATCGCTCGGTTGTACTTAGCCATGTGCTGGGACACATCCGCCAGCAGCGCCGGCACCTGATCCAGTTCCGTTACATTCAGGAACAGCACGTCAGCCGCTCGGGCGGCGAAATCCCGGCCACGCGGGGAGAATCCGGCCGACATCACGGGCGGACGCGGGCGTTGCACGGACACCGGGTCGGTTTGCAGCCGCTTCAGTTTGAAGAACTTGCCGTCCCAATCGAACTCCGACCCGCCCGCTAGCAGCTTTGCCCAGATTTGAAACCACTCCAGGCCGTGGTCGTACCGGGTGTCGGGATCGATGGTCACACCATGCAGATCGAACTCCGCCTGGTTCCAGCCGCACACGATGTTCAGCCCTGCCCGGCCGTGCGTCACATGGTCGATGGTGGCGATTGCCTTGGCACCGAATGCCGGAGTCACCAGCGGAACGTGGACGGTGGAGAAGATGGCGATCCGCTTGGTGATCGCCCCCAGCGCGGCGCCGTGGGTCAGTGTCTCGAACGAGCGGCCATAGATGTTGGCCTTACCCTGGTAGCCACGCCATTTCGCCACCGGCAGGATGAATTCGATTCCGGAGTCATCGGCGATTTTGGTCATCGCGGCGATGTCATCCCAATCGGCCTTCCAGCGTTCGGGGGCCAGGCTCATGGTCAGGCCGCCATCGCAGTTCGCACTGAAGATGCCAAGCTTGAACCGGTTGGGGCCGAACAAGGGGTTGGAAGGATGGGCCATGATGACCACTATACCCGTCTGGCCGCCGCCGGCCAGCATTGGCCAGATCGCCAAGCCGGCACCACATTTCGTGTAGGGAGACGGTTCAGAGAATACAGCCGTCGGCACCGAACGATATGGCCCCGCGGCCTGCCGGTCTTGTAGTGACGGCCCGGCAGGCGGTGTGTCGCGACGTATGAATGCGATGGCAGACCCTAATGGGTGTGGCGACCGGGATCGGGTAGTAACGGGCGATTGGTTTCGATCTCGAAATACCGACTTGGCAACGAATTAAAGTTGATCAATGCTACAAAACACGGCGTCTTGTTTACCTTCCGTTAGTATTTGCCTGCTACGGTAAGAAATTGGCATTTCGGTTATGGCGCGTGATGACGATATGGATGACCTATTTTCTCGCGGCGGTGACGGCTTCGTGCGCGTTTATCGCGGCTGGCTGGCGCAGCAGGCGCGTCTTGACCTCGGCGCCGCAGCTAGAACGATACGAGCTTCCGTTTGATCCATTGTGGGGCACGGCAGCGGGTGATGCGTCCTATAACCAAACCCAAACGGATGCGGACCAGGCGGTGCGTTTGGCATTGAAGCGAATGGCACCGCTGTTGAGAAGCCATTCCATCCAAGCCGATATCGCGATCGCCCCTGGCCTCCTCGTTCGTATGCGGCTGGAAGCGCTTGCGGATTTGATTGAGGAACTGCTTGCAGCCTCTGTGCATGCCGCGCCGGCCAGCCGTCTGTTGCTGACGGCGTCCCTGCAAGGCGACCACGTCGAGATTTCCACCACTGACGATGTCCCCGGGGCAGACCGCGAGGTACGCACGTCCCGCGTTCGCGGCCTGATGCAACAGGTTTCGATCCGCGGGGGGTCACTGCACGTTGCCGTTAGACCGGCTGAAGGGACGACGATAACGCTTCGGCTAGCAGCCGGTTTTGAAAGACGGACGAGCGGCGGCCCGCGGGGTGCCGTCCGCGAGCCCGGCGCCATCGAATCCGAGCGTCTTCGTAATGATATGGGGGGCACCGTCGCCCCAGGGTAGCCTTCCTAGCTGCGATACGACCCGTTGATGTCGATGTAGCCATGGGTCAGATCGCAGGTCCAAGCGGTGGCGGCCCCCCGACCGAGCCCGATATCGATGGCTATTTCGACTTCTTTGCCCTTCATGTGGGCAACAACTGGCGTTTCGTCGTAGCCGGGAACCACAGCCCCCTCCCTGGCCATCCAGACGCCACCGACACCGATCGACAGCTTGTCGCGGTCGGCCGGTTCCCCCGACTTACCCACGGCCATGACGATCCGACCCCAGTTGGCATCCTCTCCGGCGATCGCGGTCTTCACCAGCGGTGAGTTCGCCACCGCCATCGCAATCCGCTTGGCCGATTTGGCGGTCTTGGCGCCCGTTACATCGATACGAACCCGCTTCTGCGCACCCTCGCCATCGCCAGTGACCTGCAACGCCAGATCCAACAGAACATCGTTCAGCGCCCGGGCGAAGTCGGACAGCATCCTGCTGGCGCCGGATTTACCGTCGGCGGCGGAAATGCGCGGATGCTTGGTCTGGCCGGTGGCGATCAGCAACACGGTGTCGGAGGTCGAGGTATCAGAATCCACCGTCGTACAATTGAAGGTGGCATCGACGCCTTTCTTCAGCATCGATTGCAGGATTTCGGCCGGAATTTTCGCATCGGTGAAGATGAAGCACAGCATCGTCGCCATATCCGGCGCGATCATGCCGCTGCCCTTGGCAATGCCGGTGATCCGCACCGTCGCATCGCCGATCAGGGCGGTTTGCGTCGCCGCCTTGGGGAATGTGTCCGTGGTCATGATACCCCTTGCGGCGGCTTCCCAGTTATCCTCGGACAGTGCCTCATGCAGCCCGGGAAGCGCGGCGACGATCTTTTCATGCGGCAGCACTTCGCCGATCACGGCGGTGGACGCGACGAAAACCTGCTTGGGCTGGCATCCGGCGATCTTCGCGGCGGCGGCGGCCGTCTCGGCACAGGCGTCGCGGCCGGCCTTGCCGGTGAACACGTTGGCATTGCCGGCATTCACCACCACCACCCGGGCCTTGCCGCCTTTCAATGCGGTTCGGCACCAGTCGATCGGAGCCCCGGGACATTTGTTAGAGGTG
Source organism: Acetobacteraceae bacterium (assembly GCA_027353465.1). Lineage (GTDB taxonomy): Bacteria > Pseudomonadota > Alphaproteobacteria > Acetobacterales > Acetobacteraceae > Rhodopila. The sequence goes on along the minus strand of DAIEHR010000005.1, from coordinate 13,254 downwards.
AATACGCCGGCCACCGTGCTGTTTGGCGCAACCTCCATCATCACCACATCGGTACGGCCCTGATAGCGAATACCAGCCGCGGCGGCGGACAGGCGCACGCCCGCCAATGGCGGCAGTGCAGGTAACGGAACAGCAAGCGGAGACACGGCGGTACTCATCGTTTCCTACCTTTTCTTGTTCTTTATCAGCTACTTCGCGGCAGGCGGCGGTTCCGCCGCGTCCGTCGCCTTGACCGGCGTTCCATCCGGATTGAAGCGTTCCACCGTGACATCCTTGCGCGCATCGGCCACGACTTTCTGTACCGCTTCCTGAGCCATCGTCTGACGCAGTTCGTCATGAACCTGATCCAGCGGCGGCGGGGCGGAGGTACGATGCTCCAGCGTCTGGATGACGTGCCAGCCGAACTGGGTCTTCACGGGCGTCTGGGTAATTTCATTGTCCTTCAGTGCGAAGGCGGCATTGGCGAACTCTGGCACCATATCGGACTTCTTGAAGAAGCCCAGGTCGCCGCCCTGCTGCGCCGCGCCAGGGTCCTTGCTGTATTGCTTGGACAATGCCGCGAAATCGCCGCCTTTTTTTAGGTCGGCAATGATCTTCTTGGCGGTGGCTTCGTCGGGCACCAGGATGTGGCGGGCATGAACCTCCGGTTCGCCAGGTTTACCTGCGTATTCTTTGTCGTAACGGGCCTTGATCGCTTCCTCGGATACCATTGGCGTCACGAGCTTGTTCAATAGCGCGGATTCCAGGGCGCGGTCCTCGGCCATCCGCATGGTGTGCTGGACAGCCGGATCCTTATCCAATCCGTCCTTCTTTGCCTTCACCAGCAAGGCGCGGGCGTCGATCAACTGGGTCAGCAGCATCGGATAAAGCTGCTGCTGAGGCATGCTGCGCGCCTGTGCGGGCAGCGTTTCGGCGATCGCCTTCAGGTCACTCAGATGAATGGCGTCGCCATTGACCTTAGCGATCACCGGATCGGTCGTGCCGGTCTGGGCTCCGGCGGATCCGACCGAAATCGCGCCCAACAGAAGGGCGGCGGCAAACAGGCGGGCCGGAGACCCCAGTGAGCAATCCGGAAAAATCGGCATGTAAACCCCTGATCGAAAGACCGCTGCTTATGACCGAAGCCGGGAGAGGGAACAAGGCAGGGCGGCGCGCCATTGTGCGCAGCGCCGCCGTTATGGCACGATTCGCCCCATGCGCATCCATTTACAAAACCCTGACCACGATCCGCTGTTCGATTTTTCGCGGGCGATGTGGAACGCCGCGGCCGCCCGCTCGCCCGATATTGGGATGGGGCACGACGTCAGTCTGGGCGTCACCCACGCCGATTTCATCGCCGGAATGCGGGATGCCGAGGCGTTGGTGACCGACGCCAGCGTTATCAAGGCGTTGTTTCCCTGCGCGGCGCCAAATCTGGAGATGATCTTCCTGACCAATGCCGGCCTGGACCGCCTTGCGCCGTTCGACTGGCTGCCGCCGGGTGTGATTCTGATGAACAACCGCGGCACACATGCGGCTAAGTCCGGGGAATTCGCCCTGATGTCGATCCTGATGCTGGCGTCCCGTGTCCCAGCCATGGTGACCCATCAGCGGCAAGGTGTATGGCGGAAGCTCTGGGGGTCGGTGCTGGCCGGCCGCAACATCACAATCGTCGGGCTTGGCACGCTGGGCGGGGCTACCGCCAGCCACGCCGCTCATTTTGGCATGCGTGTCACGGGCGTGCGCTCCTCGCCGGCGCCGCATCCCGCCTGCGTCCGGGTGATAGGAACCCAGGCGCTGGACGAGATTCTGCCGGAAACCGAGTTTTTGGTGCTGGCGTGTCCGCTAACCGCCGCGACGCGCGGACTGATGGACCGAAAGCGCCTGGAACTGCTGCCGGCCGGCGCCGGTCTTGTCAATATCGGCCGTGGCGAACTGCTGGATCAATCCGTGCTGTGCGACCTGTTGGACAATGGGCATTTGTCCGGGGCAGTGCTGGATGTTTTCACGCCGGAACCGATTCCGCCCGGCCACCGTCTTTGGACCACGCCCAACCTGATCATCAGCCCGCATACCTCGGCGGACGATCCAGCGACATATAATCCCCAAAGCCTGGATATCTTCCTGGATAACCTCCGAGCGTGGCGGAATGGCCGGCCGTTGCCCAATCGGTTCGATATTGTTCGTGGCTACTGATGCTGGCGACGCTTGTTGCTCTGCTGGGCGCCGCAACGATCGCGGTGCCGCTGACCCGGCGTTTCGGTCTGGGCAGTGTGCTGGGGTATCTGCTGGCAGGCGTGGCGATCGGGCCGGCCGGTCTTGGGCTGGTCAGCGATGTCGGCCAGATCGCCGATATTTCCTCGTTCGGCGTGGTGATGCTGCTGTTCCTGATCGGGCTGGAGCTGCGGCCCAAGCGGCTTTGGGTGATGCGGCAATCGGTCTTTGTTCTAGGTTCGGCGCAGGTGGCGTTCAGCGCCGCGGCCCTGGCCGGATTGGTGCATATGGCGGGCGTGGCATGGCCGGGCGCGCTGGTGCTGGGCACCGGGCTGGCGATGTCCTCGACCGCGATCGTGCTGCCCATGCTGGCGGAGGCGGACCTGCTGCAAAGCCGGGCTGGGCGGGACGGGTTCGCTGTGTTGCTGTTGCAGGATCTGGCGTTCATTCCCGTGGTGGCGCTGGTGCCGTTGCTGGCGCAGCACACGCTGCCGGATCATGTTCCCTGGCATGACGTTGCCCGCGCCGGCCTTGCGGTAGCCGTCATCCTGGGCGGCGGACGTTTCGCCATTCCGCCGCTGATCCGCGCCATCGGCGGCACGCGGACGCCGGAGCTGTTCACCACCGTGGCGCTGCTGATCGTTGCCGTCACGGCGTATATCGCCAGCCTCGCTGGACTTTCGATGTCCCTGGGCGCGTTCATGGCTGGGGTTTTGCTGTCGCAATCGGAGTATCGTCACGAATTGCAGGCCGATATTGCTCCGTTCGAGGGGCTTTTGCTGGGGTTCTTCTTCATCTCGGTCGGGATGTCCGCAGATATTGGCTTGGCCCGCACGCATCCGGCCGAGGTCGCCGCCGCCGCGGGAATGTTATTGGTCACAAAGGCGGCGATCTGCCTCGTGCTGGGGATGATCGCGCGCCAGGGCGTTGCGGAATCGATCCGCTTCAGCCTGGCGTTGCCGCAAGCGAGTGAGTTCAGCTTCGTGCTGTTCGGTTCGGCCGTCGCGGCGGGTGCGTTGACCGCTGAACGGGCCGCGATGGGCACGCTGGTCGCGGCGGTTTCGATGGCGGCGACCCCGGTGCTGTTCGCGTTATCGGAACGGTTTGTCATTCCACGCCTGCGGACGGAAGTGGCACCGGCCTATGACGCGATTCCGTCTGGCAATGTTCCGGTTATCATCTGCGGGTTCGGCCGTGTCGGGCAGATCATCGGGCGTGTGCTGCGCATGCATGGCATCGCCTTCACAGCGCTGGAGCGTGATCCGGGACAGGTGGATGTGGTGCGCCGGTTCGGCACAGCGGTGTATTTCGGCGATCCGACCCGGCCGGATTTGTTACGTGCGGCCGGGGCGGAAAATGCGAAATTGCTGATTGCCGTGCTGGACGACATGGAGGCGGTCCTTCGTATCGTTGAAGTATCGAAACTGCATTTCCCCCAGCTGAAGATTATCGCCCGAGCGCGGAACCGTCGCCACGCCCATCTTCTCATGGACCGGAATGTCGATGGTTTGGTTCGCGATACTTTCCATTCCAGCCTGAAAATGGCGGAACAATCGTTGGTGGCACTGGGGGTATCGCGAAGCGATGCCGAACGGTCGGTGGCTTTATTCGAGAGCCACGATGAACAGAACCTGCGAGATGCGCACAGTATCTACCGCGACGAAAAGCAGTTGATCCAAAGCACTCAACAGGCCGCTGACGAATTGATTTCGTTGTTCGAAGCGGACCGGAAGGAATAGCACCCGGCTTGTCGGCAGTATCGCGGTGCCGGGCACATGCCAACCGGGACACGGTTACGTCCCCCCAAAAGCCCCAAGGGACTGTGGGGAAATAGCCGCTCCGATGGACGCACGGCCAGGGGAGATTGTCATGGCGGACCGGCGCCCGCAATGACGATGAGAGGCCGGCGACTTGCTTCAGATCATTCCTTTGTTTCGTCACAAGCCCTATGCCGATTTCGTTACGTTCCAGAACAGCGGCAAGCCCTTACGCAACCCGCTAATCGATTTGGCATGGGCGGTTGGCTGAAAATATTCGCCCAGCGGCAGATAGGGCGGATTGTCGAAGGCCTCGGCCTGGATGGCCGCGCATGCCGCCTTCTGGGCTGCCAGGTCGGGCGCGGCGAACCAGGCGTTTCGCAGTTCCTCCAGCTTCGGTTCCGTGGGCCATCCGAACCATGCGTTCGCGCCGTTTCCGCGCAGCCCCAAATGGCCGGCGGGGGTGTATTGATCGATGCCGGTGAAGCTGGTGAAGAACACGCTCCAGCCACCCTCGGCGGGCGGTTTGCGGCTTGATCGCCGCTGGACGACAGACCCCCAATCGGTGACCTGGAGATCGACGTTCATGCCGACCTGCTGCAACATATCCGCCCCAACCTGCCCCATCGCGTTCAGCACTGGGAAGTCAGACGCGATCATCACCACGATCTTTTCGCCCTTATAGCCAGCCGCGATCAGATCCCGCTTGACCTTGGCGAGATCTCGCGGCCCTTCCAGCGCCTGCATTCCCACATCAGATTCCATGGGCGACCCGGGCGGGAAGAAGCCGACTTTGTCCTTCCAGTCAGCCGGATCAGTGCCGGCCACGGCTGTCATGTAGTCGGCCTGATCGACCGCGCCCAGCAGGGCGCGACGGATGGCGGGATTGTCGAACGGCGGGAACAACTGGTTGAACCGCATCATCGACGGGTACCCTGTCGGATCAAGCAGTTCCACGGTCAGGTTACTGGATTTGCGCAACAGCGGCAGCAGGTCGAACGTCGGCTGCTCCCACCAGTCCGCCTCGTTGTTCCGCAGTGCGCCCATGGCGGTGGCGGCGTCCGGGATCACGTTCCATTCGACCCGGTCCAAATTCACCACCTTGGGGCCCGAGGTCCACTCCGGCTTGCCATCGGCGCGTGGGACGTAGCCTTCGAAGCGTTCATACACCACCTTGGCGCCCGACACGCGTTCGTCGGCCTTGAAGCGGAATGGGCCGCTGCCGACCATCTCGGTCACCTGGGTGAACGGATCGGTCTTCGCCAAACGCTCCGGCATGATCGGGCAGATGCTGGAACCGACCTTGCCCAACGCCGCCGGCAGCAAGGGAAACGGCTGTTTCAACCGGAAACGGATCGTTTTGTCGTCGGGGGCGGAGATTTCATTCGTTGCGGCCAGCAGGGCCTGGCCGAAGGCGTCGCGCTTGCCCCAGCGCTGGATGGAGGCGACGCAGTCGCGCGCCAGGACCGGGGTGCCGTCGTGGAACTTCAGCCCATCGCGCAGGGTCAGTGTCCACTCCTTACCATCGGCGCTGGTCTGGTCCCCGGCCACCATCTGGGGCGTCGGCTGAAAGGCGGCATCGGTGCCATACAGCGTATCGAACACCATCATCCCGTGATTGCGGGTGACGTAGGCCGTGGTCCAGACCGGATCGAGTACCGCCAGATCGCCCTGGGGGATGAATTTCAGGACCCGGCTTCCGGCGGCGCGCGCGATATGCGGCCGAGCAAGACCGGCGGCGAGGGCGGCGGTTCCGGTGCGCAGGAGGGTTCTTCTTTTCACGAGCGACTCCGTTTGGGATCAGTGGCCTTCCGCACGCAAGAATCATACCGCCGCAGGGGCGGATCCCAGCGCCGCCAGCCGCCTAAATCAGCGGCAAATCCGATAAAGATTTGGGCACGTATCGGCTTTGGCCTCAAGAGGCAGATTGCTGACCCGGGTGGTTGCCGGCGCGTTGGGGCAGGATCGCGATGCAGGCGATGATGAAAACGGCAATCACGCCAGTGGAGGCGAAGCGGCCCAGATGCAGTCCTCCGTCAGCGACGGGTTTGGTCAGCAGGTCGCCCAGCGTGGCACCCAGCGGACGGGTCAGGATGAAGGCCGCCCAGAACAGCAGCGTGCGGGACAGGCTGGTCGTGTAATAGACGATGGCGATCAGCGCGATGGCGGCGCCGAAGACCAGGGCCCCCCCCTCAAACCCCAATCCGCCGTCGTCGGCCGCCCAGTCCCCCAGCGCGGTGCCGAGCGTGTTGGAGAACAGGATGGTGACCCAATAGAAGGCCTCGGCCCGGGGCGTGGTGACGGTGTTGACCGAGACGGTGCCCTCGGTGCGCCACCAAATCAGCAGGGACACAAGGACGAGGGCGAACAGAATGGAGGCACCGCCAGTATAGCCGATGCCAAGCGAACGGTCGGCGAAGTCGGCCATGGTGGTGCCAACGGTGGTGGTGGCGACGATCACGGCCCAATATAGCGGCGCGTGGAAGGATTTCGCCCTGATCTGCGCGGCGGCCAGGACCAGGAACGCCGCGGCGAAGATGGCGGTGCCGACGAGGTAACCCAGGTTCAGGGTCATAGAAACAGCATCCCCACCGGTTTCACCGAGTGTGGTCGCGGCGATTTTCAGGACCCAGAAGGTCAGGGTGACTTCAGGGACTTTGCTGCGGGTCAGGGTCATTGCGTATCCTTATGGGCCGCGACGGACATACGAATTGCATCGCCGAACCGGAACCCCGATCAGCGCAATTTGCGTTGCAATCACATGAAGGTTCGTCCCGCGCTTCGGCGCGCGTTGCTTGACCCTTGACGTCCGCCCGGCCAAGGTTACCGAAAATCCATCGAAGGCCAGACCGTCATGGCGCTCAGCCGGACCACCCGAGTCAACATCCTGATCGGCAATGGGCACTTCCTGTCGCATTTCTACGTGCTGTGCCTGCCGCCGATGTTCCTGGCCTGGCAGAGCGCGTTCCATGTCAGCTTCGCCGAACTGGGCATGACCATCATGCTGATGTCGGGCACCACCGCCCTGCTGCAAACGCCGGTCGGCTTCCTGGTGGACAAGCATGGCGCCCGCCCATTCCTGATCGGGGGCACGCTGCTGATGTCGCTGTCCCTGGCATCCATGAGCCTGGCGACCGCGTTCTGGCAGATCCTGGTGCTGGCGACGATTTCCGGCATTGGCAACTCCGTCATCCATCCGGCGGACTATGCCATCCTGTCCGGATCGGTGGACAAGGATCGGATGGGACGCTCGTTCGCGCTGCATACGTTCAGCGGCAATCTGGGGTTTTCCGCCGGGCCGCCGGTGACCGCGTTCCTGATGGCCGCCGTGGGATGGCGCGGCACATTGATGACCGTGGGCCTGCTGGGTCTGCCGGTCGTGCTGTCGATCCTGCTGCAAAGCCGTATCCTGGTCGATCAAACCCGCACGCCGGAGCATGGGGCGGTCAAGCTGTCGGGGCGTGAGCTTCTGACTTCCCGCACCATGATCCTGTTCTTCATGTTCTTTATGCTGGGCGCGATGGCCGGCGGCGGCGTGCAGTCCTGGCTAGTGACGGTGCTGCACACGTTCAAAGGCATCGAACTGAAGATGGCCGCCGCCGCGCTGACCGCGTACATGCTGGGGTCCACGACCGGGGTGCTGGTTGGCGGCTGGTTCGCCGACACGTTCAAGCGCCATATCCTGCCGTTCGTGACCGGGCTGACGATCCTGTCGGCGCTGCTGATGCTTGGGATCGACTGGCTGAATGTGCCGGCGTTGGCCATTATCGGCATGACTTTCCTGTCCGGGTTGGCACTGGGCGCCAGCCGCACCCCGCGCGACGTGATGGTGAAGGATGCCGCCCCGCCCGGCCAGATCGGCAAGGTGTTCGGCTTTGTCAGCGCCGGGTTGCCGCTGGGCAGCGCGGTTACGCCGGTCCCGTTCGGGATGCTGATCGACCGGGGGCATCCGGAACTGGTTCTGGTCCTGGTGGCGGTGATCCTGTTGCTGAGTTTGTTCTGTGCGGGTTCGGCCAGGGTCTCGGCCCGGGCGGACGAACCCGTGGTTCAGCCGGCGGAGTAGGTCAGCGCGCGAGGCGTGCCAGCGGCTGGGTTTTGGCCGCCATGACCAGGGTGTGCAGATCGCGCAGCGCGGCGGCAGGCTTTCGGGTCTTCATCGCAGGCGAAACGTTGGTGGCTCGGAGCGCGGCATCGATGGTTGCATTCAGGCTCGCTAGGGTGGCCGGTTCGGGGCAGAGACGCCTCGCGATCGTCTCGATTCTCGGTGTGTGGGATTTTGGTTCTGATTTTGAGGCGGACTGAGCGGGCGCTTGTGCTTTGGGGGCGGCTGGCGGCGCATCCAGCATCGTGTCGGCTTCGGTTTGGCGGAGGCTTTCGCCGGCGTTGGCGGTGGTTTGCGTCGCCTGCTGCTTCTGGCGCTGCTGCTGTTCGCGACGCAGATGGCTGAGGGCGGCGAGCGAGGCGCGGACCATCGCGGCGTATTGGGCATTCAGCCGGAGCACGAGCTTGATGTCGCCGGCATGGACGCGGATCAGCCTCATCACGTCCTCGGCCTGCGCTCGGGCGGCGATGCACTGGGCGGCGAGGTCGGCTTCGCTGTCATTGACCGGCGCGAGGGCGGCCACCCGAGCGATGGCGGCCTGGTTGCGGGTTTGGAGGGATTCGGGGGTACTGTCGGGGGGCGGCGGCAGGAGGGTAATCAGGGTGTGGACGAGGTGGCGGTAGGACTGCGCGGGGAGGTCGATGGGCGGGTTGGACGGGCGGGGCTGGGTTTCCATTCCGGATTATTGTCAGAATATGGGAATTTAGTCAATTGGGCGTGAGGTGCGTGGCGTCGGACCCGGGGGCTTCGTTTCGTTCCCGTCGTTTGCCTGCCGCGACGGACAGGGTATGACTTCGTTTATCGGTGCGGCGCGGGCCGGCGCGACCAGGGCGCGCTGGGGCCTTGGGCGAAGAATGATCCATCCGATGGATCAATGAACAACAGGAGGTGCGATCATGCGGACAAACAAGATCAAGCAGATGTGGAAGGCCGGTCAGTGCGCGACGCTGGGCTGGCTGTCGGTGTCGCATGGGTTTACGGCGGAGGTCATGGCGCGCCAGGGCTTCGACGCGTTGTGCGTCGATCTGCAGCACGGCACGGCGGAGATGAAGGACGTGCTGCCGATGCTGCAGGCGATTTCCCAGACCGATACCGTGCCGGTTGTGCGGGTGGCGTGGAATGAGCCCGCAACGATCATGAAGGCGCTGGACCTGGGCGCGATGTGCATCATCGTGCCGCTGGTGAACACCGCCGAGGAAGCCGCGGCGGCGGTGGCGGCGTGCCGGTATCCGCCGGTGGGCATGCGATCCTCGGGCCCGGTGCGGGCGCTGCACTATGGCGGAGCTGATTATCAGGCCAAGGCGAATGACGAAATCGTGGTGATGGCGATGATCGAAACCAAGGAAGGCATCGCCAACCTGGATGCGATCTGCGCCACGCCGGGCCTGGACGCGGTTTACATCGGGCCGGCCGATTTGTCGTTTGCGCTGGGCCTGGCGCCGCGCGGCGATAACCCTGACCCGCTGCATATGGCCACCTGCGACAAGATTTTGGAGACGGCGCACAAGCACGGGATTAAGTGCGTGATGCATTGCGCGGGTGCGGCGTTCGCGGCGGGGGCGGTGAAGCGTGGGTTCGACATGGTGATGCTGACATCGGATTTGTCATGCATGATTGCCGGTGCGCGGGCTCAGCTTGATGAGTTGAAGTCTAAGATGGGTTGAGGGGTTGGGGAACCCGGGGGCCGTGGAGGTGGGGGCGCGGTTCCCAGGGTGACGTACGACTTAACATAAATTCGGGTTATGCAACCGCCGCTACTAGCCAACCAAAAGAAGCTTTCACCATGTCGCAAGAGTTTCGTTACGAACACGGCCCATAAACTCATTCCCTTCAGAAATAGAAATAGCGCGAGCGTCTGGTATCCGGGGAATTTCGGAGGGCATGGAGCTTCGTCGCGCATGTCTCTTCATATTCACTTCCTCGATCACAAGCTAATCACGTAATCATGGCAGACATTTACCGCCCGCGCATTCAGGCGCTCCGCGACTCGATTATCAAGGATTTGCCGCGAGCGCCTAACGATAAGGCTTCCCGTGCCTCTCTACAGGCAATGCCAACGCGTGGGTTGATCTGTGCCTTCATTACTTGGCGCATGCGCCTCATACCGGCCAAACCGCGCAAGGTGAGGGTCTGGTCGGGTGGTGTGACCCCTTCTGAGATGCGAGCAGCAACACCGAGGCTGCGAGCACTGTTGCAAAAGGTTGAAGCTGGCAAAAACCTCACGCCGCATCTTTCGAATCTTGTGATGACGAAAGGTGTCGTGCTGCCGGGCGCGAACCCGGCGGATCGAGGAAAGGATATCGATAGAGTGCTGATCCGGGAAGGTCTGCATCACTTTCATGTCGGCATCGTTAGCCCCGGTAATCCGAAAGGACGCAGTGATGTCTTACTGTTCGCGGACGTGTCGGACAACGAGTTCAGGATTATCGCCATATCTACTCACGATGCGTTTGAGCAGGGCTCGGTCGAGCACCTTAGGCTTTTGGAAATCGCTAGTGCCTATATTGCGAAGGACGTGCCGCCCGGCCAAGCGTTTATGGCAAACCCCGTCATGTCATCCGGTCACTCGCTGGCCGTCACGATGTTCGCGGATAGTTGCGAAGCTCAGATCGAGATGCTTGATCCTCAACTCGATGATCCTGCTTACGTTGACCGGCTCTACAACGACCAGCCTATTATGAGGGACGGAAAACCGATTACGCGACCCCTGAAGCCACTTTTGAGGTGGCATTTCGAAGACCTTGCATTCGGTATCCTCGACCGGCGCACCAAAGTCTTCTTTTGCATCTATCCGTTCTTCCAGCGATAGAGACGGAGACGTCTGGTCTGTGCAAAATTCAAGATTTCTGCAACACACGAGGCGCTTTTTCGTCGGCGGATGCGGGTTCGTTCGCCATTGTCATAACATTGAGTGTTGCTGCATTTTCGGAGCGGATTGCTTCCTCTACGCGCTCTACGAACAGCCGAAAGGCATCCTCAGGAGGTAGATCGCGGTAGGCACCCACCCTCGCCCTGAAGGCGATAGTCTCATGTCCCAAAAACTGCTCCGTCGAACGATAGTTTTTCCATTGCTCGCGGTAGTGAAGGACGCTTTCAAGGGAAACGCTGATCACGACCAAAAGGCTGATAACGGTGACGATGAGCCTAATCACCGGAACACCTAGAACATCCGGCTCCGAGGGGATGTTGATCAGAACCGGCACCACTCCTCCAGCAACGACGGAGAAGCTGCGCATTCTAAGATAGCGCGCCTTCGCAGTCACGGACTTCCGATCATACCAACTTTGATATTGAGCCACCCGCTCCTTTAGGAATACCTCCGGCGTCCAGTCCGTTTGCGTCATCGCCGTCTCCCCCCGTGTCGGGCCTTCAGCCTATCATTGATCGCCATCCCGTCAGACCCCGCCCGCTTTGTGCGAAATTCAAGAATTTCGCGCTAGTGGCCGGACGGCGGGTCAAATCCCGAGGCCTGATCATCCCTTCCCGAATCAGAGCCACATTGCCGTGTAACCACGACTTCCTGATCATTGTTTAAATGAATCTGCTTACACCGCTCTGGCCGGTATTCTTGTCCATCGAAAGACATGCGCACACTCCGGCAGCCGGTCGCGATACAGCCCGTTGCTTCAATGTCATTCAAACCGTGGCTTAGCTGCGGATATATGGCAAAGCCATCGCCGCCGTTCTGGAAAAGGAGACGATACCGCGGTTTGGCTTCGGAGGGATCTTGTTCGACCAGAAAGTAATTGAACAGATGCGCCCCGTACAGCGCCATGCAGAACGGCTCAATTGTCGGCCTGACAAACCACAAAGAAGGACCAAGGCCGTGCTTTATTTGAACTGCTTCCAGCACCAAGGCGTAGTGGCCCTTTGGCAATTCATTTTCGGCGAGGCAGTCATTGATGCGCGCCTTCCACTCAGGACCAATCGCTTCCATGATGAAGCCGGTCAATGAGTCGGAAGGCCGGCCGCCAGCGGGCAACGACTGTTCCGACTTAGAATCCACAAGGGGTTTGTCTTCAGCCCGAGCGGGCGTGGCCGCGACCCATAGCAAGGCGGCGAAGACAGAGAGGTAGCGAAGGGAGCGGAGCATAACCCCAGCCTACCGATATCAGTGTCTGTCCACAACGGTTTGGCGGGGGCAGGCGTCCCCGCCTGGACCACGGGACATAGCTCGCAGTTTGGGTGCGGGGCACAAACAACCCCGCCCTTATCCCGCGCGGCCTAATCCCGCCGTGGCACGTTCAAATTCACCGTCACGTTCTTCCTCTGGGTGAAACTGTCCAGCATCCCCTCCAGCGAGACCTCCCGCCCAATGCCGCTCTGCTTATAGCCGCCATAGGAGTGGCCGGGCTGCTGGCCCAGGCCCTGGTTCACCTGCACCCAGCCGGACTCGATGGCGTGGGCGGTGCGTAGCGCGCTGCCGATCTCGTGCGTCCACACGTACGCGGCCAACCCGTAATGGCTGTCGTTGGCCATGCGGATCGCGTCTTCCTCATTCTTCCAGGGTATCGCCACCAGCACCGGCCCGAAGATTTCCTCCCGCGCCAGCCGCCAGTCGTTGGAGGTATCGGCGAACACGGTCGGGATGGCGAAATACCCCTGGCTGAGCGGCCCTTCTTTCGGCGGCAGGCCACCGAACACCAGCCGGGCATCCTTGCGGTGCAGCCCCTCGTCCACATAGCCGCACACCTTGCGGAACTGCTTTTCGTTGATGATCGCGCCGATGTCGGACGCCTCATCCAGCGGGTCGCCCATCTTCAGGGCCTGCACCTTGGTGGACAGCTTGTCCAGGAAGCTGTCGAAAATGTCCTGATGCAGGAACAGCCGCGATCCGGCGGTGCAGGACTGGCTCTGGCGGGTGAAGCGCATGCCAGAGATAACGCCGTCCACCACCCAATCCTCATTCGCGTCGGGATAGACGATAGACGGGCTTTTGCCGCCCAGTTCCAAAGACACCGGCACGATGCGGTCCGCCGCCGCGCGCATGATGATCTTGCCAACCTCGGTGGAGCCGGTGAACGACAGCTTCATGATGGCGGGGTTCTGTGCCAGCGGGCCGCCGCATTCCTCACCGGTGCCGGTCAGCACGTTGATCACGCCGGGCGGCAGGAATTCCTGGCAGATCTTGGCCATGAACAGCACGCCCAGCGGCGCGTCCTCGGCGGCTTTCAGCACGATGGTGTTGCCGGCGCACAAGGC
>DAIEHR010000002.1 GCA_027353465.1 Acetobacteraceae bacterium | reverse complement strand
GCAATCGCTTACTTATCCCAAATCCGCCACCGCGAACGGCTGTGCGAGTTCGATCGCCCTTGCGGCGCGCAAGACCAAGTCGTCGCGGAACTGCGCGGCCGCGATCTGCACCGAGTTCGGCAGTCCGTCCGCCCGAGGCCCCATCGGCACGGTAATCGCCGGCTGGCGGGTCAGGTTGAACGTGAACGTCCAGGGCGCCCACGCCGTCCACAACGAGCGTACCGGATCGACCGTCGGCGCGTCAGCCAGCGGCGGGCCGCCCGGGACGGTGGGGCACCGCACCAGATCGTAGCGTTGGTGCAATCTGGCCATGGCATGGCCGGCGGCGGCGCGGATCGCCTCGGCATCCATGAACTCGATCGCGCTCATGCCGCCCAGGGTATCGGCGACCTCGCGGATGCCGGGTTCCAGAAGTCCAACCAGTTGCGACGGGGTTCCAGCTACCAACCGAGCCAGGGCGGCGCCCCAGACGCGGCCGAAGCCGGTGCTGGTGTCCGGCAGGCCGGCGTCGGCCTGCTCCACATAGGCCCCGGCGTCGATCAGCAGTTGCGCCGCCCGCTCCACCGCCGCGATACCGTCCGCGTCCACAGGCGCGTCGAAGCCGGGGTTGTTCAGCACGCCGACCGTCAGGCCGGCAACCCCGGCCTCGATCCCGTCGCGCCAGTCGCGGGGATCGTCAGGCAGACAGAACGGGTCGCGCAGGTCCCAGCGTGCCATTGCCCCGAACATCAGCGCGGTGTCCCGCACCGTCCGGGTCATTGGCCCGGCGCAGGAAACGGAGGCAAAGGCGCTCGCCGGCCATTGCGGAATACGCCCGTAGGTCGGCTTCAGCCCCACCAGTCCGCACCACGCCGCCGGGATTCGCACCGAACCGCCGGCGTCGGTGCCGATGTGCAGTGGCCCGAACCCCGCCGCGCCCGCCGCGCCCGCCCCGGAGGATGATCCGCCCGTCGTATAGGCCGGGTTCCACGGGTTGCGGGTGATGCCGTGCAGCGGGCAGTCGCCGGGCGACTTCCAGCCGAACTCCGTGGTGGTGGTCTTGCCCAGGATCACCGCGCCAGCCGCTTTCAGGCCCATCACCATGGGGGCGTCGTCCGGTACCGGGTCGCTGCTGGTGGTCCGGCTGCCACGCCTTGTCGGGAAGCCGGCGACATCGACCAGGTCCTTCACCGTGCAGGGCACCCCATCCAGCGGCCCGATCGGCCTTCCGGACCGCCAGCGTGACGTGCTCTCCCCGGCCTCTTGCAGTGCCCCGGGGTTCATCACCGCGAATGCGTTCAGCCCGGGATTCAACCGAGCCACCCGCTCGGTGATCGCCTGGAGTACATCCACCGGGGTCAATTGCCGGCGCGCGAAGGCGGCCAGCATATCCTCGGCGCTTAACAGGGCGGGATCGATATCGGGCATGGGGCTCTTTTCCAATGGGGCGAACTGGGTGCAGCATGGCGCCGACGGAGCGTGGAAGGAACCCCCCAATGAGCGCTGAACATCCTGCCCTCGAACCCTGGCAGTGGCCCGAGGAAACCTGGCGCAAGATCGTCGGCCGTGCTCGGGCGGGCCGCAGCCTGAAGCCGGCCGCGTGGCCCAACGGTGCCCGCTGCGCCGTGGCGATCAGCTTCGACGCGGATCACGAGACGATCCCGCTGCGCGACAACGACGAAAGCCCGATGCGGATCAGCCAGGGCCATTACGGCGCCCGGCAGGCGATGCCGCGGATTCTGAAGCTGCTGGCACGCGAGTCGGTGCCGACGAGCTTCTTCTACCCCGCCGTTGCGGCGCTGCTGCATCCCGACGAGGTGCGGGCCGTAGCCGGCGACGGGCACGAAATCGGCATCCATTCGTGGATCCATGAGGTCAATACCGCCCTGCCGCGCGAAGCCGAACGGGAGCTGACCCTGCGGTCGCGGGAAACGCTGGCGAAGATCAGCGGCCAGGAGCCGGTGGGCATCCGTACCGCGAGCTGGGATTTCTCGGTCAACACGCTGGACATCATCCGGGAGATGAACCTGCTGTACGACAGCAGCCTGATGGCAGACGACGACCCGTACGAGCTGATGGACCAGGGGAAGCCGACCGGGATCGTGGAACTGCCGCCGGAGTGGGTTCGCGACGACGCGGTCTATTTCAACATGCTGCGGTTCTCCGGGCTGCGTCCCTACACCCCGCCGTCGGCGGTCGAGGAGATCTTTACCGCCGAGTTCGATGGCGCCTGGGAGGAGGGCGGTATGTTCCTGCTGACCATGCACCCTCATATCACCGGCCACCGCTCCCGCCTGCCGCTGCTGGAGCGGCTGATCGCGCATATGAAGGCCAAGGGCGGCTGCTGGTTCGCGACCCATGCCCAGATCGCGACGTGGTGCAAAGGGTAGGGATATCCCGGGCTTGGCGGGCGCTTCGGCTACGGCCCCAGATACGTCTCCATCAACCGTGCTTGCGACCCGTTCTCCTGAGTGATGTGCAGCCATTGGTCCACGAACTGCTTGAACACCATGTCGCGCGGCAGCAGGTAGCCAAGCTCCCCGAAGTCGAACGGCTGGTCCGGGTGGATCGCGCACAGGTTGGGATGCAGCTTCTGCTGCAGCTTCGTCTCGACCGCGTCGGTGATCATCACGTCGCCTTGGCCATTGGCCAGTTCGTCGAAGATGCGCGTGTTGTCGGGGAACGGGACGATCTCTGCCTGGTGCAGGTTGGTTCGGTCGAAGCGTTCGTTCGTGCCGCCGGGATTGACCAACACCTTCACGCCCGGCCGGTCGATCGCGGCCAGCGATACGTAACGGTCTCGTTCCGAGCAGCGGGCGATTACCGCCTTGCCGGTGCGCATGACCGGCTGCGAGAACAGCGCCGCCTTCTGTCGGGGCAGGGTGATCGAGATCCCGCCCATGCCGACATCGAACCTGTCGGCGGCGATGTCCGGCAGCAAGGTGGCCCATGTCGTCGGCACGATCTCCAGCTTCACGCCCAGCGCATCGGCCAGGCTTTTCGCCATATCCACGTCGATGCCGCCGTAAACGCCGGTATCCTTGTCCAGCAGCGAGAACGGCCGGTAATCGCCGGTCAGGCCAACCCGCAACGTGCCGCGGGCGATGATATCGTCCAGCCGGGACTGGGCGAACGCCCCGGTCGCGGTCAACCCGGTCGCGGTCAACACACACAGCACCAGCGCGGCCAATAGTCGCATCGGTTTGCCCAATCTCGTTGCTTCGGTCCGCCATGATGCCTAGGCTGGTGCTGAATTGCCATCCAGCGGGAGTCAGTGTTTAAAGCAGCGTGTGATTGGCTGGGCAATCGCCCTTGCCCTGTCGGTCGCCAATGTCTCTGCTGGTGCCATCGAGCCAGCCGCCGCCACCGATCAGGTGGTCAGGGAAACCCTGTCCAACGGGCTGCGTGTGGTGGTTGTCCCGGATCGCCTTGCCCCCGTGGTGACGACGGAACTGAACTACCTCGCCGGGTCCGCCGATGCGCCCGAGGGCTTCCCCGGCACCGCCCACGCGCTGGAGCATATGATGTTCCGCGGCAGCGAGGGACTGGACCGGGATCAGCTCTCGGAAATCGGGGCTTTGCTGGGCGGTTCCTATAACGCTGACACCACGGAAACCGTCACGCAATACATCTACACCGTTCCGGCCGACAATCTGGATGTCGCGCTGCGGATCGAGGCCCTGCGCATGCGCGGCCTGAGTTTGAAACAGTCGGATTGGGAACAGGAACGCGGTGCCATCGAGCAAGAGGTGTCCCGCGACATGTCCAGCCCGTTCTACAGGTTCATGGCGCAAACTCAGGCCATTCTGTTCCAACAGACCCCTTATCAGCATGATGCCCTTGGCGATCGGGCGTCCTTCGACAAGACCGATGTGGCGCTGCTGCGCCAGTTTTATGAGACATGGTATGCGCCGAACAACGCGATCCTGGTGATCGCCGGGGATGTCGATCCGGCCGAGGCGCTGGTTCAGGTCAAAGCCGCCTTCGGCGAAATTCCGCGCCGCGATGTGCCGCCGCACCAGCCCGTCCGCATTCAGCCTGTGCAGCCCCAGACCCTGGCGCTGGAAACCAATTTCCCCATGGGTGTCGTCGCCCTGGCGTATCCGATGCCGGGTGTGAAGGCGCACGATTTCGCCGCCGCCGACATCCTGTCTGACGTGCTGGGCAGCGAGCGAGGCCCGCTTTACGGACTTGTGCCCGCCGGCAAGGCATTGCTGGCGCAGTTCAGTTTTCAGGCCAAGCCCGATGCCGGCTTCGGTTTGGCCATCGCCGCGTTCCCCACCGGCACCGATTCGGCGCCGCTGCTGGCGGAAACCCGGCGCATTTTCGCCGATGCCGCGCGAAAGGGCGTGCCCGCCGAACTGGTGGAGGCAGCCAAGCGCCAGGAACTGGCCCAGATCGCGTTCCGCGGCAACAGCATCTCTGGGCTGGCCGAAAGCTGGTCCAACGCGCTGGCGTTCGAAGGCAGCACCTCGCCCGATGACGTGGCCAAGGCGTATGAGGCGGTTACGGTCGAGGATGTAAACCGCCTCGCCCGTCAACTGCTGGACCCGGACCATGCCGTTACCGCCATTCTGACACCCCGCGCATCGGGGAAGCCGGCGGCCAACGCGGGCTTCGGCGGCACGGAATCGTTCGGCGGCGCGCCTGACCATCCGGTCACGCTGCCAGGGTGGGCTGCCGCCGCATTGGCGACGCCGCATTTGCCGGACCCAGGCGAGGCGCCGGATGTCAGCATCCTGCCGAACGGATTGCGCCTGATCGTGCAGCCGGAGCACGTCAGTCATACCGTTTCGGTCTATGGCAAGGTGAGGCATGTCCCGTCGATGCAAGAGCCGAAGGGGCAGGAGGGCATCGCCACCCTGACCCGCGACCTGTTCGACCACGGCACTCAGTTTCACGATCGACTCGCGTTCCGTAAGGCTGTCGATGCGTTGGCGGCGCAGATCCATACCGGCATCGGCTTTTCCCTGCGCGTGCTGACGCCCGAATTCGCTGACGGTATGCGCCTGTTGGCGGAGAATGAACTGTATCCCGCCTTTCCACCCGATGCGTTTACCGTTGCCCGGGCGCAACTGGCCGAGAGTCTGGCTGGCCGGTTGGGGACGCCTGGTTACAAGGTCAGCCTGGCCTTGAAACGGGCGATGGTGCCGGAGGGCGATCCGACCTTGCGGCAGGCCACGCCAGAATCCGTCATGGCGCTGCGGCTTGACGATGTGCGCGCTTACTATGCCGCGACCTTTCGTCCCGATCTGACGACCATCGTGGTGGTCGGCGACGTAACCGCCGATCAGGCCCGCCGGGTTGTCGAGGACAGCTTCGGCGCATGGCACGCCGACGGTGCGACGCCCGCGATCGATCTGCCGCCGGTCGGGCGCAACAAGCCTTCCCTGACCGAAATAGCCGATAACAACGCCCGGCAGGACAGCGTGACCTTGCTGGAAACGTTGAACGTACCGGTTGACGACCCGGATCGCTATACCCTGCTGGTGGGCAACACCGTGCTTGGCAGCGGCTTCTCCTCGCGGCTGTATCAGGATCTGCGTATCCGTTCTGGATACGTCTATTCCGTCGGCAGCCAAATGGACTGGTCGCGGACACGGGCCAATTATGCGGTGTCGTTCGGCGCCGATCCGGCGAATGCGGACAAGGCACGGCAGATGGTTATTCGCGCATTGAAGGACCTTCAGGTTAATCCTGTCAGTGAGGGTGAACTGACCCGAGCGAAGGCCGAACTGCTGCGCCGCTTGCCGATGCTGCGTGCCAGCTTCGGCGGGATCGCCGGCCAGTATCTGCGGCTGATCGACCTGGGCCGGCCGTTGGATTCGGCACGCCGAGCGGCTGAACGGTACCTGGCAACCACAGCCGACGATATCCGGCAGGCGTTCGCCAAGTGGATTAGCCCGGACGATCTGGCGCAGGTGATCCGCGGCCCGGCGGAATAGCCAGGTTCTTGAGCCGCATCCGGTTGCCCTCAATTCTACCTGCGCGGAACACGGTCTAGGCTTTCTCCAGGATCGCCGCCGCCGCGTCGCAGAACACCTGACACCCCAGGACGATATCCTCATCCGTGGTGTTCTCGGCGTAATGATGGCTGATCCCGCCGATGCTGGGCACGAACAGCATGCCCGAGGGCACCATCTGGGAGATGATCTGCGCGTCGTGCCCGGCCCCGGACGGCATCGGCTGATGCAATCCGGGCGCGTGGCGCTGGGCGGCCGCTTGCAGCGCGGCTTGGAATCCGGGGTCCATCGCGGCGGGGGTGGATTCGCCGCGATAGGGCACGGACACCTCGCAGGGCCCCTTGGCGGCTTCTTCCAGCAGGCCGTCGATCACCTTTTCCAGTGCCTGGAGAATCGCTGGGTCGGTGTCGCGGAACTGGAACACCAGCTCCGCCGCACCGGGGACGATGCTCGCCGCGCCGGGTTCCAGCTTGATGTCGCCGATGGTCCAGACGGTGCGTGGGCCGGCGACGGCGGGAAACCGAGCCTCTATCCCGGCGGCGAATTTTATCAGGGCGACGCCGGCGTCCTTGCGGGCCGACATGCGGGTGGTGCCGGCGTGGTTCTGCTGGCCTTTGAAATGGATTCGGTAACGGCGGCTGCCGACGATCGCGGTGACGATGCCAAGCCGCAGGTGGTGATCCTCTAGTTCGGCGCCCTGTTCGATATGCGCCTCCAGATAGCCGCGATAGCGGGCGGTATCGATCTTCTGGCGCGGGCGGCCGGCGAATCCGGCCTCTCGCAGCGCATCGCGGAGGGAAACGCCGGTTTCGCGGTTGGAGCAGGCGTCGATCTCAGGTTCCGTCAACAGGCCGCAAAACGACCGGCTGCCGATGAACGGGCCGAAATGGCCTTCCTCGTCGGCCCAACTGCCGACGTCGATTCCGCGCCCCAGCGTGCGGGCGACCTCCAGGCCGTATAACACGCCCATGACCCCGTCCAGCCAACCGGCATGGTTCTGGGTTTCCATGTGGCTGCCCATCAGCAGCTTGCGGCCGGGAGTCGGGTCGCGGCCATAGACGTTGCCGATGCCGTCGATGGAGGAGTCCAACCCGGCCTCGGTCAATTTGTCGGCGAGCCAATGCCTGGCCTGCACGTCCTGCGGGGAGAAGGTGGGGCGATGGACGCCGGTTTTGTATTTGCCGATTTCCCGAGCCGCGTAGAGGTCTTTCAGCAGGCGGTTGCCGTCGATCGCGGGCATGCGTGTGCTCCAGGTTCAAGACCGCAATGCACCATATTTGCGGCTGGCGCGTCCAGCCGTCACGGCGGGCGGCAATCCGCCGTGACGGGCGCGGATTATTGCACCGACGAATACGGTGTCGGGGACAGCATATAGTTGGTGACCTTGGCGACGATCGGCCCGTTTTCCTCGGTTTTGGCGCGGGCGGCGTGCCATTCCGGGTCGGCCGCGAAAGCGTTCCACTTCTGCTCCCGTTCGGCCAGCGATTCCCAGGCCAGCATGTAATACAGCGTCATGTTCGACTCGCCGATCAACGTGGTCCAGAAGCCGGCCTGCCGGATGCCGTGCTTTTCCCAGATTTTCAGCGTGATGGTGCTGAACCGCTTGTTCAGGTCCGGCAGCTTGCCGGGGACGCATTCGTAGATACGCATTTCGTAGATCATGGTTTCCCTCCCATGGGTTTGGACGCGCGCAGTCTGCGGCGGGCGGGGCAGGGCGGCAAGATCAGGTGGCGTGGCGACCGGTTCGACTGTTTCGTGCTGCGGTAGTCAGGCGGATCGCGGTTGGGGGGCTGCTTTGCGCCCGGGAGGGTGGATGGTTGCCAGTTTGGGTCCGCGGCGCGCATCACGCCGTCGATGAGGGCGTTGATGCTGGCGACTGTGTGGAACTTGGGTTCGGGTTGTCTCTTTGGTGCCTCGATTTTCTGTCGTTGGGACTTTGTCTCTTGTTTTGGGATTTCCGGGAGTTTGGGCGCGCTGGGCAGGGCGTTGAGCATCGCCTGGGCGGCGATATGGCGGGTCCATTCGTCCTGGTCGGCGGCGCCGTGCATTGTCTCACGCTTGCGGCGCTGCTGCTGTTCGCGCAGCAGGCGGTTGTGGGCCGACAGGGATGCTCGGATCATCGCGGCATACTGAGCGTTGAGTCTGATCGTCAGGTTGATGTCGTCGGCGTGGAGGCGAATCAGGCGGAGCACGTCTTCGGCCTGAGCCCTGGCGGCTATGCACTGGGCGGCGAGTTCGGCCTCGTCGGCGTTGACCGGGGCGAGGGCGGCGATCCTGGCTATGGCGGCGTGGTTTCTGGTGAGGGTGGCTTCGGGCGTGTCCTCGATCGGTGGTGGGAGCAGCGCGATCAGGGTGTGCATGAGGTGGCGGTAGGCCTGGGCCGAGAGGTCTATGGGTGGGGTTGGTGGCTGTGGCTGGGTTTCCATTCCAGATTGTTAGGTGTATATAGGAAAAATGTCAAGTTAGTGGCGGCTGGGTCGCGTCCAGGCGGAGGCCTCGTGGCGTCCGCGCCGTCTATCGTCGCACACCTTCGGCAACCGACGGGTGCTGTGACACGGCGCCCCATCCGACTTCCCACCGGTTGCATCCAAGACAGCAAGGAATATTAGCCGCGGATGGACGCAGATGCACGCCGATGCCAGGTGCGGGCTGAAAGATCGCGGACTATCCGCTAGACCGCGACGCACGCCGTGCCGAAATTGAGCAACACGCAAACATCCAACCCGGTCGCGGTCAGTTAATCAATGCATTGCGCCATATGCGCTTTCTCGGTGCGCGAACTGCCTTGAGTTCAAACGAGATGCAAGGTGTTGCCAAAAACCTTCCTCGCGAAACCGGCACCCAGCCCAGTTATGGTCTGGAATGCGCTGCCGATAACGACCCGCGAAATCCGATCCACCTCCGCAATATCGGCGTCCATTTGCGTATATCCGCGGCGAAAATCCCTTACTTGCGGCAGTTCGTCCACATCCCGCCCTTCGATCGAGAGGACGTTCAATAGCAGAGAGTGGTCGCCACACCGGCAACGAAGGCCGCTCCAAGCGATCGAGCTGTTTATGCCGACCACGGATTTTATAAGAACGATCCCGTGACGACACGCCGTCGGCAACTCGGTTCGCCAATCTTTGGGTGTCACCTTAAGCGTGCGATTTCGTACACATCGTGTATCGACTCCTTCTACGCCGGCAGCGCTTTACCCGCTGTCTCCGGCGCCAGTGCGATCGCCGGAAGACCCAGCAGATAGATCACCGACACCGCCGCGATCGCCCACGGATACGATCCAGTGAGTACCACAAGGCCACCCACCAATGTCGGTCCCACCGCCCCGAGAATGCGCCCCAGGCTGAAGGCAAAACCGGCACCAAACGATCGCTGCGCGGTCGGAAACAATTCCGGCAGCCACAAGGTGAACAGCGCGAAGACGCCATTGGTGAAGAACCCCAGTGGCGGCAGCAACCACATGAACAGGGTCACGCTGTTCACGATCTCTCCCGCCACGATATAGGCGGCGAACACGGAGACCAGCGATCCCACGAAGAAGATCGTCGCCGCCCTGCGCCGAGGTCCGATGAGCGTCGCGATCCA
>DAIEHR010000413.1 GCA_027353465.1 Acetobacteraceae bacterium | reverse complement strand
TCCTTATTCCGTGTCCATACCGATGCCTGGGCGGTATCCAGCCCGTCGGAGGTCGCCGGAATGGCGACCTCCAAAGCGTTCAGCGTGCCAATATACCGCCGCACGATCGTCAGTTCGGCGTCCGAAAGGTTGTTGATGCGAAATTCCAGCAACCCATAAACCTGAAAAAACCGCCAGGACTGCATCCCGGTCGGCGCAGCCCCATAGGCCGGGTATCCGCACAGCCGCCGGATATCGACCTTTTCAGCGTCGCTCAGCGGGTTCAAACGAACGATCCATCGCCGCGGCTGAACAGGATATTGCCGCTGCCAGACGGCAACACCGCCGCCGCATGGGTAATCAGGCTGTTCGCCGACAAAATCATCCTGCTGCCCGCCAGGATCGGCATATCGGCAATCGAGGCGCTCACCGTCGGGTCCGACCCGAACCGGATATACGCCAGACCCGAGGCCGTATTCGTAACGACCACCGAATCGCCGCCGCCTGGCAAAGGAATATTGGCGGAAACAGAACCAACCGGCAGGGTAACCGTGCCGGTTGGGCGGAACGGACTGACCGAACCCAGGGCCATCTCCCCGCCTTAACCGATGTGCTCGACGATGACGGCGCGCTTGAAGGCAGCGTTCGTCGCCGTCGGAACCGTCGTCGGATTGGTGGTGGTATCCGATGGCGCACAGAAACCGCCGATCCAGTACCAGGACTGCGCGATGATCTGTTGCAGCCGGTCGATGGCCTCGCGGGTCACCATCGCAATGCCATCCACCATGCTGACAATCGAATCGCTCGGTGCCACATCCGAAGCCGCCATCCCGGCAAAATCGCCCTCGATCAGCGCACCCTGGCCGCAAATCACCGGCCGCCGGACCATCAGCCCGGACAGCGTCGGATGCGGCTGCACGAACGCCTCGGTCGTCGGCACGAAGCGCAGCCCCAGGAAGTCGTTCGTCATGCCCTTCTTGAAGACCTGGTTCGCCGAAGTCGCACCCTGGAACAGCTGCTTGAAATCGGGATCGGCAAAAAGCTGACGCGCCGAAACCGGATCCAGATAGCAGTTATACGCCCCTTCGATTTCCGGAACCGCGTTCATCCGCAGCTTGGCCACCGCGTCGAGCAGGTTCGCCATGGTCAGCGTATCCGACGCCGTGATCAGCGACGTGTTGGCCCGGTCGGACGGACGCACGATCGTCGAACCGCTCGCCGCCGTTACAGTATTCAATGCTGTTCCGTCCGAGACCGACACATTCCCCGACAGCGTCAGCGTCCCGGAAATGCCATTCGGCGAGGTCGAGACATTGATGGCATCCGCGCTGACCGCAATCAGGCTATAGACGCTCGCGCCGATAGTGACGGTCATCGGATTGCTGCTGCTGACCGGCTGCTGCACCCCGTTGACAAACACCGTCAGGAACCCGCGTACATCGTCCACCGACACGCTGGGTCCCGCGCTCGCCAGCGTCGTGCTAACCCGCGTATTGCCCCCCAGATACGCCCCGAACAGCGCATTGCGGCTCAGTTCGTCCAGGCTGCGCGCCGCCTGCTCGCCGTTCACATAGGCGTTCTGCAGAAACTGCGAGGCAATCCCCACCCGTTCCGTAACCACGTTCAGGTCGGTCGTCGCGGCATACAGGTTGATGCTGATCGTGTATTGCTCAACGCCCCAGGTCGTCGGCGACAGCCCGTTGTCCAGGTTCGTGTTCGTGGCCGGCGCAAGCGGCGTCGTTACCGACGGCTTCAGCCCGGCCCGTGTCTTGGTCAGCGTCTCACCGATCCCGACCGCCACTTTGACCCGGTCGGCGCAAGCCCGATATCCTAGCCGCGATTGCAGCGCCTGGGAGAATTCTCGCTCCAGAAAGCCCTGCTGAATAATCGGCTGAAGTGCGGCGGGAAAATTTTGAATACCCATGAACCATCCTGTACGGAGTACAAAATCCGGCGACTGTTATTGAAAGAATTAAATGCGATACTTGGTGACGGCGGTTTTCGCGGCGGCATATTCTTCGTCACTCATTTCCATCGCCGACTTTTGCTTGATCGGCTTCGAAGCCGGCGCCACCGCCGCGCTGGACGACGACGCCCGCCCGAACAGCCACGGCTTGGCACGCCGCAACTCCGACATCAGCTTGCTGCCGTCGATGACCTTGTCGTTCTCATCCAGATCGACTCCGGACAGATCGACTAGTTTCAGGCCGTCCAGATCGACCATTCCGGCCCTGACGGCTTCGGTCCGCAAATTCGCGGCGATCAGCCGCGACCGAAAGTCGCTTTCCAGTTTAGCGGTTTCATCGCCAGACCCGCCGGGCTCCGTTTCGTCGCCCGGTTCTGACTGTGTTTCCTGCATGTCTGATCTCACTCAAATTTATCGGAATTTCCAGGGGTGAACTCATCTTCGATGAACTCGATATCGTAACAGGAAGCGATCGCTCTTGCCGCGATCTCCCGGCTGATACATCCCGCCGCGACCAATGATGTCAGGGACTGAACATCCTTCTGCCGGTCGTCCGCCGTCGTCGGATACCATCGCGGCCACTTCAGACTCAGCGAGGCACTTTGATCCAGCGGCTCGATCGGCTCGCCGAAAACAACAATGGGATAAATGTTGGACGCACGGACAATCAGGCGAACAAGCTGCAACAGCCCGACCTCGCCATAACTGGTGCGCAGATTGTCCGCCAGCCAGATCAATCCCTGATTGAGCAGTTCCAGCGCACGCCCCGATTGCGCCGCCGCCACTTTATCCGGGCTGGACCGGTTGCCGTGGATACTTTCCAGTGCCAGCTCGCGCAGCGTTCGCACGTAATCGATCACCGCCGCCGCCGCTGTCCCGCCGATCTCCAGCAAGCGGGCATCGCCCTTCTCCGAGACGATCAGCGCGTTGCCTGCGCCTTTGATCAATTCGCCGTCCGGCAGTGCCGGGTCTTTCAGCAACAGCGTCGGGTCGCTGCTGTATTTCAGGCCCCGCCCCACCTGACTGAGCTGGTAATCGATCTCCACCTGACTGTGCATCGCCGCCGAAAACGTGCAGGCCCCGTCGGCCTTGTCTCCGGTTGTCGATCGCCCGGGCAGGTTTTTGATCCAAACGATCGGCACGGTCCCGAATTTGTGGGTAACCGACCGCGGATCATCGACACCGGGAACAGCCGGGTCGCCAACGGGAACCGGGTCGAACCAGATCTCGCCATCCTTGTCCCAACTGCGCGTGAACCAATACAGCCCATCGGGATCGTCCAGCGCATATCCGTTTTGGATAAGCTCGTGACCGGGCACTTTGTAACGCTCATCCACACGAATCAGCGTATCCGGTTCCATCGTGTCCCAAACCGGGGTCAGGTACAGCGTATCCAGGACTTCGATAAAAATCCGCCCCCTCAACACCCGCATCAAAAGTGCGACCGATCCAGTCGCGCCACGCATCGCCGCGTCTATCATCACCAGATTGAGCCTGGTCTCCTTGGCAATCTGTCCAAGAACGGAGCGTACGGTCCGGTCGGAGCTTTCGATCGCCGGAAAATGCCCCTCGCTGAACAGCAGTGAAACACTGTCTTCCACCACCGTCCTACACAGTGGATACCGCACGCTCGGGCGCCGCTGCCGCAGCGGTATATATTCACCGGATTCCGTCCGCTCCTCATGAAATGGATACGGAATCGGATCGTACAGGGAGCCGTCCAGGACACGGTTCAGAATAGTCAGCTTTCGGACCCGGTCCGGATAGTCCGGATCCCGCGGCACCAAATCGCAAAGAGTGTCGAACATGAATTTCCAAATGTCTTAGCGATTGAAAATCGTCATCGCCACAGCCCCGGTGTGGCGGGGCCTGGCGGACAGTGTCGTGAAGGCACGAACCAGGGCATCGACCTGATCGTCCTTCCGGCCCCAGGGAAAATCGCGCATTTCATCCAGCAGTATTCGTCCCCAATCCGCGCGGACGATCGACAGGTTGCCGGCTTCCACCTGCGATGCCAGCGGCATCGCCCGGGTTTCCTTGGAACCGGTCTCCCGCTCCGCGATGACATGAAACCCGGCGAGTTGCCTCGTCATATAAGACATTTGGCTCTTGCCCGCCTGGCCTGGATCCTCGGGAATCGCAACCACGACTCTCTTGCCGTCCCGCTGGGCAGTGGTGACAATCAGCGCCTCTACCTGATTCGATGTCCCGCGGATACGAACGACATCCACAACGCAATAACGTCCGGTCTTGTCTCGGGACAACTTGATCCCAACCGTCCAGTCCGGGTCATTCTTGCCGTTCAGATTGGTTCCCGCCAGATCCCAAGCCCGGACCATCGCGTCGCCCTCGGGTTCGGCCTCCACGACCGCTATCCGCTCGATGGAGAATAATCGCCCGCCGGACGGTACCGGGTTTTGCTGAAACAGCGCCGACCATGCTCGTTCGCCGATTGAATGGCGCTTGCGTTCCAATGCGTTGCCGCTTTCCCACTCCGGCCACAGCGGCGTGTCCGGCGCCCGCCCCAGCGGATCGCCCGGTTCGGCGATCGCCGGCAGCCGCACGACACGCCATTCCCCGGGCAT
>DAIEHR010000407.1 GCA_027353465.1 Acetobacteraceae bacterium | reverse complement strand
CCAATCGTCAGAACCATCGCTGGAACCAGCACCGACCACAATCGCGCGAGACGGGCGACCAGAAAGGTGCGGCCATTGGTTTCCCGGGTATCGGCGACGTTGCAGATCACATAACCGGACAACACGAAGAACACCACGACAGCCTGATGGCCCCAGCGCGGCCCATTGGGCAGATCGAACAACGTCGGCGCATGGTCAAGGACGACGAAGAGTGCAGCCAATGCACGAACGAAATCGAGATAAATGGATTCACGCCGGGTGATTGCATAGGACGTGGGCTCCATCATGGCGGGACACTGTCTTTGTCGATGTGGTTCGATCTGAATAGCGCTTTATTGTCATGAATGAAAAGCAGAAGGGGTGACGCCAGCGACGTCACCCCTTGCCGTGCCAACCTGTGCCGCTTCAGGCCGTCCCGTATCAGGCCGCCTCGGCCAACTGCCCGTTGATCACCAGACCGTCTGGGCCGGCGGAGACTTTGACCGTCTCGCCTTCCCTGATGGTGCCATCCAGGATTAGCCCGGCGAGCGTATTTTGCAGCGACCTTTGGATGACCCGCTTCAGAGGCCGGGCGCCATAGGTGCTGTCGTACCCCTCCGCCGCCAGCCAATCCAGCGCGCTGCGGTCCAAATCCAGACCAATCTTCCGATCGGCCAGCAGCTTGCGAAGACCCGCCAACTGGATCTCAACGATCGAGGCCATGTCGCCGCGCTGCAAGCGGCGGAACAGCACGATCTCATCCAGCCGGTTGAGGAATTCCGGGCGGAAATGCTGGCGGACAACCTTCATCACCTCGCCCTGCACCATCGCCGTCGGCTCACCCTCTTTCTGGTGCGCCAGGACGTCGCTGCCGAGGTTGGAGGTCAGCACAATGATCGTGTTCTTGAAATCGACCGTGCGTCCCTGCCCGTCCGTCAACCTGCCGTCGTCGAGGACTTGCAGCAGGACGTTGAATACATCCTCGTGCGCCTTCTCGACCTCATCGAACAGGATCACCTGATAGGGCCGGCGGCGCACCGCCTCGGTCAACACACCACCCTCATCATAGCCGATGTAGCCCGGGGGTGCGCCGATCAGTCGCGACACCGCGTGCTTCTCCATGAATTCGCTCATGTCGATACGCACCATCGCCCGGTCGTCATCGAACAGGAACGACGCCAGCGCCTTGGTCAGTTCGGTCTTGCCGACGCCGGTCGGGCCGAGGAACAGGAAACTGCCGATCGGCCGATTCGGGTCCTGCAAGCCAGCACGCGCCCGACGGACCGCGTTGGCCACGGCTTTCAGTGCCTCTTCCTGACCGACGACACGGCCGCGCAGCTTGTCTTCCATCTGGAGCAGCTTGGAGCGTTCGCCCTCCAGCATCTTTTCCATCGGCACGCCGGTCCAGCGAGACACCACCGCGGCGATGCTTTCCTCGGTCACCGCTTCGTTTACCAGCTTGCCGTCGGACTCCTTGGCCAGTTGGCGTTCGATGTCGGGGATGATGCTATAGGTCAACTCGCCGGCGCGGGTATAGTCGCCGCGCCGCTGCGCGACTTCCACCTCGGACCTCGCCTGATCCAGACGCTCTTTCAGCTTCTGGGTTTCATGCACCTGGTCCTTCTCGTTCTTCCAAGCGGCAGTCATGGTGTTCGACCGGTCTTCCAGGTCGGCCAGTTCCCTTTCGAGCTTGACCAGCCGGTCCTTCGACGCCGGATCGGTTTCCTTCTTCAGCGCCTCCCGCTCGATCTTAAGCTGGATCACCCGGCGATCGAGTTCGTCCAGCGCCTCCGGCTTGCTGTCCACCTGCATGCGCAGGCGGCTGGATGCTTCGTCGATCAGGTCGATCGCCTTGTCAGGCAGGAACCGGTCGGTGATGTAGCGCTTCGACAGTGTGGCCGCCGCCACCAGGGCGGCATCGGCAATGCGCACGCCATGATGGAGTTCGTACTTCTCTTTAATGCCGCGCAGGATGCTGATGGTGTCCTCGACCGACGGTTCGCCGACGAACACCGGCTGGAAGCGGCGGGCCAGCGCGGCGTCCTTCTCCACATGCTTGCGGTATTCGTTCAGCGTGGTCGCCCCGACGCAGTGCAGGGTGCCGCGCGCCAGTTCGGGCTTGATCAGGTTGGAGGCGTCCATCGCGCCATCCGCCTTGCCAGCGCCGATCAGCGTGTGCATTTCGTCGATGAACAGGATGACCTGACCCTGGGCGTCCTCGATTTCCTTCAACACGGCTTTCAGCCGTTCCTCAAACTCACCGCGGTATTTCGATCCGGCCACCATGGCGCCCAGGTCCAGCGACAGAAGCTGCTTGCCTTTCAGCGCCTCCGGCACGTCGCCGTTGACGATGCGCAGGGCCAGACCTTCGACGATCGCGGTCTTGCCGACGCCGGGTTCGCCGATCAGCACCGGGTTGTTCTTGGTTCGACGAGCTAGAACCTGGATGGTGCGACGGATTTCCTCGTCGCGGCCGATGACCGGGTCCAGTTTGCCTTCGCGGGCGATGGCGGTGACATCGCGGGCGTATTTCTTCAGCGCGTCGAAGTTGGATTCGGCGTTCGGGCTGGTGACCTTGCGGCCCTTGCGCACGTCGTTGACCGCCTTCTCCAGCGCCTGCGGCGTGACGCCGCCGGTTTTCAGCGCCTTGCCGGCGGGTGTGTTGGATTCCGCCAGCGCGACCAGCAGCCGGTCTTGCGCCACGTATTCGTCACCCGCGCGGGTAGAGGCTTGCTGTGCCGAGTCCAGCACCCGCACCAATTCCGGCGTCAGTTGGGGTTGGCCCGCACCACCACCGCTGACTTTCGGATTGCGCGCCACCTCGGCGTCATTCGCCGTGGCGGCGGCCTTTGGATCGCCGCCAGCGGCTTTGATGAGGCCGGCGGCGGCACCTTCTTCATCATCCAGCAATGCCTTGAGCAGATGCTCTGGCGTGATGCGCTGGTGGAATTCGCGGATTGCAATGGTACTGGCGGCCTGGAGAAAACCCTGGCAGCGTTCGGTGAACTTTTGAATGTCCATGTTATGTCCCTTTCAGCAGGCGACAGCCCTTTCATGCCCCTTAGCGTGGCGACATGAACAGGCTTTCACCCGGAAGTGGGGCGGGGCAGACTACCGCTCAAGGGGGTTTGAACCATGCGAATCGAATATCTGTACCGCTATCCGGTCAAAGGTCTGACGGCGGAAGCACTTGACCAGGCAGACGTCGAAGAGGGCGGCGCGATTCCCTGGGACCGCGCATTCGCGCTGGCGCAGGGGGATTCCGGCTTCGATCCGTCCAACCCGGCCTGGCTGCCGAAATGGAACTTCCTGTGCCAGATGAAGCATGCGAAGGCCGCGTTGCTGTTCAGCGTGTTCGACCCCACATCGAAGATGCTGCGGATCCGCGCACCCGATGGCAGCGGGATCGAGGCCAACCCGCTGACGGAGGCCGGACGACAGCGCTTCGCATCCTTCCTGACCGACTATCTGGGCGACGAGGCCCGCGGGCAACCGAGCTTTCACCATATCCCGGGGCATGTTTTCGGTGATCAGAAAAAGCCGGTGGTCAGCCTGAACAACCTGGCCAGCCTGCGGGATTTTGAGGCGCGCGTCGGCGCCAAGCGGCACCGCCGGCGGTTTCGCGCGAATGTGTGGTTCAGCGGCGCCCCCGCGTGGGCCGAACGAGACTGGATCGGGCGGGAAATTCAGGTGGGCGGGGCGGTGCTGCGTGTAGTCAAGGGCACGACGC
Organism: Acetobacteraceae bacterium; assembly: GCA_027353465.1. Lineage (GTDB taxonomy): Bacteria > Pseudomonadota > Alphaproteobacteria > Acetobacterales > Acetobacteraceae > Rhodopila. Next base: position 4,994 of record DAIEHR010000407.1, on the reverse strand, counting down.
GTTGCCTCGCAACCCAGGTAAATCCTGAGACAGGGGAGCGGGATGCCGACCCAATCAGCGAACTTCGTTCGCTATATGGTCATATCGAACTCGGCGTTCACGCCGAAGTAGTCGATGCAGGTCGTTTTTCGATCGGAGACGCAATGGAATTAATGGAAATATAGTCTGAACTTTATCTATATGTTTCGTTATCGAATGATAAATGTGATCGAATCCGCTGAAGGATTTGTTGCCATCTGACGAAAAGGTGATGTAGGAAATCCGCGTTTCCTCCCTTGAACTTTGCCGCGGGGATTCACCCCGCGGCATCTTTTCCAAGTGTGGATATTCCCCATTTATTTGGGCACCCGGCGATTGTCATTTTGATTCAAAATGGCAACGAGGGGAATTATGCGTTGCATGGTGGTTGGACGGATGGCGATGATGGGCAGGCCTCGTCCGGGAAGATAAAGACGAAGCCGGCCGCTCCCCAAGATTATTCGCGATGGGTTACGGCCGGGCCCGGGGTTCAGGTTTTACGCTTGGTGTGCAGAACACCGGCTTCGGAAAAAGCCTCGATCTCCACCTCTGTATAGCCGTGCTGAGTCAGCACCTCGGTTCCATGCTGGTTGAAACTGGGCGGCGGCCTGCGCGTACCGCCCTTGGTGCGGCTGAACTTGATCGGCGTGCCGAGGCCTTTGTACCAATCGAGTTCGGTGACCATCTCCCGGTGCGCGGTGTGGGGCGCGGCCGTGGCTTCGTCCACCGCCAGCACCGGACCGGCGGGCACCCCTGCCCGGATCAGGCGCATCGACAATTCCTTGCCGTCCTGGTCGGCGAAGGCCGCGGCCAACGCCAGGGTGAGCGCAACGCGGTTGACGTTACGGTCACCATTGCTGGCGAAACGCGGGTCGTCGGCCAGTTCTGGGCGGCCTACGAGTTCGCATAGCTTGCGGAACTGGCCGTTATTGCCGCTGGCGATGAAGATTTCGCAAGTCCTGGTCGGATATTTGTCGTACGGGACCAAGTTAGGATGCGGATTTCCGGTTCCGGTCGGGCGCTTACCGTTCAGGAAGTAGTTGGGCGCCTGTGGATGCAGCAGCGCCATACCGCAGTCGTACAGCGTCATGTCCAGGTATTGCCCCAGGCCCGAGGCTTTCCGCTCATGCAACGCCATCAGAATACCGACAGCGGAATACAGGCCGGTGCCCATATCCACGATCGCCGTCCCCATCCGCATCGGGCCGGTGCTGGCGTCGCCATTGATGCTCATCAGCCCAGTCATGGCCTGCAGGATGGCGTCGTAGCCCGGCAGCCCGCCCAGTGGGCCGTCGCCACCGAAGCCGGAAACCCGGCAGTGGATCAGGCCGGGGAAGCGTTTGGACAGAATCTCTTCATATCCCAGGCCCCATTTTTCCATGGAGCCGGGCTTGAAGTTCTCGATCAGGATGTCGGCGCCCTCCAGCAGGCGCAGCAGCACCGCCTTGCCCTCCGGCTTGCCCAGATCCAGCGCGATGGCGCGCTTGTTGCGATTCACGCCGATGAAATAGCTGGCGTCGCCCTCGTGGAATGGTGGGCCCCAGTCGCGGACTTCGTCGCCCTGCGGCGGTTCGATCTTGATCACGTCGGCCCCGTGATCGGACAGGATCATCGTGCAGTAGGGGCCGCCCAGCACGCGGGTCAGGTCGATGACCTTTATGCCGGCCAGGGCGCCGGGCGTTTTGGCGAGGCCCTTACCGAGCGGGAATGAGGTTTGCGCGCCGTCCATCCATTTGTCCTCTATTGGACGGGCGCTTGAACCATTCCTTTCGCCCGCCCTACTAAGGACGCATATAATACAGCGTCGGCGATTCAAGCCAGAGGCTGGGACGGGCTTCCGGCGCGGACGTGGCTTCGACAATCCGGCGTTGACGGGCGTAACGCAGTTTGGGGGTGATCCTGGGGCCGACTATCGGCCTACGGCCCTGTTAAGGGCCGACGGCGCGGTTTCATCGCCCGTGACCGCCGCCGCCATGTCCGCCCCCGTGTCCGCCGCCCATGCCGCCGCGGCCTCCACGGCCGCCAAAGCCGTGGCCCCAGCCGCCGCGCTGCCATCCGCCATAGTGGCCACCCCAGCCGGCATGGCGAAAGCCGTGATCGCCATAGCCCCAGCGGCGGCGCTCGTAGCCGCCACCCCAGCCGTCTCCCCAGCCGCCGACGAAGCCTTCATTCCAGCCATAGTCGCCGCCGTACCCGTAACCACCACCATATTCCGGCCCATAGCCCGGGCCCACGGCACACGCCGACACCAACAGGACGAACAACAACAGGACGGACGGTAACACTGGGGCAAAGGGCTTAACCATGATCCCGCCGCCCCAGGACATGCCACGCCGGGGACAGTCTGTGCGTCCCCGCGTCATGGGTTACATCCGATCATAGACGTCGACGTATGATTGCGGTGCCTCATCCGGGCGGGCCAAGGTGCCGCTGCAGGTCATTTTCCGCCTCCCCTCCGACAGGCTGCACGTCAGCGTATCGGTTTCTCCGGCTGACCCCTTGAAGGTTCCCTGAAGCGTATCGCCATTCAGCGTGAACGCCGCGGTCGTATCGCTGCTGATCGGGTAAAACTCACCGTTGGCAGGGGTATCGAAGGACTCCACCGACGGACGTCCCTGCGCGTCGGTCACGGTGATAGACCATTTCACGTGCTTGGCATCGACGCGCGCAAAGTCCGCCGTCATGTCAGCAGGCAAGACATCGCCGGGAGGAGCCTTCGATTGTGCCCGATTAAGGTGCCATCGGCCGACGAACGGGTTGCCGTCCGCCCAAGCCGAACTGGCCATAAGCAGCATACACACTCCGGCGCATCCCAGAATGGCGCCAATCCCACGAGGCCGCTTCATTTGCACTCCTGTCACCGCTGCTTGCTCGACCTGCACGGTGCGCTTTTTTCCGATGTGGTGCGGCGCGTGCCGATTGGTGGTGGCGCCGCCGGGCTTCGGTCGGCCCTGTTAACCCAGTGCGGCGACCAACGCTTCGGCGCTGCGCCCATTGGCGATGGTGGCCGACCGCCCGTCCCAATGAACGCCGTTCACCCGGGCGAACGCGTGGTCGGCGTTGGGATAGACGTAGCTGGCCGCATATTGGTGACCCTTGGTCGCCGCGAGCACCGCCGCGCGGCCTTCCGGCGGGAAGAACGCGTCCTTGTCGGCGATGTGGACAATCAACGGCTTGGTCACCTTATTCAGGTCGCCCAACAGCCCGTCCAGCCCAACACCGTAGTAGGAAATGTTGGCATCGGCGTCGGATTGCTGCGCCATCATGAACGCCAGCCGCCCGCCCAGGCAGTAGCCCATGGTGGCAACCTTACCGTTGGACCCGTCCATCGTGCGGCAGACAGCGACCGTGGCTTTCAGGTCCTCGATGCCCTTGGGCTGATCGAAGGTCTGGAACAGTTCGAATGCCCGCTTCCATTCGGCGTCGGTCTTATCGGTAATGTCGATGCCGGGTTCGATACGCCAGAACAGGTCCGGGGCGACGGCGATGAACCCCAGGTCGGCGACCCAGGCGGCGATGTCGCGCATTGCCTGGTTCACGCCGAAGATTTCCTGGATCAGCACGACGACGCCGGCCGGCTTGGTCTTGGGTTGCACGACATAGGCCGAGAACGTGCCGCTGCCGTCGGTGGCTTTGATGGTGATGCTGGTCATCGCTGAACGCTCCATAATTGCTTACGGGACAGAATACCCGAACGGCGGACGGTGGCTAGAACCTCTCGGTATCCACCACGCTGAACCGAGCAGACCGCGGACGCGGGGTGACCGGCCGGAACGATTTCCGCAGTACCAGCGTGGTCCAGGCCCCTTGCGGCAACATCCGCTCCAGCTTCAGCCCCTGCGCGCGATGGGCGGCCAGCACCCAGCGCGCCTGATTCCGCAGCAATCCGGCCAGGATCGCGGTGCCACCGGGCGCCAGGTTCAACGCCATATCGCGCGCCATCATGCAGAGCGGACGAGCCAGGATGTTGGCGAACACCAGATCGTACGGACCGTGCGCGCGCACATACGGATCGGTCCACCCGTCCGCCAAATGGGCCTGCACCAGATGCGCGACACCATTCATTTCCGCGTTCTCGGCGGTTACGCGCACCGACCACGGATCGATGTCGCTGGCCAGCACCTTGCGGTTCAGCAGCTTCGCCGCGCCCATCGCCAGGATGCCCGACCCGGTGCCCATATCCAGAATGCGGCGCGGCCGGCGGCGGGCAACGGTTTCCAGCGCCACCAGACAACCGCGGGTAGAGCCATGCTCGCCGCTGCCGAACGCCAAACCGGCATCCAGGGTCAGGGTGATCCGGTTTGGTAGTTCCGGCCCTTTCAGATGGGTGCCCCGCACCGCGAACCGCTGCCCGATGAGTTGTTCGGGAAACGACGCATAGGTCTTGGCCAGCCAGCCATCAGCCTGAGTCGCCGATCGTTCCAGCACCGGCGATTCCCCGGTCATCATCGCCGCCAGCGCCAGCGAGGACGCCAGTTCGGCTTCGTCGATGCCAACCTGCTTCACGCCTTCTACGCGCCAGATGCCGGTGGCTTCATCCTTGAAGAAGCCGACAGTCTGGCAGGCATTCGCCAGAGCGGCCTCGAACGCCTCCAACGCGTCCTCGGACACGCTGACGGCGACGGTTTCCAGGGGGATTGGGTGATTGGCCATCAATTTAGGGGCCGCTGCGACATAAACGAGCCGCCTGATGGAAGCCCGCGGCCTTTCATCGTCATGGCGGGCGCAGGCCCGCCATCCACGGCTTGCGGTAGCGATCCCGGAACAGGCGTGGATGGCGGGCCTTCGCCCGCCATGACGGTCCCCATCGGCCATGCCCCAATCGAGGTGGCAACTTCTCCGCATTTACTTAATCGCATCAGGCACGCTCCACGAAGCGATCAAGCACGCGCTTGTCGCCGGATGTTTCGAAATGCACGTCCAGCTTGTCGTCATCGACCGATCGGACGGTGCCGTAGCCGAATTTTTGGTGGAAG
>DAIEHR010000075.1 GCA_027353465.1 Acetobacteraceae bacterium | reverse complement strand
AACCGCGACGTGCCCAGCGCCTGAACCAGGGCGAGCGAGGCGCCCGCCGACAGCGGAATGATCCAGTCGAGCTGGTCGTTGGTGGCGAAGCCGAACGGCACCATCAGCCCGAGCGGCCCATTCGTCAGGTCGGTCCAGTTGGTCAGCACAAGGGCGACGACCACACCGAAGAACAGCGTGCCCATCCCGAAATACTGTCCCCGGGTTCGTGCGAAGACCAGCCCGATCAGCAGGCCGGCCAACCCCGCGGACGCCACCGCCAGGATGGTTGCCACCCACAGATTCTGGCCATGAATCAGGGCCAGCGCCGAGGCATAGGCACCGATGCCATAGAACGCGCCCTGCACCAGGCTGGGGTAACCGCCCAGCCCGGCGATCACGTTCAGTCCGCTGGTTGCGACCGTCCAGATCAGGATGCTGGCGAGCACCCCGGCATAGAACGCATTGACACTGATCAGCAGCGCCCACATCGCCAGCGTCACTACGGCGATGCCGACATAAGGCCATACGCGTTTCACCGTCTCGCGACCCCTGCTCGGTTCATGCGACTCTCCGGGCCGTGGTGGCGAACAACCCGGCTGGACGCAGCACGATCACCAGCAGCAGCACCACGAACCCGATCGCGGTTTGATAGGCGGCCGAGACATAAACCGCGCTGAGGCTTTCAACCAGGCCCAGCAGGATTCCGCCCAACGCGGCGCCCCATACATTGCCCAGGCCGCCCAGGATCACGACGACAAACCCATCGAAGATCACGCCATCCGCCATGTAAGGGAACACAGCATAGGTCGGCGCATAGGCAAACGCCGCCAACCCGGCCAGCAGACCGGAGATAAAGAAAGCGGTGACGTATTGCCGCTCCAACTCGATGCCCAGCGTCGCCGCTGCCTCGGGATTCTGCGATACCGCCCGGATGGCCCGGCCGATCCCGGTGCGCGTCAGCAACAGCCACAGCAGCAGCATCGACACCGCCGCCGTCAGCACCAGCGCCACGCCGATCGCCGGCACCGTCATTCCGCCCAGTTGGATCAGCCCGGCACCATAGGGCGGCGTCAGCGATACGTGGTCGCCGCCCCACAGCTCCAGCGCGCTGTTATCCAGGATCAGCAGCAGCCCCAACGCCACCGCCGGCGCCGCCAGCGGCCGCGTCCGCACGAACCGGTACGCGAAGCGCTCGGTGGCTACCGAGATCAGCCCCGCCGCCAGCACTCCGCCCGCGACCGCCAGGAAGAACGGCCAGTGGGCGGCCTGATGCAGGGTAACCATGATATAGGCACCCAGCGTCACCACCCCGGCCTGGGCGAAATTCGGCACGTCCATCACGCCGTACACCAGGGTCAGGCCGACGCCGAGGAGGGCGAACAGCGCGCCCAGGACGACGCCGTTCACCAGTGCCTGTTGCAGCAAAAGCCGCTACCCCCCGCAGCCGTTCTCGATGATCTTCTGGTCGGTCACCTTCAGGCCGTCCATGAAGTACAGGAAGGCGGGCGCGATGGTCTTCGTCGCGGTACACCATCTGACGCCTTCCGACAGCGTCTGGGCATCGCGGCCGTGGAACAGCTTACCGCCTTCCGCTGGCATCCAGCCGCTGATCGTCTCGGGCGGTACCTTTTGGGTCAGCATCGCCTGATAGATCTTCTCCCGGTCGGTCACGCTGCCAGCCTTCCGCATGGCGCCGATCAGCACGTAGGGGGCGTCGTAGGCCCACATTGTCAGATCGTCGGGATATTCCTTGTACCGAGCCAGGAAGTCCTTGTAGAAGGTCTTGGTTGCCGGATTGTCGGAGGTCTCGGGCAGGCTGCCGGCGAAGTCGTAGTTCGTTGCCATGACGTCGTTATACAAATCCTCGCCGATGATCTGCTTCGCCTGAGTCGGCGTGGCCCCCGAGTTGTGGACCACTGGCAGGTCGCGGATGCCAGCCTGGAACAACTGCTTGGCCACCGGCAGGACTTCCTGCGTCACGCCGCCCAGATAGATCGCATCCGGCTTCGCGGCCATCGCCGTCTGGATAAACGGAGAGAAATTCGTTGTTCCGGGCGGATAATTGACATCCGCTACAATCTCTACCCCGTATTCGGTGGCGGCTTTCTTCACCCACGTCTCAATGCCCGTGGAATACGGGTCGGCAGCCGACCCGATCCAGGCGATGCGCTTCTTGTGCAGCACGTTCGCCAGATACCAGACCGCGCCCGGCACATAAGCCGGCGTGTCGGACCGCAACAGGAACACATGTTTGTCCACATCCAGGATGCTGGGATACGTGCTGTCCAGGATATTGAGCAACGGCAACGGAAAGCGTTGCAACAGCGAGGCATAGTTGCGGGTGTTGTCCGCCAGCACTAGCACCGGGACCTTGTCCACCTGCACCAGTTGGCGGAACGCCGCGATGCCCACAGTGGCCGCGGTTGATTCGTCGTCCAGAACCTTCAACGCCAGCTTATATTTCTGGCCACCAACCTCAAAGCCGCCGCCGGCGTTGATTTTCTCGACCGCCATCTGCATCGCGTCACGTTCCGGCGGCCCAAGTGTGGAGAACAGCCCCGACAGAGGCAGAATGGCCCCCATTGTTACCGTCTTGTCCTGCGCTGCCGCCGGCCGCGTGGCCAGCAGGGCCGTCATGGCGATCCCAAGGGCCGCCCCGGCGATTGTTTTCGCCGTGGTTCGTGCTTGCATGGTCTTCTCCCGCTTTCTGGTTTTCAGCCGGCGATGCTCTTAATGAAACGGATCGATTGATCGGCGATCAGATCGGCATCGTTGTCGATGGTCGCGACGTGAAAGGAATTCTCCAGCGCAAGCCGCTCGATCCGCGAGGAACCCAGCCGGGCGGCCATGAAATCGCCGTTCTCCGGCGGCACGACGTGATCCTCGCGGGAGGTGACGATCAGCATGGGGCAGACCGCGCGCGGCAGCAGCGCATGGGTCACGCTGGACAGCGCATGGATCTCGGCAAAGCAGGGCACTGGCACCTCGGCATAGGCCAGTTCGCGCACATCCGGCTTCTTGATGTCCGATCCGATCCCGGGCACCGTGGCCGGCATGCCGGCGGCGAAGGTAATCGCGGCCATGTCAGGGGAATCCAGCCTGACCAGGCCGTTGATCGGGATCGCCCCGGCGATCTCCGCACCGTGCATCCCCGCCATGTACAATGTCAGTGTGCCGCCCATCGACAGCCCGGTCACGAACACCCGGGCGGTGCGCGCGCGCAGGTCGGCATAGGCTGCTTCGACGGAGGCAACCCAGTCGCGCGCGCCGGTTCGGGCCATCGCTTCGGGCGAAATGCCGTGGCCGGCCAGACGCGGCCCGCTGACGGTGTAGCCCGCGCGGTTCAGCGCCTCGCCCAGCGGACGCATGCTCTGCGTGCTGCCGGTAAAGCCATGGATTACCAATACGCCGGTGTCATTGCCCTCGAACAGGAACGGTTCCGCTCCTGGCAGGATTGCCTCGCTGGCCATTGTCTCTCCCTTTGGGCCCGTTCGGTTTCCGAACTGGTTCGCTAGACGCATTCCTTGCAGCAAGCGGAAGGCCGGTCAATCGGCCGCCACGAAACCTCAACTTGCAATCGGTGGGAATCTCCGCCATATCCCCGCCCGCTGGCGAACGGGATTCTCCCGTCCGCTGGTAATTCACACGCGGGGAACCTTTCCCAGCCAGCGATGGCCGGGTTCCGGTGCCGAGAGGCAACCCCCGCGGAGGATCAACCGGACCACAGGAAAGGATGCACGCCCATGGCGATGCCCGATTTCACCATGCGCCAGCTGCTAGAAGCCGGCGTTCACTTTGGACACCACACCCGCCGGTGGAACCCGCGCATGGCGCCGTTCCTGTACGGCACCCGCAACCAGGTCCACATCATCGACCTGCAGCAGACCGTGCCGATGCTGGATCGCGCGCTGCGCGCCGTCCGTGACGTGACCGCCGCCGGCGGCCGCGTTCTGTTCGTCGGCACCAAGCGCGCCGCGGCCGAACATGTCGCCGACGCCGCCAAGCGTTGCGGCCAATACTACATCAACCACCGCTGGCTCGGTGGCACGCTGACCAACTGGAAGACCATCACCGGTTCGATCAAGCGCCTGCGCCAGATCGAGGACCTCGTTGGCGGCCAGACCGAAGGTCTGACCAAGAAGGAAGTCCTGAACATCACCCGCGACAAGGACAAGCTGGACCGCGCGCTGGGCGGCATCAAGGACATGGGCGGCCTGCCGGACATCCTGTTCATCATCGACACCAACAAGGAAAAGCTGGCCGTCGAAGAAGCGAACAAGCTGCACATCCCGGTCGTCGCGGTTCTGGACAGCAACTCCGACCCCACCGGCGTGACCTTCCCGATCCGCGGCAACGACGACGCGATCCGCGCGATCACCCTGTACTGCGACCTGATCGCGGGCGCCGTGCTGGATGGCATCAGCGCCGAGATGGGCAGCAGCGGCGCCGACATCGGTGCGCGTGAAGACCTGCCGCCGGAAATGCTGGATATCGAGCCGGAAGCAGCCGCCGCCGTCTAAGGCTTTCCAGGGCGGTTTCCACCACGCTGAGACCGCCCTGACCCTTTGCAATACCGCGCGATTCGCTGCCTAACACGTCGCGAATGGCGCTTCTGTCAGGAGAATGAAGCATGGCCGCGATCACCGCCGCCCTGGTGAAAGACCTGCGCGAAAAGACCGGCGCAGGCATGATGGACTGCAAGAAGGCGCTGGTCGAAACCGACGGCGACATCGAAATCGCCATCGACTGGCTGCGCAAGAAGGGCCTCGCCGCCGCCGCCAAGAAGTCCGGCCGCGTCGCCGCCGAAGGTCTGGTCGGCGTGGCTTCGGCCGCGAACAAGGCCGCGATCGTCGAGGTCAACGCCGAAACCGACTTCGTGGCACGTAACGAGACCTTCCAGGACTTCGTCGCCCGTGTTGCTCAGATCGCGCTGGATGTCGGTGACGACATCGAAGCCATTTCCGCCGCCCCGTTCGCGGACGGCCGTACTGTTGCCGAACAACTGACGCACATGGTCGCCACGATCGGCGAGAACATGACGATCCGCCGCGCCAAGGTGCTGACGGTGAAGCAGGGCGTGGTTGCGTCCTATATGCATCAGGCGCTGAAGCCCGGCTTGGGCAAGATCGGCGTCCTCGCCGCGATCGAAGGTCCCGGTGAACTCGCCACGCTGGAAACGCTGGGCCGTCAGGTCGGCATGCATGTCGCCGCCACCCGTCCCGACGCGCTGGATGTCGATGCGGTCGATCCGGCCGCGCTGGAACGCGAACGCGCCGTGCTCAGCGAGCAGGCCCGCGCCTCCGGCAAGCCGGAAGCCATCATCGAGAAGATGGTCGAAGGCCGCATCCGCAAGTACTACGAAGAAGTGGTGCTGCTGGAGCAGGTATGGGTGCATGACGGCGAAAGCCGCGTGCGCGCCGTGGTGAAGAAGGCGGGCGTCAGCCTGACCGGCTTCGTCCGCTTCCAGTTGGGCGAAGGCATCGAAAAGCCGAAGGACGACTTCGCCGCCGAAGTGGCCGCCACCGCCGGGGTCTGATCCCGGCTTGATCACTGTCGCTATGGCCGGCCTTGAGCCGGCCATATGCGTTTCAGGTGGCCGTCCTTTGGATCGGCCTCGGCATCCGGCCCCCTAAAACCGGAACGCCAGCACGGCACCGTATTGCGCGGCCACCCCATTCGCGGATCGCGCCGCCAAGTGGCCGGTAAAATCGAACAGGCCCACTTCCGGCACCAGCGACACGGTCGGCGTCAGCCCGATCCGCACGCCGAGATCGACACCCGCCGCATTAAGGTAGTTGTTGCCGGTGCCCCCCGCCGCTGTGGGAATTGCAGTGTAAACATATCGAAATTCCGAGATCGCGGTGTAGCGCGGCGTCAGCGCCTTGCTGACCACGAGATCGACACCCGGGCTCCAGGCGCTGCGCGATTGGCCCGATATATCCAGGTATGAGTATGCGCCGCCCACCACGATCGCGACCTGAATCGGGCTGTCCGCCGGGGTCAGCCGACGCTTGATGTCGATCTCGCCGCCCAGCGACGGGCCGACGCTGGAGAACGGCAGCGCCACCTGGGTCAGCCGGTAACCAATGTCCCACCCGTCGGCCAGCCCGACACGCAGCCCGGCATGCGGCAGGAACGGCGTGAAATTGTTGCGGCTTGGGTCGCCAACCGACGCGTATTGGCCGCCGGTCCCGGCGATCGCGGCCAAGCCGCCTTGCGGCAGCGTGTCCGCGGGGGAGAAACCGAGCAGCCAGAAAGCCTCGGCCGGCCGGGGGGCTAGCAGGGCAGCACCGATCAGGGCTGGAACGATCGCATGGGCAAGCTTCATCGATGGGTCCTTCATCGTGTTGTGAAATGGGATCGAAAGCCGGGGTTACGGGGTTTTGCCCCGGGCAGGCCGAGCGGTGACGTGCCCGGCCGGAAAGGCGTGGGTTTCGCCGATCGCATCGCGGCTCCAGCGATAAAAGGCATCGTACAGGGTCAGGCCTGCCTCCAACTGAACCAGGTCGTCGGGATACATGCGCGAAAGACCCAGCGAGGCGGCCAGCAACCCGGCCGCTTCCGGTGCCAGTTCCGGCCGTCCGGTGTCGGCCGCGCGTACTATCAGCGCCAGGCGGTCCAACGCGGCCGACCGCAAACCGAATTCGCTCAGCATCGCATCGAAGGTGCAAAGCGTGCCGCGATGGCCCCAGAACGCGCCATCGATGTCGAACGGGGTTGCACCGAACCGCTCCGCCACGCCGTCCACCTCGGCTGGTGCAACGAACAGGAACACAGCGGCCGGATCGACGAAGCGCCGTATCAGCCAGGGGCAGGCAATCCGGTCGATCTTGGGCCGGGCGCGGGTGACCCAAACCGTGCGGCCCCGGCCGTCGCGCGGCGGCAGTTTGTCCGGACGAACCAGCAGGTCGCCATGGGCCGCCCAGGCCTCGAAGCCGCCCTCTAACGTCTCAGCGCGGACGCCTTCGTGCCGCAGCCAGGCGGCCGTTCCCTCGCCGGACGTCCGTCCCCGCTGAGAGATCGCGATCACCTCGCGGCCCGCATACTCGCGCGCCCATGCGTCCACGCTCTGGGCGTCGTGCGTTACCGATCCGGGGACCAGTCTGGGGTCCAGCGCGCGTTCCGTGTCGGTTCGCACGTCCACCAGCGCTGGTATGTTCGGCTGGCCGATCAGTCTGGAAAGCTGCTGCACAGAGATTGTGTTGGTCGCCGCCATGACACGCCCGTTCCTGAATCAGGAGTTGTGGACGTGATGCTTCGGCTGACGCCTCAAGGGGCGATCACGAAATAACCCCTTACGATGGCAGGTACGCAGCGGCTCGCCGGCTGTCAAGTCGCGCGGCGGGTCATTTCAGCCGCCGACATACCGCGGAAACAACGCCCGCACCCGCAGGGCCAACCGATCCACTTCCCGCAACAACCCCGCCGCATCGTCGGCCTCGACACCGGCCGCCGCCGCCGCCCGTAACAGCGGCAGTGCCGAGGCATGCGGCACATCCGCGCCCTCCAGCCGCCCGACCGTCATCCGCAGCATCCCCTGGATCGTACGCCACAGCCGCTCCGCCTCGATCAGAAGGCTGGCATCCGCCGGATCGATCGCCCCGAACGCGCCCAGTCGCCGCAGCGCCACCCGTGTCGTCTGATCCCGGCGGAACCCGGCATCGCCTGCATGGATCAGTTGCAGCACCTGGGCGATGAACTCGATATCCACCAGACCGCCGGCCCGGGCTTTCACGTCCCACGGACCGTGCGGCTTGATCTCCCGCATCATCCGCTCGCGCATCGCCGCCGCGTCGGCGCGGATGATTTCCGCCGCCACTGGCCGACGGATCGCCTGTTCTATCGCCGCGTTGATCTTCCGCCGCAGCTCGGCCGGCCCCGCAACCACCCGAGCGCGGGTCAGCGCCATCCGCTCCCAGGTCCAGGCGTCGGCCTCATGATACCGGCGGAACCCATCGAGCGAGACCGCGATCGGCCCTTTGTTGCCCGATGGCCGCAGCCGCATGTCCAGCGCATACATCTGCCCATCCGCCCCCGGCGCTGTCAGCGCCCCGATGCACGCCTGCACCGCCCGGATGAACCACTGGCTGGCGGGCAGGGAGCGGGTGCCGCGGCTTTCGGCAGCCTCCGGCGGATGGTCGTAGATGAACATCAGGTCCAGGTCGGATCCGGCCATCATCTCCCGCCCGCCGGCCTTGCCCATGGCGACCACGGCCAGCGCGCCACCCGGCACCCGTCCGAAGCGGGAAGCGAAATCAGCCAGCACCTTCGGCGTCAGCACCGCCAGGGCCGCCTCCGCCAGCGCCGTGCGTTCGCGGCCCGACTGGTCGGCGTCCAACTGCCCCTCCAGCGTGGCGACCGACAGGAAGAAGTCGCGCTCCTTCACCGCCCGCTGCACGGTCCGGATCGTGTCCTCCAGCCCAGCCGAGGCGGCCGTTCGGGTGAGTAACGTCTGGCGTGTGTCGATAGCGGAGTGAACGTCCAGCAGCCCCTCCAGCGCCGTTGGATGAAGCGCCAGGTGCTCCGACAGCATCGGCGCCGCGCCCAGAACGGCGGCGATCCGTTCCAGCAGTTTGGGGTTGCGCTGAAACAGCGACATCGGCTGCACACCGGCCGGCAAGGCGCTGACCAGGCGGTCGAAGCGGCTGAACGCCTCATCCGGGTTGGGCTGCCGCCCCAACACCGCCAGGATCGACGGCACCATCGTCGTGATCAGGTCGCGCGCCCTATCCGACCGTAGCGCGCGCACGCGTCCCGACAGCCACCGCCGCACCGCGGCGACGATCCGGGCTGGTTCGCGATACCCAAGACCGGTCAGGGCCGCGATCGTCCCGGCCGGTTCGGGAGCATCGCCACGAAAATCCAGATCGGTGCCGGCCGCCTCGGTTTCCGGCGACGCCGGCACGAACTCGAACACCGCCCGATAGCACGCCCGGACGATCCCAGCGTGGCGCAGCACCTCCCGGGCGAATTCCGCCGTATCGGCATGGAACATGAACCGGGCGATGCGGTCCATCTGGTCGGCCGAGTCCGGAAGGTCGTGGGTCTGCCGGTCGTTGACCATCTGTAGCCGATGCTCGACCTGGCGCAGGAACCGGTAGGACTCCTCCAGTTTCAGCCGGGTCGGCGCTTCCAGATGGCCGGTCTCCACCAG
>DAIEHR010000393.1 GCA_027353465.1 Acetobacteraceae bacterium | reverse complement strand
CGGCCATTTCGAGATAGGCCGGCACCAGAGCCTCGGGCGAGGTGTAGCTGCGGCCCGGGCTCATGGGAAACCGGTCGAAGGGGCCGAAGATATGGAAGTGGCAGTCGCAGCTTAGCGGCGGAGCCTTCTGTTGCGGCGCGCGAGTCTTCATCGGGTTCCTCCTGTTACCGCGCTTCTAACGGCGGCCCCGGCCATCGCCAAGACTGGCGGCGGCCGGACGCCGGACACGGCCCAGAACGCCAGTCCATACGCCAGCGCCGACACCGCGAACGGCGCACCCGCCAGTTGGAACGGCGCGGCGGGGCCGGTGAAGCTGGAAAACACGAAACTGGCGACCATTGGGGAGGCGATGGCGGTCAGGCCTTGCACCGACGCCAATGCTCCCTGTGTTTCGCCCTGACGGTCATCCGCGGCGCTGGACGACACCATTGACTGGATCGCGGGATTGGTGATCGCGCCCATGGACTGCATCACGATGCCCAGCAGCACCACCCAGCCGAACGGCGCGAAGGCGATGCACAGATAGGCGCAGCCGGTGACCGTTGCGCCGATCATCGCGGCCCGGCGTTCGCCCAGCGCCGGCACCAGCCGCCGCACCAACAAGCCCTGCACGACCGCCGAACCCAGCCCGGCCAGCGCCAATGCCAGACCGTTATGCCTGGTGTCCCAACCGAAGCGCTGCTGATTGGCCAATACGAACGTGCTTTGCAGCGCACCCAGCGCGAACCATGTCGATCCCCAGGCAATCGCCAGCCGCCGGAGGTTGCTGCTTGCTGTAATCATGCGCAGCGATCCCAGCGGGTTGGCCCGACGCCAATTGATCGGACGGCGCAGCGCTTGCGGCAAACTCTCCGGCAGAACGAAGAAACCATACAGCACGTTGCAGCCGGCCATAATGGCGGCGACGATAAAAGGCAGCCGCAGATTATAGGACCCAAGCAGGCCGCCCAGTGCGGGACCGACCACGAAGCCGACACCAAAGGCCGCGCCAATCAGGCCAAACTGGCCGGCGCGTTTCTGGGGCGGGGTGACGTCGGCGATATAGGCCGTCGCGGTTGCCGCGTTCGCCGCCGTGGCCCCAGCGATCAGCCGCCCCAGGAACAGCCAGGCCAGCGAGGGCGCCCACGCCAGCATCAGGTAGTTCGCGCAAATCCCGCTGAGCGACAGCAGTAGAACGGGGCGCCGGCCGAACCGGTCGCTGAGGGCGCCCAGGATCGGGGCACACACAAACTGCATCAAGGCGAAGACGGTCAGCAGCGCGCCCACCCAGACCGACGCCGCCGACACTGGCAGTCCGGACAGTTTCACCACCAGGGACGGCACGATCGGAACCACCAGGCCGAAGCCAAGCGCATCGATCACCAGGGTTATCAGGATGAAGCGAACGGACGCCGATCGGCCGCTCATGGTTCGGACCGCGCGGCGGCAAGGAGGGTGTACATGCGCGCAAGATGTGCATCCGCCGGCCGCTTTGCCAAGCGGGGGCAAGGTTGATGTCGCGGCATGGGCGCGGGAAGAAGGAAATTTCCTACAATCGTCAATATCAGGGGCATCTTGGCGTCCCGCGGTTGCCATCTTGCCAGAAGGGAAAAATCTGGCCTTGTATGCCCGTCACTGACCGCGGCGATCGATCGCCCGCGGCCGTCCGGGAGAAGGATTCCTGCCATGTCGTCCGAACATAAGCCGCTTGTTTTCGACCGCCCGCTGCGCGGCCGTATCTACGACAGCATTGCCGAAACCATCGGCAACACGCCGCTGGTGCGCATTCCCAAAATCCTGGCCGAGGAAGGCATCACCGCCGACGTCGTGCTGAAGCTGGAGTTCTTCAATCCGATCGCCAGCGTCAAGGATCGTATTGGCGTCAACATGATCGTCGAGATGGAAGAGGCCGGCGTGCTGAAGCCCGGCGGGACGCTGATCGAGCCGACGTCGGGCAACACCGGCATCGGTCTGGCGTTCGTAGCGGCGGCGCGCGGCTATCGGTTGATCCTGACGATGCCGGAATCGGTCTCCATCGAGCGGCGCAAGATGCTGGCCTATCTGGGCGCTGAACTGGAGTTGACGCCGCGCGAGAAGGGCATGAATGGCGCGATCGCCCGAGCCAAGGAATTACTGGCGGAGACGCCAGGTTCGGTGATGGCGAACCAGTTCGGCAATCCGTCGAACCCGGCGATCCATGTCAGGACCACCGCCGAGGAAATCTGGTACGACACGGCTGGCGAGGTGGATGCCGTGGTATCCGGCGTCGGCACCGGGGGCACGCTGACCGGTATCGCCAAGGCGTTGAAGCCGCGCCGCCCGGGGCTGAAGATGATTGCCGTGGAGCCCGCGGCCAGCCCGGTACTGTCCGGCGGCGCACCCGGTCCGCATCCCATTCAGGGGCTTGGTGCCGGCTTCGTTCCGGACGTGCTGAATGTTGAATCGATCGACGAGGTGATCCAGGTCACCAATGAGGAAACCCTGGCCACCGCCCGCCGCCTTGCCCGTACCGAGGGTATTCCAGGCGGCATTTCGTCCGGCGCCGCGTTGGCCGCGGCACTGAAGCTGGCCAGGCGCCCCGAGTATGCCAAAAAGCGGATCGTGGTGATCATCCCGTCCTTCGCGGAGCGGTATATCACCACGGCGCTGTTCGAGGGGCTGTAGCCCGTCCGCGACCTGGATCATCCCGGTCCGGCCTGTCCGGGCCGGGATGATCGAGAGCGATCATTTTTGAATGCCCGTGCGATTCATTATGCCGTAGAACGTCTGCACACCCGGCCAAAAGGGTGAGCAACGACAGCGGCCTTGATGCCGTATTGGGAGTCTTTGATGTCCAAGCCCTTTCCCGTCTCTCGCCGTCAGGCCGTTAAACTTGGTGCCGCCGCCGCCGCCCTTCCGCTGGTACATATCCGTACCGCCGGCGCCGCCGGTAAGCTAAGCATTGGTTTTTGGGACCATTGGGTGCCCGGCGCCAACGCCATCATGCAAAAACAGGTCGATGCCTGGGCGGCGAAGAACAAGGTGGAGGTTACCGCCGACTTCATCACCACCTCGGGCGGGAAGCTGCAACTGACACCAGCAGCCGAGACTCAGGCCAAGGCCGGCCATGATGTCATGACATTCATCACCTGGGACGTGCAGAACTACGCTGATTCGCTGGAGCCGGTGGACGATGTCGTGGCGCGCCTGACGGCCGCCAACGGCGATGTGAACAGCGTCAGTTCTTACCTCGCCAAGTATAAGGGCCATTGGGCGGCGGTGCCGTCCAGCAGCGGCACCCAGACCAAGCCGCCCTGCGGGCGTATCAGTTGGTTCAAGAAACATGGCCTGGATATTCAGGCCATGTACCCGGCGAAGGACGAAAAGAATGCGCTGCAGGATTCCTGGACCTGGGACAATTTCCTGAAGTACGCGGAACTCGCCGCCAAGGATAACATGGCGTTTTCGATGGGCATGGGCGGCGGCCTGAACACCGATGCGACCGACTTGCACGGCGCCATCTTCGCTGCGTTTGGCGGGGCGCTGATCGACGCGGATGGTAAATCGCAGCTTAAATCCGACGGCACCCGCCAGGCGCTGGAGTATTGCCAAAAGCTGGTGAAGTTCTATCCGGCCGATGCCGTCAGTTATGATGATGCATCGAACAACCGGGCATTGATCTCTGGCAAGTCGGCGTTGATCTTCAACCCGCCGTCCGCCTGGGCGGTGGCCAAGCGGGACTCGCCCGAGGTAGCGGCAGATTGCTGGACGTTCCCGGCGCCGTCTGGACCCAAGGGGCGCTTCGTGCCCACACAGATGTATTTCTGGGGTACTTACAATTTCAGCCCGAACAAAACCGCCGGTAAGGAATTAGTAGAATTCCTGATGCAGCGGGACAACGTGGAGGCCCGTGATAATGGCTGCGAAGGCTATGACCTGCCGCCCTATGCCAAGATGAACGACTTCAAGATATGGGAAGAAGTCGGGCCGCCGAAGGGAACGGTGTACAATTACCCGATCCGTTCGGCCAGCGGGCAAAAACCGTCATTGACGGCGTCCGAGGCGCCCCCCGACATCGCGGTGCAGATCTACAACCGTGGTGTTCATAACCAGATGCTGGCGCGGCTGCGCGACGGCCAGACGATTGAGCAGGTGATCGCCTGGGCGCAGGATGAGATCGACGGATATACGCGATAGGGCAATTCCAGGGCGTCCCGGCCTGAAGCCGGAGACGCCCGGTCCCGCAAACCCCTACCAGCCGCGATAGCCGCCATAACCCCAGCCGCCGCCGACCACCACAGCGGGGCCGTAATAACCTGGGCCGCCATAATACGGGGCAGGATAATAGCCCGCCGGATAGCCGTTGGCATACCCTGTCGGCGCGCTTTGGACAGTGTTGCCACGCGAGTACATGCATTGCGTATAGGCGGTGTCGTACCGAGCCTGCACGTTGCCCCCGGCCTCCTGCGCGTTGCCGGCGCCGATCGCGCCGCCAGCCAGCAGGCCAGTCGCGCCACCGATAGCGGCGCCCGCCCCCATCGCTCCGCCCAATGAACCCAAGGCGGCGCCCACCCCGGCGCCCAGGGCGGTCCCGATCGCCGCGCTGCCGATGGCGCTGTCGTTCGCCGCCTTTGTGGCATCCATGCCGCCAATCGACTGCGACGCGTAGCCCCGGCAGGTCATGTCGTCCTGCTGAAAGACCGCGAATGGCTTTCCCTGTGCGGGCAAAGCCATGACGCTTGGCCCTTGCGGCGGCGCAACCGCGCACGCGCCAAGTGCTAGAACCGAAACAACCCCGAGGCCCGAAATCACGCGCTTCATGTCACAGGTTCCCGAAAGCGGCACCCCGAACAATCGCGGGTGCCTGGACAATATGTAGGCCGAACCCAGCCGGCACCACGTAACATAGTGTGAACACAAAAGAATACGAGCGGTGAATGGCAACGAAACAGCGCTCTCAGCTAACCCAGGCTCGGAACAGCGACAGGTCGATGTTGCCGCCGCTGGCGATCAGCGCCACTCGCTGGCCCGCCATGACGGGCGCTTCCCGCAGCAACGCCGCCAGCGGCGCCGCGCCCGCGCCTTCGATCAGATTATGGGTGTCTGTCCAATACGTCCTGATGGCAGCGGCGATATCGCTGTCGGGCACCGTGACGATCCGATCGGCGCCGCCCAGGATAATACGCAGCGCTTCCGGGTCCGGTTGGCGCACCGCAATCCCATCCGCCCGCGTATCCGCTCGGTTTCCCGCCACCAGATGCCCCGCTGCGAAGGATTGGGCATAGCAATCAGCGCCGGTGCTCTGCACCCCGATGACCTTGGTCTTCAAACCAAGCAGATCGCGGGCGAGGATGGTGCCGCATATGCCGGAACCGAGCCCGATCGGCACATAGACCGCGTCCAGGTCGGCAACCGCCTGGAACAGTTCCAGCGCGTAGGTTGCGACACCCAGCACAAGGTCGGGGGCAAACGATGGAACGAAGGCAAGCGCGTCGGCCTGGGTGCGGCGTTGGGCTTCCTCCCGGGCTTCCTCGAAGTCAGCGCCATGCTCGATCAGGGTCGCGCCTAACGCGCGCATCGCGGCGTTTTTCTCGGTGCTGTTGCCGCGGGGAACGACGATCGTCACGGGAAGGCCGAAGCGGCTGCCAGCCCAGGCCAAGGATTGGCCATGGTTGCCACGCGTGGCGGAGATCAGACCGCGCCCGGCTGGTTGGCGACTGGCGAACACCACACCGCCGCGCACCTTGAATGCGCCTGTTGGGAGATGATTTTCGTGTTTGACCCAGACTTCGGTTCCTGCCCGTTGACTCAGCAGGGGCCAGTTTATCTGTGGGGTCGCGGACATCCACGCATGTACGAGGTCCGAAGCGGATTTCAGTGCGGCAAGTGAATGCATATGCCGGCTCGCTTTCAAGGGGAAGGGCCGGGCGAGCAAGCTAGCTGGCATCGAACGAAGCGAGGCCAGCGGGGCTTGCGATGCGGAGGAAGCTGCCCTTAGGCTAGCTTCAGATTGGTTGCCGCGGCCTTGCCGCGTTCCATCGCCACCTCATAAGTGACTTTCTGGCCGTCGTTGAGGCCCTTGAGGCCGGCGGCTTGAACCGCGGTGATGTGAACGAACACATCTTTTCCGCCGTCCTGCGGCATGATGAAGCCGTATCCTTTGGTCGCGTTGAACCATTTAACCGTTCCTACGGCCATGGCTTTTTTACCTCCTTAGAATGACGACCGGCTGTCCCAGCAGCCGGTCGCTTCGTTTAGTCCGCCTGATGCCTTACATGGGCTTCAGGTTAGTCGCCGTGGACTTGCCTCGTTCCATCGCCACGTCGAACGAAACCTTCTGGCCTTCGTCCAATCCACGAAGACCAGCGGCCTGTACCGCCGTGATATGAACGAACACATCCTTGCCGCCATCCTGCGGCATGATGAATCCATAACCTTTTGTGGTGTTGAACCACTTGACTGTGCCGGTAGCCATGTCTGCGTACTTCTCCGTCCGGGCACCGTGCAAAATCACGCGATGCAATAGACAACCGGGTCTTTGGTCTCCTCAGGCACCCGAGACGGAAGCGCAGAAAGGC
>DAIEHR010000386.1 GCA_027353465.1 Acetobacteraceae bacterium | reverse complement strand
GGCATCAACGACATGTATGTCGGCGTGCCCGTGGTGATCGGTGCCGGCGGTGTGGAGCGCATCGTGGAAATCGAACTGAACGCCACCGAAAAAGCCGCTTTCGACAAGTCCTGCGGTGCGGTTCGCGAACTGATCGATGCGTCTCGCAAGCTGATCGGCTGAGGAGCCAACCATGAACATCCACGAATACCAGGGCAAGGAACTGCTGAAGCGCTACGGCGTGACGGTTCTCGAAGGTCATGTCGCTTGGACTCCCGATGAGGCCGAGGCGGCCGCGGCCAAGCTTCCTGGCCCGGTATACGTGGTAAAGTCGCAGATCCACGCGGGCGGCCGGGGTGCCGGCCGCTTCGCGGGCGATCCCAACGGCAAGGGCGGCGTGCGTCTGGCACGCTCCCCGGCTGAGGTGAAGGCAGCGGCCGAAGCGATGATCGGCCACACGCTGATCACCAAGCAGACTGGCGAGCATGGGCGGCCGGTGCGCCGCGTCTATGTCGAAGCGGGCTGCGATATCGCCCGCGAACTGTATTTGTCGCTGCTGGTCGATCGGATCAGCGGTCGCGTCACCATCGTCGCCTCGACCGAGGGCGGGATGGAGATCGAGGAAGTCGCCGCCAACCACCCGGAGAAAATCCTGCGCGCCAGCGTCGATCCGGCGTCGGGCATTTCCGGCTTCCATGGCCGCAAGCTGGCCTCCGGCCTCGGGCTGACCGGCAAGCAGGCATCCTCGTTCGGCAAGTTCATCGCCGGCATGTATGCCGCCTATGTCGCGCTGGATTGCGCGATCATTGAGATCAACCCGCTGGTCGTCACCGGCGCCGGCGACGTGGTGGCGTTGGACGCGAAGGTCAGCTTCGACGACAACGCGCTGTTCCGTCATCCGGAACTGGAAAAGCTGCGCGACGAGGCGGAAGAAGACCCGAAGGAACTGGAAGCCGCGAAGTTCGAACTGAACTACGTGGCGCTGGACGGCAACATCGGCTGCATGGTCAACGGCGCGGGCCTGGCCATGGCGACCATGGACATCATCAAGCTGTATGGCATGTCCCCCGCCAACTTCCTTGACGTCGGTGGCAGCGCCACCAAAGAGCGGGTGACGGCGGCGTTCAAGATCATCCTGTCGGACCCGAACGTCGAAGGCATCCTGGTCAACATCTTCGGCGGCATCATGCGCTGCGACATCATCGCCGAGGGCGTGGTTTCCGCCGCCCGCGAAGTGCAGCTGTCGGTGCCGCTGGTCGTGCGCCTGGCCGGCACCAACGTCGATCTGGGCAAGGAAATCCTCGCCAAATCCGGCCTGCCGATCGTCTCCGCCGACAACCTGGCGGACGCGGCCGAGAAAATCGTCAAAGCCGTGAAGGAGGCCGCATAGATGTCCGTTCTGGTCCATCGCGATACCAAGGTCATCTGCCAGGGCTTCACCGGCGCGCAGGGCACCTATCACTCGGAACAGGCCATCGCCTATGGCACCAAGATGGTCGGCGGCGTGACCCCGGGGAAGGGTGGCACGACCCATCTGAACCTGCCGGTGTTCGACACGGTTTCGGAATGCCGGGAAAAGACCGGCGCCGATGCGTCGGTGATCTACGTGCCGCCGCCGTTCGCGGCCGACGCGATCCTGGAAGCCATCGACGCAGAGTTCCCGTTGATCATCTGCATCACCGAGGGCATCCCGGTGCTGGACATGGTGCGCGTGAAGCGGGCGCTGTTGGGATCGAAGTCCCGCCTGATCGGGCCGAACTGCCCCGGCGTCATTACCCCGGACGAGTGCAAGATCGGCATCATGCCCGGCCACATCCACAAGCGCGGTTCGGTCGGGATCGTCTCCCGCTCCGGCACGCTGACCTATGAGGCGGTGGCGCAGACCACCGCGACTGGGATGGGCCAGACAAGCTGTATCGGCATCGGCGGCGACCCGGTGAAGGGCACCGACTTCATCGAAGTGCTGGAAATGTTCCTGGCCGACCCCGAGACCAAGCAGATCATCATGATCGGGGAGATCGGCGGCCCCAGCGAAATCGACGCGGCGGAATTCCTGGCCAAGAACAAGGTAAAGAAGCCGACCGTTGGCTTCATTGCCGGCGAGGCGGCGCCTCCGGGCCGGCGTATGGGCCATGCGGGCGCGGTCATCAGCGGCGGCAAGGACACCGCCGCGGCGAAGATGGACGCGATGCGCAGCGCCGGCATCCACGTCGCCGACAGCCCGGCCGCGCTGGGCAGCACCCTGGTTGAGGTCCTGAAGGGCTAAAGTCCTGGGCTGGCGTCCCGGTGGGGGCGCCAGCCTGATGCCCCACGCTTCATGTCAGACAATCGATACCCCTGAAATGGAAACCCGGGATCAGGGCTTGTGGGCTCAGGAAGAGATACTGGACTTCCTGAAGGCCAGACTTGGGCGCCTACATGCGCGCCAGCGGCTCGGTATAGAATCCGAACATGAGGCCCAGGTGTTCGGGCAGGGCCTGAATTTCTTCCATATCGAAAACTGGTATTCGATCCATTCGGTGATCCGCACCGGGTTGCGGCTGACCGGACTCTACCGGCGCGGCCAACGCAATGCCGCCGACGTGCAGGTTCGCCACAACACCATCGCGTCCAGCCGCGTGCCGAACGCCTTCGACGGCTTCACCATCCTGCACATCAGCGACCTGCACGCCGATATGAGCGTCCCGGCCATGCAGCGGGTGATGTCGCTTCTGCCTGCGCTGAGTTACGACGTTTGCGTACTGACCGGTGACTTCCGCGGCAACACATTCGGGCCATTCGCACACGCGATCGATGGAACCGCCAAGGTTGCCGCCCTTCTGCGTGGACCAAGCTATGGCGTGCTCGGCAATCACGACACCATCCGCATGGTTCCGGCGCTGGAGGCGATGGGGATACGCATGCTGCTGAATGAATGCGTAACGATCGAGCGCGAGGGCAGCCGCCTCTATCTGGCCGGCATCGACGACGCGCATTTCTTTCGCGCCGACAATATCGAGAAAGCCGGCGATCCGATCCCGGAAGGGGCGTTCGCCGTATTGCTGTCGCACACGCCAGAAGTCTATCGCCAAGCCGCGCATGCCGGGTTCGACGTGATGCTAAGCGGGCATACCCATGGCGGGCAGATTTGCCTTCCCGGTGGCGTGCCGATCACGCTGGATTCGAACTTGCCCCGCCGCCTGGGCGCTGGCGCCTGGGACCACCATGGCATGGCCGGATACACCTCGGTCGGCGCGGGGTCGTCGATCGTCGCGGCGCGGTTTCATTGCTTGCCAGAAATCACGCTGCACCGTTTGCAGTGCCGTTAAGAGTCGTAACAACCCGCTAACACTGACACGCCAGCCTTGCATCGTCGTGGCGCACGAAGGTCCCACTGACGTTACAATACGGCGGCGGGCCTCTGGTTTTTGTCCCGTCCGCGACGCCGCTGTCGGTTGATAAATTCGATAACCCATTGGTAAAAGGCGAATTTTACCTCTCACCGTCATGGCCGAGCGCAGTCCCGGCCACCTTCGCACCGACGGTAGAAGCGCGGATGGCCGGAACACGCCCGGCCATGACGGATAGGTAAAACTGTGTTCCGGCAACACCTTATGCGGAAGGGCAT
>DAIEHR010000109.1 GCA_027353465.1 Acetobacteraceae bacterium | reverse complement strand
TGGTCGGTCAACGATCAGACCGCCGCCTATCTGGTGGCGCAGACCATGCAAGAGGTGCGTGGGGGCGCCGGGATCGCCGAGGCCCTGCGGCATGCTCAACTGAGCCTGCTTGGCAGTGCGACCGGTTCCAGCGCCGCTTTGGCGCATCCGTTCTACTGGGCGCCGTTCGCGCTGATCGGTGACGGTGGCGTGGGCCGGAGCAAAACGGCAGATCGGGCTTCGCGTGAGTCCGTTGCCGGGTTATAACCAACCATCGGTTCGCGGTGGGTTATGGATAACGAACGGCTTGGCAAATACGAGATACGCGGGATCCTGGGCAAAGGGGCCATGGGCACCGTCTATGATGGCTATGACGCCCTGATCGACAGGCGCGTCGCCATCAAGACGATTCCACTGCCCGACCCGTCGGATGCCGAAGCGCAGGAGGAACTGGCGCGGTTCCGCCGCGAGGCACAGGCCGCGGGCCGCCTGACCCATCCGAACATCGTCGCCGTCTATGACTACGGTGAGGACGGCAAGGTCGCCTATATCGTCATGGAGTATGCGCCGGGAACCGAACTGAAGAAGGTTCTCGACAAAGGCGATCGCCTGCCGCCGGCGGAAGCCGTGCGGATCATGCAGGGCGTGCTGGCCGGGCTGCAATTCAGCCACGAGCGCGGCGTGGTGCATCGCGACATCAAGCCGGGCAACATCATCCTCTCGACGGACGGCACCGTGAAGATCGCCGATTTCGGCATTGCCCGGATCGAGAGCAGCAACATGACCCAGGCCGGCACGGTCATGGGCACGCCGTCCTATATGTCGCCTGAACAATTCATGGGCCAGACGGTCGATGCCCGCACGGACATCTATTCCGCCGGCGTGATGCTGTATCAGTTGCTGACCGGCGAGCGCCCGTTCGAGGGCGGCATGTCCGCCATCATGCATAAGGCGCTGAACACCGAACCGCCACGCCCCTCCGACCTGTCGGTCACGGCGCCTCCGGCGTTGGATGCGGTGGTCGCGCGCGCCATGGCCAAGCGTCCTGAAGCGCGGTTCGATTCGGCGGCGAGCTTTGCCGCCGCGATCACGGCGGCGATGGCGGGTGGCGGCCGCGTTGCCGATCCGCTTGCTGGCGATGATGCCACGATGATCTCACAACGCCCGGTCCCGCCGGCTCCGCGCCCCGCCGCCGCGTTGGGCGTCGGCGCCGCCCCGGCCGGGCAGTCAGTGGCGCCGGGCGCCAAAAGCAAGATGCCGCTATTCGCCGGCGTGGCTGTGGTGGCACTCGCCGTCGCTGGGGCTGGTGGCTACTTCGCGCTGAGTGGGGGCAAGCCGACCGTTCCAGTCCCGCCGACAGTCCAAGCCCCTCAGGCTGTCGTGGCACCAGTATCCCCGCCCGCGCCCGTGGCGGCGACCACACCGGCCGTGGCACCGCCGGTTGCCCCGGAGCAGGCCGAAGCTGCGCCGATCGCACCCGCCCAAACCACGCCACCGGTCGAACAAACCGCCAGTATCGCCGCCTCGCCCGGCCTGATCCGCGACGCAGTCTCCGCCAGCCTGCGCAACGTCGCCTGTGGCTTCACTCGAAGCACCGAGGAAGCGGGCAAGGTGCTGGTGACGGGAGTATTGTCTCGCGCTGTCGAGGCCACGACGCTGAACGTCATCCGGACATCGCTGCCAGCGGGCGTGTCGCCGGACGCCTATACCCTGCGGCTCAATACGTTCGACGGTCCATATTGCGGGATCGTTGACCTGCTTCGCGGGGCCGCCACCCAACCCATGGGTTTGGCTCTGCGCGACAACGCCAGCGTGCTGCGCAAGGATGATCTCATCATACCGCAAATCGCCATGCCCGATTTCCCGGCCTGGTTGACCGTCGATTATTTCAGCAGCGACGGCGGCGTTGCCCACCTTCACCCAACTTCCAGTGCCGCCAATCGTCAGGAAGCCGCCGACGCCCATATCACGCTGGGTGATTCGGCGAAGGAGCGATGGCAGGTGGACGTTCCGTTCGGCACGGACATGATCGTGGCGATCGCGTCTTCCGCCCCGTTATTCCAGGGGCCGCGTCCCGACAACGACACCGGAGCCGCTTACCTGACCGCGCTGGACCATGCGTTGCGGGAAGCGGCGCGCAACAACACGCGTCTCGCCGCCAACATTATACTTCTGAAGACGACGCCGCGTTGAGTCTGGCGCCGGGGCGGTGTCAGAGTGGCTTCGCATCACGCAGGGCCTGATCGCGAAGCCACCCGGGCGGCATGCCGTCCCGGAAGCGCTGACGCCAATAGCCAACTGCCTGTTCCGTCATCCCAACCAGATCAGGGCGGAAGAAATGCGGGCTTGGCGTGAACATCAAGTAGGCCTGGGTTTCGTTGGCCACCAGTTCCTCGAGCGAGGGATCGTAATCCTGGGAAACCAGAAAACCGCGGAACGCGGTTCGGCTTGGCTCATCGAGGACGTTCGTCCAAAATTCCCTTGTCCAGGCGGCGTAAGCGGCGTTCGTGAAGAACTCACCGTGCGACAATTCGTGATGCAGGATGGTGGCGCGCATGTCCAAGGTCACACCGCCCTCACCTAACGCCGGCACGCTGATCAATCCGATCGTCCCGCCCGATACCAGCGCGGTCTGCTGCTGGAGCAGATCGCGCAGCCACGCCTCACCATCGGTCAGTTTGATGTTCTGACGCGAGACGGCGGCGAAGAAGCGGGTCAGCGATACCGATCCGTAGTCGTGGCCGTAATAGAACGTCTCCGGCGTGTCGCCATTGGCGCGGATCGCGAGATCGAGGGCTGCGTCGTCAAGCGCCCGATCATGCGGCTGACCATTCTTTTCGATCATTGCCGCGACACGATTGAGCATAGCCCCCTGGTGGGCCAGGCTGGCGAAATCGAGTATCAGGATGCGTGGGTTACGATCGAATCGAAACACATCCAGGGTCGTGGTGTGATTAGCCAGGATCGCCGCTTCGCTGGCGGTGGTGACGGCGATCGGTGGAACAGCCGGCGCGGAAGGGGTGGGGACGGGCGTCAGTTTTGGAGCCGCCGATGATTTGAATAGCGCCCACCCGAAACCACCCACTGCCGCGACGCCCGCGCAAATGGCGCAACCGACGAACAATCGGCGAGAGCCCCGCCGCGGTGAGATGGTGGCGACGGAGCCCGCTCGGAGCTTGACGGTGTCGTCGTCATGCGGAGCCATGCCGACGGTCCCCCGCGCTAGAGCTTCATCCGATCAGCCGGGCGGGCCGAATCGGATGAACGGGTGCGATGCGGCATCGATCAGGCGTCCAGATTGATCACCCGCACCCGCCGGTTGCGTGGTTCTGGCACCTGCTGGCCGGTGGGCACGGCCAGATCGTCCTCGCCCATGCCGATCGCCTGCAAACGCGAGCGATCGATGTGGTAGGTGTTGACCAGATAGTCCACCACGGCATCCGCCCGGCGAGCCGACAGTGAACGATTGAGCTCGGGGCTGCCGACAGTGTCGGTGTGGCCTTCGATACGGAAGTGATATTGGGCCAGAGCGGAACTGCTGAGAGCCTTGCCCAGCTGGTCCAGCGCCGTCCGCGCGGCGGGCGTCAGATCGGCCGAGTTGGTCGCGAATTTCACTTCCAGATTGGCCGATGGCGCCTTGGTCGCGACCGGCGCGGCGGCGGCGGCAGCGTGTTCGATTGCCCCCGACGGCCTTGGGGTCGCGGCCACTGGCCCAGTCGCCCCGGTCGTCGGCCGGATACCGCGCGTTCCGCTGCCAATCATGCCAGTCGGCTTAAGCGACTTGATGATGTCATCCGCGGACGGGTTCGACTGCGCCAGAACGGGTGTCGCGACGGCCCAGGCAAGCACCACGCCCGCCAGAATTGATTTCGTCAACCGCATATTACATTCCCATCCTGGAGATCGGCAATTGATAGCAGTCTCGTTACGATCGGACCAGCATCAAGCGAATTTTGGCGCGCCCGGGAGCGTTTATTTATCGTACTGTGTCCAGCCATAGTTATGGATGACCCATTTCAGCGTCATGCCGTAGTCGGGGTCGGTGGCATATATCCCGGTCAGCGCGTCGGCGAAGGCATCCGGATTGCCGGCCATCTGCATGGCGGGTTTGTAGGGCTGCCCAGTCGCCAGCAGTTTGCCATGCAGGTCGAAAGCCTCCGTCAGGCTGTCGAATTTGCGAAACTTCGCCTCAATGACAACGCTTTTTCCTTCGATCACCTCGCGCGTCGGGCTTTCGACCGCCGGTTCAGAGGGCAACGCCTTGATGCCAAAGGGGTTGTTGCTGTCCGGCGGCATGGACGCGCCCCAGGCGCTTTCCACTGCCCATTGCGCCATGGTGACCGAGGCCGGCACGCTCCATCGTTTGCGCGAGGCGATGGCCGCTTCGATCACATCAGGAGGTGCCTCACCGAAATGACCAACCTTTGGCGTGGGGCCATTGACCAGCGGATGCGCCGCCAGGGCGTAATAGGTCGCGCTGCCAGGATCGACACGTCCCGAAGGCGGCATCATGTTCATCATCACGGCCTGAAACGTCTCGATGGCCAGGGTCGTGCCGATATCGGCTTCGCCGGTGACCGGGATTGGCGCGTGCGGCTGCGGCAGCCGGTCATTGAGCAATCCCTGAATCACGAAAACATCGCCCGGCGCGTTCACACCCTGCCGGCCCACCGACGTGAAAATCGGCGCGGCGACCCGGCCCATTTCATCGGTGCTGAGGATCGTGGCGGACGGGACCAATCCCATGGCGAATCTCCTAAGTGGTCATTGAGATATAACCGAATCGTTCGGCGGAAGGCACCGTCCTCCGCCCGCCATGACGGGCTCCGCGGTCCGTGCATCCACTTGGAGCCGTTATTTCGTCGTAGCCCCCAAGTCTGACGAATACGACTGCCAAGCTCGCATTTTCGAGTCTAGAATGATACGGAGTGTGATGAAAGCCCGGCTGAACGATCGAGGCCCGGTGGCAGGCAGTCTCCGTCAGAGGTAGAGTTTTGAGCGACAACCCGTTCGACGAGCCAGAAGACCAGGATCGGACGGTTATTCGCCCGACCCCCGGTGGCAGGCGTGGCGTGTCTGTATCGCCCCCAACGGCCGATGGGTCCGTGGCGACGTCTCCGCCGCCGCGCCCGATTCAGGCGGCACCGGTTTTGAGCGGCATCGGGGCCGAAATGGCATCGCTGGGCGACAACAAGCTGCTCGTGGCGGCGGCGCCCCTGCTGCAACTGCTGGCCCGGCTGCGCAACACCGCCAATCCTCCCGATGCCAGTGATTTAGGCGCCCGGGTGCTGGCGGAACTACGTAAATTCGAGCAAGCGGCGCGTGACGGGGGCGTGCCGATGGAGCAACTGCGCCCGGCGCATTATGCGCTGTGCGCCAGTCTGGATGACGTCGTGCTGAATACGCCATGGGGCAGCAACAGCGCCTGGGCGCAATCGACCCTGGTGGCGAGTTTTCACCCCGGCGCCGCCGGCGGGGAGCGTTTCATCTCGGTCCTGGGTAAGCTGCGGCAGCAGCCGGGACAACATTTGGCGGTCCTGGAACTGATGTATTTCTGCCTGTCGCTGGGCTTCGTCGGGCCATTTCGCGATACGCCAGGCGGGATAATGGCGCTGGAACGCCTGCGCGGGGAGGTGGCGGCGGATATTGCGGCCCAGATACAGACCGTGCCTGCTGAATTGTCGCCGCAATGGCAAGGCGTCGATGCCAGGTTCCGCCCGAAACGCAATAGGCTTCCGGTCTGGGTGGCGGTGTCGGCGGCGCTTGCGGTGATTGGCGGGATGTTCATGGTTAGCCTGCGCGACCTTAATGCCGCTTCGGACATGCTGGTCTCCCGAGCGCTGGCCAGCGCCCCGTCGCACATGCCTGACATCGTTCGCGCGGCACTGCCGGTTGCCCCGGCGCCGGTACCGCACGAACCCACCGCGGTCGATCAGATCCAGGCGGCTTTGGCAGCCGAAATCGACCGCAAGCAACTGGTGGTGCTTGGTGCCGATACCACGCCGGTGATCCGGGTGCCCGCGGGACTATTATTCCCGGCCGGCAGCGCGAAGCTGTCAGCGTCGGCCATTCCACTATTGGAGCACGCCGCCGCCGCGATGCGCCCCCTATCCGGCCCTATTACCGTGCTTGGCTTCACCGACAACACGCCGATTCACACCGTTCAGTTCCCGTCCAATTTCCAGCTTTCGTCGGCCCGAGCCAAGGCTGTGCAAGCGGTCATCCAGCGGGCCCTCGGCCGCGAGCGTCATGTAACCGCTGAAGGCCGATCGGATGCCGACCCGATCGCCTCCAACGCCAGTGCGGAAGGGCAGGAACAGAACCGCCGCATCGAGATCGTGCTGCATCGGCAGGAGAGTGGTCGATGACGCGGCTTGCCCTCGCCCGCTGGCTGATCAGCCTGATCGGCACGCTGGCGTTGTCCGGGTTGGTCTGGTTGTTCGGTCCGTTGCTGCCGGTGATGGAGGACACGCTGCCCCGCCTCGCCGTCGTGGGGCTGATGCTGGTGCTATGGGCGTGTATCAACCTGCTGATCGATCTGTCTCGCGGCAGCCGCGATCGCGCGCTTAGCATGGGGGTTGCCGCCAGCGCGACGGCCGAGGAAGCGGCGGCGATCGAAGGTGGGCTGGCCAAGGCGTTGGCACTGCTAAAGAAAAAGCAGAAAGGCCAGGGCTATTTATATGAGCAGCCTTGGTATGTGATCATCGGTCCGCCCGGCGCCGGCAAGACGACCGCCCTGTTGAACGCCGGGTTGCGCTTTCCGCTGGCTGCCGAGATGGGGCAGGGCGCGGTGGCGGGTGTTGGCGGCACCCGCCTTTGCGACTGGTGGTTTACCGATGAGGCGGTGCTGATCGATACCGCTGGCCGCTATACCACACAGGATTCCGACGCCTCGGTCGATCGGGCCGGTTGGGATGCGTTTCTTGATCTGCTCAAGCGCACCCGGCCGCGTCAGCCGCTGAACGGCGTGATCGTGGCCATCGCGCTGTCCGACATTGCCGCCAATTCGGTCCAGGATACGACGCGACACGCCAAGGCGATCAGTGAGCGTGTGCGGGAACTGGAGGCGCGGCTTGGCATCAGGCTTCCTGTCTATGCGCTATTCACCAAAGCCGACCTGATCGTCGGGTTCAGCGAGTATTTCGACGATCTGGACCGTGACAGCCGCCGTCAGGTTTGGGGCGTCACGTTGCCGCATGAGGCCGGGCGCACCGCCGCCGCACCGGACCCGGCGACCATCGCGGCACGTTTCATCCAGTTGGCCGAACGCTTGAACCAACGGCTGGTCGCGCGCCTGGCGAGCGAACCGAGTGCCGAACGGCGCACGCTGATCGCGGGATTTCCCGCCCAAGTGGCGAGCCTGGCGGAACCTCTGGCTCGGTTTCTGGACGAAGCCTTTGGCGCCATCCCAGTGCCGTTGCTGCGCGGCGCTTATTTCGCGTCCGGCACTCAGGAGGGAACACCGATCGACCGGCTGACCGGGGTATTGAGCCGCAGCTTCGGCCTTGATCAGCGCCGCGCCGCCACGCTGCGGCCGGAGCAGGGGCGCAGCTACTTCCTCGGTGACTTGCTGACGCGCGTGGTGTTTGGTGAAGCGATGCTGGCGTCGGACAACCCGATCGCGCGCAAGCGGCTGTTTCTGCTGCGCACGGCGATCTGTTCGGTTGCTGGGGTCGCCGTGCTGGCGGCCGGCATCGTGTTGTGGCGCGTGCATGGCACGGAAACCGCCACCATCGAAAGGGTCAACCTGGCCTTATCGGGGTATGAGCAGACCGCCAGCAAGCTGCCGCTTGATCCGGTGTCCGACGACGATCTGCGCCAGTTGGTTCCGCTGCTGGATCAGGCGGCCGCACTGGCGCACGATACCGGGGAAGGTGACGACGCCATTGGCGCCGGCCTCGGGCTGTCGCAGGCGGGGAAGCTGGGGGAAGCCGCGCGGACCATCTATCGCCATGCCCTGGAACGCGCCCTGTTGCCGCGCCTGATCTGGCGGCTGGAAACGCAGATGCGCGGTAATCTGGCCCGTCCCGATTTCCTGTATGAGGCCACGCGGATTTATTTGATGCTTGGCAATATGGGTTCGCTTGACCGTGAATCGGTGAGCGAATGGATGGGCCTGGATTGGCATGCAACATACCCTGGGGCCGACGCGGCGCCACTGCGCCAGGATCTTGCCGCCCATCTCCACGCCCTGCTGTCCGACGCTTTGCCGACGGTGCAATTGGATGGTGGGCTGATCGGCCAGGCACGGGCCAGTTTCAGTCAGGTCACGCTCGCCCAGCGGGTCTATGCGCGCATTCGCGGTTCAGTCGCGGCGCAGCGGCTGGCGCCATGGCGACCTGTCGATGCCCTTGGCCCGGCGGGCGCTCGGCTGTTCGTGCGGGCCTCTGGTCACAAGCTGACCGATGGCATCGCCGGCCTGTTTACCCATGATGGGTTTGTCAGCGTGCTGCTGCCGTCGATCGCCCCCGCCGCGCAGTCGGTGGCGGCGGAAAGTTGGGTGCTTGGCCAGAAAACCGAGCTGGATCCGAACGGCGCTGCGATGCGCGATGTGCACAGCGCTGTCGTGGCGATGTACGCCGCCGAAGATATCGACGTCTGGGATCGCATGCTTGGGGATCTGGAAGTGGTGCCGCTGCGCAGCCTGACCCAGGCGGCACAGGATCTTTATATCATGTCCTCCCGGCAATCGCCGTTACGGGCCCTGCTATCCAGTGTGGTGCATGAGGTGACTCTGACCGCGCCGGCCGCACCGACTCCCACCGGAGCGTCGCGGTTGCAGGGGCTGCTTGGTCCAGCCGTCGCG
>DAIEHR010000367.1 GCA_027353465.1 Acetobacteraceae bacterium | reverse complement strand
CCGATCAACCGAACCCGGTTCGACAGCATCGCGTGGATAGCGGGGTTGGACCGCCGCTTACAGCGCCATCGTGCGCCGGGCATTCCAACATTACGATAAAGGGACGATGGCTTACAGCGAATGTCCCAAGGGAACCGCGATCAGATTTTGCGTCACGTAAATCTCGCACCGCTTCACGTCATAGGGGTCCAGCCATCGCACCGAACCGTTCAAACACATGCGGCCGATCCGGTACCCGCTCAGGGCTTCGAAAATCGCGTGCATAGTCACACCCGTGGCAATGTTCGCGGGGATGAATTCGAACTGTATCATCCCGATCAAGCCTTGCCGCAGCACCTTGGCCGCCCCTCGCATCACTGACAGATCGTGACCCTCCGTATCGATCTTCAGCAGATCGATCCGTTTCAAACCGAACTTTTCCATGAACGCATCGACCGTCGTGCAGTTGACGGTATGCTCGACGAGATCGGCCGAATACAGAGCAACCGCCGAAGCGCTCAGGCTCGCCTGGGTCGAGCCGTCTTCAGAACGGAAATCGTAGAGTTTCATTTCGCCGGGTTTATCTGCCATCGCCGCATTGACGACCTCCACCGATCCGACGTTTTCCATCCGCTTGTCCAGAAATGCGAAGGTGGCTGGATGCGGTTCGAACGCATAAATCTTCGCACCCGCGGCTAGCCGGCTCAGATAAAGCGCATACGATCCGTGGTTGGCCCCGATATCGAACAGGATGCCATTCTGGAATCGGTCTCTATGGCGACGGAGAAAATTCTCCTCCGAGCGTGTCAGGCCACCTTTTCCAGGAAAGGTGACGGCGATGCCGCTGCATCGCAAGGCGAAGTCATACGTGAGATCGGCGAACCACCCCAGGAACGGACGGTTCAGGACCAGAAACACGGGATAGGTCAAGACTGCCAGCCAATGCCGGAGCCGGGAAGGCCGCCACATCGCCGTATGGACCGTAGTCATGCCTGGCATCCGTCACCACTCCTGCTTCGTAATGATTCTACCGCGACCAAGCTTCCGCGCCAACCGCCCGGGAACAACCGCCGGATAGAGGCACTCCGCCGCCAGCCGATCCGGATCGAGGATGCGACGACAGATCATGGATTGAGCGGAATCGCATCGGGGTCAGGTGACAAGCGATTCCCATCGGGTGCCCGAAGAGCCCCGGTATGGAACCGGCGACAGCGTCGCGCACCCGGTTGCGGTCCTAAGCAAGGCGGGGCGGCGCCCGGTTCCGTTAGCCGAACAAATCGGCCGGGGCGTCCGCCCGCAGGCTGGCCCCGAGTTCATGGCCAAGCCGGATGGCATCCGCGGCAGCCGCGGACATCGAACGCCGCAGCAGAAACGAGCCATCAGCCCGAGCGACCAATCCCGTCAACGTCAGGCTGCCGTCGTCGGTGAGATGGGCATACGCCCCGATCGGGGTGCGGCAGGACCCATCAAGTGCTCCCAACAAGGCCCGTTCGGCGGTGCCGGCGATGCGCGAGGAGATGCTTTCGATGGACGCGAGCAACCCCAGCAGCGCGGCATCGCTGGCCCGCGCGGTGATCCCGACGATACCCTGCGCGGCGGCCGGCAGCATCACGTTCGGATCCAGAACCAGCGCACCCGGAACATCCATCCCCAGCCGGTTCAGGCCCGCCAGTGCCAGCATGCTGGCCTGACACTCGCCGTCCCGCAGCTTCCGCAGCCGCGTCTGGACATTGCCGCGAATCGACGCCACGCGCAGATCGGGACGGGCATGCAGCAACTGCGCCTGCCGGCGAACCGAGGACGTGCCCACCAGCGCGCCAACCGGCAAAGCCCCCAGAGGGTCGCCCGGATCGGGCGTGCCACAGGTCTCGCCCGGGATCAGCACGTCGCGCGGGTCTTCGCGCGTCAGCACGCAGGCGAGCACGATGCCGGGCGGCAACTCGGTTTCCAGGTCCTTCAGGCTGTGTACGGCGCAGTCGATGCGGTTATCCAGCAGCGCCTCGTGGATTTCCTTCGCGAACAGGCCCTTGCCGCCGATATCGGCCAGTGGCCGGTCCTGCACCGCGTCGCCGGTGGTCGCGATGATGACTTCCTCGCCCTGCCCCAGCAAGTGGATGAAGTTCCGGGTCTGGACCAAAGCCAGCGGGGAGCCTCGGGTACCAACCCGGATCGCGGTCGCGTTCATGCGGTATTCTTAGCACCCCGGCCACGAAACAGAAGAGAGGGTTTACATCATCTCCTCATGCCAGGTGCGGCCGTCGCGTTCGATCAGGGCGATCGCGGCGGTCGGCCCCCAGCTTCCGGCGGAATACGGACGAGGATGGTCCGGCCGCGCCGCCCAGGCTTCCAGGATGGGCTCCACCCAGGCCCAGGCGGCCTCAACCTCATCATGGCGCATGAACAACGTGGGGTTGCCGCGCACCGTGTCCATCAACAGCCGTTCATAGGCATCGGGAAAGCGCTTGCCGAAGGTCTTCTCGAAACTGATGTCCAGGCCGGTGGGGGACAGCCGCAGCCCACCCGGGCCAGGGTCCTTGGTCATCATTTCCAGCCGCATACCTTCTTCGGGCTGCAGGCGGATGATCAACGTGTTGGGCCGCCACTCGGCCGATTCCGGCGGGAAGATCGAGAACGGAGGCGCCCGGAACTGGATAACGATTTCCGATACTTTCGACGGCAGCCGCTTGCCGGTGCGCAGGTAGAACGGCACGCCGGCCCAGCGCCAGGTGCGAACCTCGGCCTTCAGGGCGACGAAGCTCTCGGTACCCGATGCATCATCGGCGCCGAGATCGGCCAGATAGCCCGGCACCGGCTTGCCGTCGATCGCACCCTGCGTGTATTGGCCGCGCACCGTCAGGCTCGTGACCTCATGCGGTTCCATCGGCCTCAGTGCCCGCAGCACCTTCAGCTTCTCATCCCGCACGCGGTCGGCATCCAGCGACACCGGCGGTTCCATCGCGATCAGGCACAGCAACTGCAACATGTGGTTCTGCACCATGTCGCGCATCGCACCTGACTTGTCGTAGTAGCCGCCGCGACCCTCCAGCCCGACGGTTTCCGCGACCGTGATCTGCACATGATCGATCACATCGGCCGTCCACAGCCGTTCGAAAATCGTGTTGGCGAAGCGCAGCGCCATCAGGTTCTGCACCGTCTCCTTGCCCAGATAATGGTCGATGCGGAAGGTCTGTGCCTCGGTGAACACCTTGGCCACGTCCTCGATGATCACATGCGCCGAGGCGGCATCGTGTCCGATCGGCTTTTCCAGCACGACGCGGGACAAATCCGTCACCAGACCGTTGGCACCCAAAGCCTTGCAAACCGGGCCATACAGATCGGGCGACGTCGCGAGGTAGAAGACCCGCACCCGGTCATCGTCCAGCAGCGCCTTGAACCCTCCCCAATCCGCATCGGGCGCCGTGGCGTCGATGGCCACGTAACGCAGTTGGCCCAGGAAGCGCTGCATCGTGTCCGGGTCCTGATCACCGGGGGCAACGTGTTTTTCCAGCGCCTTGGTCGCTCGGTCGCGGAAATCGTCGTCGGTCAGGTGCGATCGCGCCGCGCCAAAGACACGGGATTCGGACGGCATCTGCCCATCGCGGAAGCGATAATACAACGCCGGCAGCAGTTTCCGCAGCGTCAGGTCCCCGGTCGCGCCGAACACGACGCAATCGAAGACGGCAACGGGTATGATCTTCGGCATCCAAGGCTCTCCTCGTCGTGCCCTTCGCGGGTGCGGCACGACGCACTACACGATATACGGCACCGCTGCCATGGGGCGGCGACTACCCGGCGCGGACAAGGGAGCCCAACATGACAACCATTCCGCCGCGCCGCCTGGCTGCCCTGCTGGCATTCCTGCGCGACCAAACGGCGGGCGGCGTCGCTTTGCTGGTGTCGGCGCTAGTGGCGTTGATCTGGTCCAACGCGTCCGGCGCGGACAACTACTTTCGTCTGATGGCACTGCCGCTTGGCTTTCTGCCGCTGGACCTTTGGGTCAATGACGGGCTGATGACGCTGTTCTTCCTGGCGGTCAGCCTGGAGATAAGGCGGGAAATCACCGACGGGCAACTCGCCTCTCGCCGCCAGATCGCGGCGCCGGGATTGGCGGCTTTGGGCGGCATGGTGGTGCCGGCGCTGATCTACGCGGGCTTCAACCTGACCCACCCGGCCACCGCGCGCGGCTGGGCGGTGCCGGTCGCCACCGATATCGCATTCGCCCTCGCGGCCTTATCCGTGCTGGGCCGGCGGGTCCCGGTGGCCTTGAAAGTGTTCCTGACCGCGCTGGCGATTATCGACGATCTGGGCGCGATCGGCGTGATCGCCGTGTTCTACACGCCGAGGCTGGAGCTTTTACCTCTGGCGGCCGCGTGCGCGATCTGCGCCGGTCTTTACGCGCTGTGCCGCGCTGGTGTCCGCGCCCTGTGGGCTTACGCGATCGGCGGCGTCGCCCTGTGGGCCTGCGTGCTGCGCACCGGCATTCATCCCACCATCGCCGGCGTGGCACTCGCGTTCCTGGTGCCTATGGAGACAACCGGCCACCGCCTGGAAGCGGGCCTGGGACCCTGGGTGACATGGCTGGTCCTGCCGCTGTTCGGGCTGGCGAACGCCGGCTTACGACTGGGCGGCATCACCGAAGGGGATTTCGGCACCTCCGTCATGCTGGGGATCGTGCTGGCTCTAGTCATCGGCAAACCCGCCGGCGTCTTCACGGGCACCTGGATCGCCGTGCGTCTCGGCGCCGCTCGGTTACCCCCTGGCCTCGACTGGTCCCACATATTCGGCGCCGCCATCCTGTGCGGGATCGGCTTTACCATGAGCCTGTTCATCGGCGACCTTGGGTTTCACGGCAGCCCTATCCAGGCGGAGGTGAAGCTGGCCGTGTTTACCGCATCGTCGATTTCGGCGGTGCTGGGGATCGCGGTTCTGGCGATCAGGGGAAGTTCAACGTGATTCCCCCGAAAAGCTGGCGGTCAGGGATCGTAGCCGATCCAGCGCGGCTTGCGGCAACGGGCCTTTCAGCACGGCGGCCAGGCTGGCCTGGAACTCCTCGATCGTTGCCATCCCGACCAGGATGGTGCCCATCGCGGGGTGGGTGATGGCGAAGCGTGTCGCCGCCTCCGCCAGGCTGCCGGCGAAGCCTTCCGTCACCAGCGGCATCAGGCGACGGGCGCGTTCGAGGTCCATGTCGTAGCTGTGGGCGGAGCCGATGGGTGATGGCGGCGCACTGGCCGTCGGGTGGCGTTCGGCGATGCCGCTGAGCGCGCCGGCCGCGAGCACGCGGATACCGACGACGCCGACACCGGCCTTCCGCGTGTGGTCGAACATCCGGCCGTAGTCCTGCGCCGGATAGTTCGCCGGCAGGGCGGTCGCGGCGGAGGCGTTCAGCATGTTGTAGCCGACCTGCGCGCTGTCGATCAGTTCGGCGTCGATGATCTGGTGCAACGCCTCGGTATCGCCGATCGCGGTGATGCCCAGGAAGCGGGTCTTGCCGGCCTTGCGGAGTGCCTCGAACGCCGGCACGACTTCGTTCTTCACTTGCGCGACACTCAGGGTTTCTCCGCCGCCGTTCAGCGTGATCGGGTTGTGCAGGTGGAAGATATCGACGCGATCCATCTTCAGGCGGCGCAGGCTGCCATCCATCGAGTCGGCGATCGTCTTGGCGATGGCGCCGGCATTCTCCGACGGAACGCGGACCTTGGTTCCTACCGCGACGCCCGACGGTTTCCTGGCACCCAGAATGCGGCCGAGGTTGGTTTCGGACACGCCATCGCCGTATTGCACGGCGGTGTCAAAGTAGTTGATGCCGGCATCCAGTGCCATGCCGATAGCCTTGTCCTGATCGGCGGGCGAACCGCGCACCATCAGGCCGCCGACGGCGCCGCAGCCAAAACCCAGGATCGACAGGCGCAAGCCTGAACGGCCGAAAATACGTGTTTCCATCAGTGTTTCCTTTATTTGTATAGTCCCGCCGACCGGGCGCGCAGCTTGCACAGCGCTACCAGCAGTTCCAGCGTCGGCACCTCGATACCTGCCATATGCGCCATAGCCAGCGGCGCGTCGAACATGCCGTCGATTTCCATCGGCCGCCCGGCTCCAGGTTCTGACCCTAGCCCTCCAGATTTACACCCGTATGATCATTCATCCATAACCCCGTACTTCCGTTGGGTTAGATCGACATATGCGCGCCGGCATACCTGAGAGAGGGATTTTCAATGCACCCGCCCGTCATGCCGGCAAGAGGCATCGCCCTGAGTCGGGTCAACAGCGGCAACGCCCCATGGCCCGTGGGGGCGCCACAAGGCAGTGGTGGACGCACCAGTGCCAGTTCAAGTGATTGAGGTCGCGGCGGACACCGAAGGGCGCTGACATCATGTTTACGCTCATCCTCCGGAGCTTCAACAACCCGTCGGCGGATTTGCGAGGGCGGATCGCAGGCATCTATACGCTGCTCGGCATTGCCAACATTGGCGTCTGGGCTTGGGCCTTCTATGTGTTCCACCGTCAGCCCGTGCTTCTTGGCACAGCGTTGCTGGCCTACGGTTTCGGCCTGCGCCACGCGGTGGACGCCGATCATGTCGCGGCCATAGACAACGTCACGCGTAAGCTGATGCAGGAGGGCGGGCGGCCCGTCAGTATCGGTTGCTTCTTCGCCCTCGGCCATTCCACGGTTGTTCTGCTGGCGACGGTTGGGATCGCCGCTACCGCGACAGCGCTGTCATCGCGTTTCGACGCTTTCAAGACTGTCGGAGGCGTCGTGGGCACCACGGTGTCAACGCTGTTCCTGCTGGTCATCGCTGCGATGAATGTCGCTATTCTAATCGGTATATGGCGAACGTTTCGCCATGTCCGCCGTGGAGGCGCATTCGCCGAAGACGATTTTGACCTTTTGCTTAACAGCCGTGGCCTGCTCGCGCGCATGTTTCGGCCCGTGTTCCGGCTGGTCGGGAGCGCCTGGCACATGTTCCCGATTGGATTCCTGTTCGGCCTTGGCTTCGACACCGCCACAGAGGTGGCACTTCTCGGCATTTCCGCGACACAAGCGACTCAGGGCATGTCGATCTGGTCGATCATGGTATTTCCCGCGCTGTTTGCGGCGGGCATGTCCCTGATCGACACCACAGACGGCGTGCTGATGCTCGGGGCCTATAACTGGGCGTTCGTGAAACCGATCCGCAAGCTCTATTACAACCTGATCATCACGGCGGTTTCCGTCGTGGTGGCGGTGGTGATCGGCGGCATTGAGGGGCTAGGATTGATAGGCGACCAGTTCGGCCTGAGCGGCGGGTTCTGGGATGGCGTCAGCCGTTTGAATGACAATTTTAACGGGCTGGGTTTTTTCATCATCGGCATCTTCATTCTGACTTGGATCGGGTCTGTGATCATCTACCGCTATGCGCGATTTGACGACCTGAAAACCAAGATTTCAAAGAGCTAGGGCCTGAGGCCGCTGGGTTTATGATCCTTCGCGCGCTGGTTTTCGCTGCACTGGGCATGGTTGGTGACAGGGTCCACGTCCATTGCCTGGTCGATGGCCGCGGCGGTCAACGCGGAGACAGTTTCGGACAGCTCGACTATTGTGCTGCCATGCAAACCCCATCACCGCTCCGGCTTGGCCTTTGGTTAGAATACGCAACCCTCGGCTGGAATGTCGTCGGCACAGTCATCATCCTGGTTGCCGCCGTGGGGACAGGGTCGGCGGCGCTTACCGGTTTCGGGCTTGATAGCGCCATCGAGATTTTTGCCTCGATCGTGGTGGTCTGGCAGTTAAAGGGCATCGAGCAGGGCCGTGACAGGCCGGCTCTCAAGCTCATCGGCTCGGCCTTCATAGCATTGGCCATCTACGTTTTCGTCCAGTCGTTCTCGACATTGTCGGCCAACGCCCATGCCGCCCCTTCACCGTTCGGGTTGATCTGGTTGGCAGTGACCTGCGCCGTCATGTTGATACTGGCGTGGGGCAAATCGATCACAGGCCGACGGCTTGGCAATTTAGTCCTTACCACGGAAGCCCGTGTCACGCTGATTGATGCTGCCCTGGCCGGTGCAGTGCTGATTGGCGTCGGCCTCAATACCATGTTCGGCTGGTGGTGGACCGACCCCCTCGCAGGGTTCGTCCTTGTCTATTACGGGCTAACCGAGGGCCGCGCCGCATGGAAACACGCTTCTGTATAGTTCCTGATTCGTCGCTTATTCGCTCTTGGCGGCCATTTCGATGAATATCATTCTGTGCACTATTTGCATTCACCCTCATATACTGGAATTGTGAAGCGCTGAGCGGCATTCCATGAAGCGTAGTCTCAAGCTCATCGAGCGGCGAACCGCAGTCCCGCCGACCTGCATAAGAATCAAAAAGCGAGAAACGGCGTAAACCGATTCGACAGGGTTTCGGGCAGTCTGCCGTTGCCATCCCGCCCGTTATCCCGAACCGGCACCACCGCACTCTGGTCCATCGGCGCCCTTTGCCCTAGAACCCCCCGACCGTTGCAACCAGGAGCAGTTCCATGAGCAAGATCATCCGCACCGAACCCGGCCCCATCCTGTCCAAGGCCGTCGAATACCACGGCTTCGTTTACCTGCCGGGCATCACCGCGCGCGATACCAGCAAGGACATCAAGGGCCAGACCGCCGACGTGCTGGCGCAGATCGACGAGATGCTGGAGCATCACGGCACCGACAAGACCCGCATGCTGCAGGCGATGATCTGGGTGAAGCACATGAAGGACCGCGCGCAGGTGAACGAGCTGTGGACCCCGTGGCTGCCGAAGGGTGGCGCGCCCGTCCGCGCCTGCGTCCAGGCGGAAATGGCCGCGCCGGACGTTCTCGTCGAAATCATGATCACGGCCTGCAAGTAAGCGGCTGTTCGCCATGGTTCGGTCCGCCGAACCATGGCGATGACTTGACTACGCGGTCGCGCCGCCATCAACCGGCAGTGCAACGCCGTTCACGAACGACGCCTCATCCGACAGCAGGAACAGCGCGGCGTTGGCAATTTCCTCCGGCTGAGCCACCCGGCGCATCGGGTTGAGCCCGCCGCGCTTGGTGACCAGGGTTTCCGGTGTCTCCCCAGCCGGCAACTGGCTGTCCGGCCGAGCGACGAAGACGCGCAACATGGGGGTGTCGGTGGTGCCGGGGCAGACCGCGTTGACGCGGATGTTTTCGTGCCCGTAGCGCTTCGCCAGTCCCTTCACCAGACCGACAACGCCGAACTTGGCGATGTTGTAAATCGGGCTGTAGGGCGATCCCTGCAAGCCCGAGGTCGAAGCGGTAAACAGCAACGATCCGCCGCCACGCGCGCGCAGCTCCGGCAGTGCCGCTTCGGTCGTTACCAGCACGGTGCGGACGTTCAGGTTCATCGCGAAGTCGAAATCCTTCCAGTCCAGGCCCTCGATGGAGGCCGGACCGGGCGTGCCGACGTGGTTCCAGACGAAATCCAGGCCGCCGAAATGTTTGACCGTCTGCTTGACGATGTCGCGGGCGAAATCGTCGCTGGTCAGGTCGCCGGACAAGCCGATCGCCCTGCCGCCGGCGGCTTCGATCTGCCGCACGACCGCGTCGGTGGCGGTCTTATCGAGGTCCACCACCGCCACGCTGGCCCCCTCGGCCGCGAACCGAAGGGCGCCCGCGCGTCCCATCCCCGAACCGGCGGCGGTGACGATGCCGATTTTGTTTTGCAGTCGCATTATCGTTTCCTTTCCCTGAAGCCGCCGCTATCCGCGGCTCTGCCGATGCAGTGCGGCACGCGCCTTTCCCGTCCTGACGCCATCCATGGCTTTTTCCAAACCATCGAGGCGTGGATGGCAGGCCCGCGCCTGCCATGACGGGATTAGCTGAACCGCTGTGTTGAGACGGTTTACCCAACTTCCATCGGCAGGCTTTCATCCTTGGCCCATTCGGACAATGACGCGTCGTAGATACGCACGTCGGTATGCCCCAGCATCGTCAGGATGAACGCATCGGCACTGGCCGCGATCCCGCCGCCGCAATAGGCGATCACCGGCCGGTCCAGCGCCCCCACCGCACCCAGACGTTGCCGCAGCTCATCCGGTGGCAGAAACGTATTCGTTGCCGGATCGAGGAGATGCGCCGCCGGCAGATTGACGCTGCCCGCTATGCGCCCCGGCCGGCCATAGCTGTTGCCGCCGGAGCCGGTATGCTGGGAAGCCAGCAACGCGTTCAGCGTGCAAACACCGGCATCGCCGATCGCCGCTTTCACCTGATCCTTGCCGACCATCAGGTCACGCTCTTCCCTGACAACGAAATTCCCGGCAGACCGAGCCGTTCCGGGCCCGGTTTCAACCGAACGGCCTTCCGCGATCCACTTCTGCCATCCGCCGTTCAGCACCGCCGCATTGTCATGCCCAAACGAGCGCAGCAGCCACCAGACCCGCGTCGCCCACCACGGATTGGCCGTGCTATAGGTGACGATACGCGTGTCGTTACTGATGCCGAACCGGCGCATCGCCGCCGCGAAATCCGCCGGCTTCTGACGCATGAAATTGAATTTCTGGCTCGTATCCGAAACATCGCGCGAAACATCGCAGAATTGCGCACCCGGAATATGCCCCTTCTCGAAATCCTCCCGCCCCGGCTTCACCACATAGGTGATCTTCGGATCGGGGATCAGATGCGTCGTGCAATCCAGCACGACGACATCGCCCAGATGCTGGTCCAGCCAGTCCGTCTCGACCAGAAACTCCGGGTGCTTGAAACCGCTCATCTCAGTGGGCCAGTTCAGCGAGTTCGATCACCGCATTGCCGGTCGCCAAGGGATCCAGGAACACGATCTTCGATCCGCCATGCCCAATCCGCCAGGTATCGCTTTGCAGCTTCACGTTCTTGGCTTTCAGTTCGGCGATCGCGCCCTCGATGTCATCGACCTCGAAACAGATGTGAAACAGCCCGGTGCCCTTCTCGGCGATCCATTTGGACACACCCGATTCAGGCCCGCGCCCTTCCAGCAATTCGATGTA
This sequence comes from Acetobacteraceae bacterium, assembly GCA_027353465.1. Taxonomy (GTDB): domain Bacteria; phylum Pseudomonadota; class Alphaproteobacteria; order Acetobacterales; family Acetobacteraceae; genus Rhodopila. The sequence continues at coordinate 459 of DAIEHR010000367.1, read as the reverse complement.
GGTTTGGCCCACCGGCAGCATCGCCAGCCTGGTTTCGCCGATCTGCTCCTCATATTCCAGTTCCAGCCCGAACGTGTCGCGCATCAGGTCCAGCGACTGCTTCATGGAATCCACGGCGATGGCGATATGTTCAACGCGCTTGATTTTCATCGTTTCGGCTCCGTTGTTCAGGAAATGGTGACGCCGCTGTCCACGGGATAGATCTGGCCGGTCACCCGCCGGCTTTCGTCCGAGGCCAGGAACAGCGCCATGTTGGCGATATCCTCGGGTTCGATCGAACCCATCAGATGGGACTGCTTCATCTTGTCCAGCGCCGGATTGCCCGCCAGCAGCCCGAACACACGGTCGGTCATCGTCACCGAAGGCGCGATCGCGTTGACCCTGACCAAGGGTGCGAATTCCACAGCCATCGACCGGGTGACCGAGGCCACCGCGCCCTTCGCGGCCGTGTAACAGTCC
>DAIEHR010000353.1 GCA_027353465.1 Acetobacteraceae bacterium | reverse complement strand
CTTCGTCAACGACAGCCATCTGCTGGAAAGGGGACTGACCAACTACTGGGGTTACAACACGATCGGTTTCTTTGCCCCTGATCCGCGATATTCCGCGGTCCCGGACTTCGTGTTCGCCGAATTCAAGGAGATGGTCGCACGCCTGCACGACGCCGGCCTGGAGGTCATTCTGGACGTGGTTTACAACCACACAGCGGAAGGTAACGAAAACGGTCCGACACTCTCGTTCCGCGGGATCGACAACCATTCCTATTACCGGCTGCTTCCGGACAATCAACGTTATTACATCAACGATACCGGCACCGGTAACACGCTGAACATGAGCCATGCCAGGTGTGTGCAGATGGTGACTGACAGCTTGCGGTATTGGGCGTCGGAAATGCACATCGACGGGTTCCGGTTCGATCTGGGGACGATTCTGGCGCGTGAAGCTGATGGTTTCAACGAGGCGCACGGGTTCTTACAAAGCTGTCTGCAAGATCCCGTGCTGTCCAACGTCAAACTGATCGCGGAACCGTGGGACATCGGGCCAGGCGGCTACCAGGTTGGCCGGTTTCCCCCCGGCTGGGCGGAGTGGAACGACAAATTCCGTGATACCGTCAGGGCCTATTGGAAAGGCGATCCGGGAAAACAGGCCGAGATGGCGACCCGCATGGCGGCTTCGGCGGAGTCCTTCGCCCGGCGCGGGCGCAAGGCGTGGGCCAGTGTCAATTTCATCACGGCCCATGACGGATTTACCCTGAACGACCTGGTTTCGTATAACGACAAGCATAACGAGGCCAACGGCGAGGAGGGGCGTGACGGCAGTTCCGACAATAATTCCTGGAACTGCGGCGTCGAGGGGCCGACCGACGATCCTGAGATCAATTCCCTGCGGGAGCGGCAGCGGCGGAATATGCTGGCGACGCTGCTGTTGTCCCAGGGCACGCCGATGGTGCTGTCTGGCGATGAGTTCGGCCGCTCCCAGGGCGGCAACAACAACGCCTATTGCCAGGATGACGAGATCAGCTGGGTCAACTGGAATTTCGGCGAGAAGGAGGTCGAACTGGCCGAATTCGTTCGTAAAGTGATCGTGCTGCGGCAGTCTTTTCCAATCCTCCGGCGCACGCGGTTCCTGACCGGCGAATATAACGCGGACCTGGATGTGCGGGACGTACGCTGGCTGTCGCCTTCTGGGGTGGATATTGAGGATTCGCATTGGGACGATGCCAACGCACGGTGCTTTGGCATGCTGCTGGACGGGCGGGCGCAAGCAAGTGGGATCAAGCGGCCGGCGATGGATGCCACAGCGTTGCTGGTATTGAACGCGCATCATGACGTGGTCAATTTCGCATTGCCCGAAGTGGTCGGGGGGACAATGTGGCGTTGCCTGCTGGATACCAATATCCCCGAGGACATAACGCGTGAATCATTTCAGACAGGTGAAATCTACGAAATAACCGGAAGGTCTCTGGTGCTGTTCGTGCTGGAACCGGAAAGCAAACGTTCGGTCGCATTGCGCCGGGCAATCGAGGGATTCCGCCAGATGGCGGAGCGTCCGATTCCGATAGCCGCCCCAGAATCCGGTCCCGAAACGGAAAGGGCGATCGCGGAGGCGGGCGGTGTAACGCCCCCGTGAATTACTAATATGGGGGTGACGGCGCTATGTTGCGGTGCGGCGTGACTGAGGCCGCCGCGATCTCCGCCCCATGCGGCGGGTGTTTTGGGTGAATGTGCCGCCCCCCATTTGCGACAAAGGACATATCATGTCAGAAACGACAAAGACTGCCGAAGGCTTGAGGAAAGCTGCGGATCACTCCGCCAGGTCGGGCCAGGCCTCCGTCGAATCGGCAACCAAGGCGACGAAGGATTCCATCGAGGAAACCACCCAGACGGCCAAGCATGTTACTGACCGGGCGGTGGAAGCCGGAGAGAGAATGACTGAAACCGCGGCCGCGCAAGACCGGGATTCCATGCTGATGGGCGCCCGGGCGGCGGCGGATCTCAGTGGTAAGGTCGGCGATATCAGCTTTGGCCGAAGCCATCACATGATGTCCTCCGCCGCGCATGCCATGGACATCTACCGCGATGCCGCCGAACGATCGGCCGGCCGTGTGCAGGCGTTGATGGCCAGCGCGATGACTTTGGGGCGTGGCATGACAAGTATACAGCACGCCTGGTTGGAGATGGCTGACCACACTATGGAGACCGCGGTCCACAAGCCGCAGGATCTGTTCCGATGCAAGACCATGATTGAACTGGCCGAAGTACAGCGTGATCTGTATCTGGACGCAATCAATCATGCGTTCGAATCAACCAGCCGGCTGCTGGAGATGGCAGGACGCACAGCCCAGGATGCCGTGCGTCCGCTGCGTTCGTAGTGGGTTTGATTGATGCGTCGCTGTCGGATCCGCCGGTTCCCGCCGGCGATCCGCCGGTGCCGAGTGATCCTGATGATCCCATTCCTGTCGAGGAACCGCCTCGGCCGATACCAATCCCGCCCGATCCGGGACCGGCGCCCGTAAGGGCGGATTAGGCTGGCGCAGCGTCTCTATTGGCCGTTGACGTCCTGCAGGATCATCGCGGCGGCCTTTTCGCCAATCATGATGGTGGGGGCATTGGTATTGCCCCCGACGACCGCCGGCATGATCGATGCGTCGGCCACCCTCAGGCCCGTGATGCCATGGACCCGCAAGCGTGGATCGACCACGGTGTTTGATCCGGTTCCCATCGCGCAGGAACTGGTGGGGTGTTGGTTCGATACGCCGGTGCGGCGGATGTAGTCCAGAAGGGCGTTGTCGTCCTGGATGTCCACGCCGGGGAAGATTTCCGATACCACGTAGGGTTTCAGGGCGGGTTGGCCGGCGATCTTGCGCACCAGGCGCAGGCCGGCCAGCGCGGCCTGTATGTCGTAATCGGTCTTCAAGTAATCGAACAGCACAGCGGGCCAGGCGAATGGGTCCGGGCTGCTCAGCCGGACAGTGCCGCGACCGTCGGGGCGCAGGTGGACGGGCGTCATGCTGAAGCCCGGGAACGGATGCGGGATGACGCCGTCGCGGTTGCGCTCCTTGGTGCTCCATTCGAACAGGTTGATCTGGATATCTGGTCGTTCCAGCCGAGCGTCCGATCGGGTGAACACGCCGGCGGTAACGCCGTTGCTCGCCATGGGACCGTTGCGGAACAGGGCATAGCGAATGCCGGCGACGACCTGACGCAGCTTGCTGTTATTCAGCTCATTGAGGGTGATCGGCTTGCCGCAGCGCCAGCTTGCGGTGGTGTTGAAGTGATCATGCAGGTTGGACCCCACGGCCGGCATGTCGCGAACGACTTCGATGCCCATGTCCCGCAGATGCTGTGCCGGGCCCAGGCCGGACAATTGCAAAAGCTGGGGGGAGCCATAGGCGCCGCCGGAGACAATGACCTCTCGGCTTGCGTCGCTGACTTGCGGCCCTGCCGGGGTCCGATATTCCACGCCTGTCGCGCGGCCGTTCTTGATGACGAGTTTCGTCGCATGGGCGTTGGTCTGGATGGTCAGGTTCGGCGGCGGATTGGACAGATAGGCTTTGGCGGCGCTCCAGCGGCGCTTGTTGCTGGTGGTGGTCTGGTAATAGCCGCAGCCCTCCTGGTTCGGCCCGTTGAAGTCGGGGTTTGCCGGGATGCCGGCCTGTTGGCAGGCTTCCAGCATTGCCCTGGACAGTTCGCCCTTTTCCGACTGATCGTTGACGTGAAGAGGTCCGCCGCTGCCGTGATAGGCGTCGGCGCCGCGCGCCTGGTTCTCGGCTTTCTTGAAGTAGGGCAGGACGGAGTCCCAGTCCCAGCCGGTGCAGCCGCGCTGGCGCCATTCGTCGTAATCGGCATGGTTGCCGCGGATGTAAACCATGCCATTGATGGAACTGGACCCGCCCAAGGTCTTGCCGCGCGGAAGGTATAGCCGGCGATTATGCATCTGCGGCTGCGGCTCGGTTTCAAACATCCAGTTTACGGTGGGGTCCACGTAAGTCTTGGCATAACCGAGCGGGATATGGATCCAGGGGTTTTTGTCGGGTGGGCCGGCTTCGAGGAGCAGGACTCGGTATTGGCCGGATTCGGCGAGGCGGCGGGCGACGACGCATCCGGCCGACCCGGCGCCGGTAACGATGAAGTCGTAGGTGTCCGGCATGACGTGGCGTTCCCCAGCTGATTGGTTGCGCCGAGAGTCGGGGATTTCGCGGCGGGAGGCAATGCTGATTGGCACGATGGGAGAGGGGGGCGGGACGGCGAGGATCCCCCTCGTGACGAACCCCTGGGACGATAAACATACGTTGACGGAGGATTCTTCTATTTCAATCCGCTTGCGGTGGGTGATACCATTTTGTAACTAATCGTTCCCGGGAACATTCGAAGCGGCGACAGGGCCAGAGATTGTTTCCCAGAGTCAAGAGACGTGTCCGCGGCCGGCAACTGGTCGTTATTGGGGTTATCCAAGGTAGGAGCTCTTCCGATGTCTATTCTTGATGTTGTCCAACAGCAGCCGTTGCTTCTGTGTGTTCTGGGCGGGATCGCGTTCGCGACGTTCTGTGAGGTGCGGCTGATCCGTCAGAAGAGTGTGGCGAACAAAGACGCCGCTTAGGTTGCCTTTACGGAGGCGCGGATGATTGGTGCCGGGTGCCATCCCGGCTGGAATGCGGTATCAAACGCGGACTCAAAAAGGAACGCGTCATGCTGGTCGTCGAACATCCCGCGGATATGAAGGCCCATGTCGGGCAAAAAGTCGGCACCAGCGAGTGGGTGCTGGTCGATCAGCCGATGATCGACGCGTTCGCCGCCGCGACCGGCGACCATCAGTGGATCCATGTCGATGTGGAGCGGGCAAAGCGGGAGATGCCGGGCGGCAAGACCATCGCCCATGGATATCTGACGTTGTCACTGCTGCCCCGGTTGGGGGAGACGGTGTATCAAATCCGCTATACCTCGCGGGCGATCAACTACGGGACGAACAAGGTGCGGTTCACCTCCATGGTGCCGGCTGGGTCGCGGGTGCGGCTGACCCAGGTGCTGAAAGGCGTGGAGGACGTCAAGGGCGGCGTTCGGATGACATTCGAAAGCACCGTCGAAATCGAGGGTAGCGAGAAGCCGGCGCTGGTCGCCGAGGCGTTGTTCATGGCGTTCGACTGATCGCCAGCAGCAGCACCAGCAGGGCCAAAACCGCCGAGACAATCTGCCAGAACCGCAGGGGGTCCCGTTCCAGCAACGAGGTTCGTGGCGGTTGGCCGGGTGCGGCGTGCAGTTCGCCGTGCTCCAGTGCGAAGATGCATTCCAGGGCGTCATCGAACCGGTCCTCTGGCCGCACCGCGATCAGACGCAGCAGCACCTGATCCAGCCAGGCCGGCAGATCAGGCCGCAAAGCGGCGATCGACGCGGGCGGGCGGTTGAAGCGGGGACGGGAGAATGCTTCGACCTCACCATACGGGTACGTGCCGGTAAACATCCGGAACAACGTCACGCCCAACGCGAAGATGTCGGATCGTTCGTCGCCTGGCTGGCCTTCGATCACTTCCGGCGCCATGTAGCTAGGGGTTCCGGGAACCGTGGCGGCGGGGAAATCCTGGATGTTGGGCAGGCGGGCGACGCCAAGGTCCAGCAGTTTCAGGCCGCCGTTCGGTTGCAGAATCACATTCTCCGGCTTGATATCCCGATGGACCACCCCCGCTCGGTGTAGCGCCGCCACCGCCTTCGCCAGTTTCGCGGCGATGACGATGCCCTCGATGCGGGAGACGCGCGGGGGTCGTTGCAGCCGTTGTTCCAGTGTTTCGCCTTCGTAAAGCGGCATCGCGGTGTACAGAACCGACCTTGGGTCTTCGATGACCTCGGCGATCCAGGGGCTGCGGATACGGGCGGCGATCCAGGCTTCGCGCAGGAAGGCTAGTCGCAGCACCGGCTCCGCCCCGATCGCCGGCTTGGGGAATTTTAGGATCACGGCGCGCCCGTCCCTGGCGGCCTGGAATACCCGGCTGTAGCGGCTGTCGGACAGCATTTTTCTCAGCGTGTAGCCGTCGATGACGGCGCCGGATTTCGGCGCGGGGATGATGGGCAGGCTGTTGACGGCTGATTCCAGGTCGAATTGATCGGCCTCGGGCAGTGCGATCAGGTCCACGACCAGGGCGGTGGCGTTGTCGCCGATACGCGCCTGAAGGGCGGTTTCCACCAGTTTCCGGGCAGTTTCCTCCGGTGAGGCCCGGCGGTCGAGTTCCTGGCGGATCGTGCTGTCCGACAGGCCGCCGTGAACGCCGTCGGAGCACAGCAAATAGCGGTCGTGGGTGCGGGACGCTTCCTGGTCGTAGTCGATGCGGATATCCGATTGAGCACCCAGCGCCCTGGTCAGCATGTTGCGCATGGCGGAGCGGCTGGGAACATGGTCGGTGGTCAGCCGAGTCAGCACGCCGTCCCGCAAGCGATACAGCCGCGAGTCGCCGATATGCACGGCATGCATCTGTCGTCCGAGCAGAATGAGCGCGGTGAAGGTGCAGGCCATGCCAGATAGGGAGGTGTCGGTCTGACCTTGAGTGTTCAGCCAGCGGTTGATGGCTTCCAGCGCGGTCACGGCGTTCGCCTTGACGCCGCGCAACGGGTTCAGTTCCTCCATCGCGTCGAGGAACAGGCGTACCGAGGATTCGGCGGCGACCCGGCCGCCCTTGGCGCCACCTACACCGTCGGCAACGACGGCCACCACGCTGGGGCGGCTGGGTTCGGGGGCCAGGCAGGCAGCGAAGTCCTCATTCCGCGCCCGCGTTCCGGGATCGGTCGCGATGCCGACCTGCACGCGGAGCGTCTCGCGCATGATTGT
>DAIEHR010000331.1 GCA_027353465.1 Acetobacteraceae bacterium | reverse complement strand
AAAGCCCGCCGCCTGGTGGAGCTTGCCGGCCGGTTCAACCTGCCGGTGCTGACCTTCGTGGATACCTCCGGCGCGTTTCCGGGGATCGATGCCGAGGCGCGCGGTCAGGCGGAGGCGATTGCCCGCTCGATCGCGGCGTGTCTGGAGGCCCCTGTTCCGGTGGTGGCGACGATCATTGGCGAAGGCGGGTCGGGCGGCGCGATCGCGCTGGCGGCGGGCGACCGTGTGCTGATGCTGGAACACGCGATCTATTCTGTTATCTCCCCGGAAGGGTGCGCGTCGATCCTGTGGCGCGATGCGGCGCAAGCCTCGGCCGCGGCCGAGGCGCTGCGACTGACCGCGGAGGATTTGCTGCGCCTGAAGCTGATCGACCAGATCGTGACCGAACCGCTGGGCGGGGCGCAGCGTGACAGGGTGGCGACGTTGCAGTCGGTTAGCCGAGCGATCCAGGAGGCGCTGGCAGGCCTGAACGGGATGGATGGCGCGGCGCTGCGGGCGAAGCGGCGGGAGAAGTTCCTGGCAATGGGTCGGGAAACCGTTGGTTGATTGCGAGACATGGTCCCAGCGACCGATTCCTGCTAATATGCAGCGGGTGCCATTGGGTTAAGACGTCATGCGTGAAGAAATATCGGCCTATAAGCGCGATCGCATCCTGGAGGAGGCGGTCAAGCTGTTCTATGAGCGTGGGTTCAGCGGCACCACCCTGGACGATATCGCCGGCAAGCTGGGGGTAACAAAGCCGTTTATCTACACGCATTTCCGCAGCAAGGTGGAACTGCTGGAGGCGATTTGCCGCCCGACCATCGAGATGTCGCTCGCCGCGATCGCCGATGCCGCCGAACGGGGCGGCAGTCCAGAGGAACGGCTGTATTACGGTGTAGTCAATTTTACCAGCGTGGTGTTGCAGCGTCAGGCCAATATCGCGGTGTATTTCCGCGAAGAAAAGAACCTGTCGGAGGCGGGGCTCGCTGAAATCAACGGGCTGCGCAAACGGTTCGACCGGTTGTTGAGCGATCTGCTGGACGAGGGTGCCAAGGCCGGTGCGTTCAGTGTCGGGGACGTGCGTGTCGCGGCGCTGGCAATCGGCGGCATGGTGAGTTGGGCGTACACTTGGTACCAACCGGGTGGCCGGCTGTCGATCGACGATGTCGGCAAGCAAATGGCCCAGTTTGCCCTGGAAATGGTGGGCGTACGCACGACAGCCTCCGTTACTCAACCTTAAAGCCGCGCCCAACCCAGATGTCCCGGGCGGCTTGGGTGGACAGGAACGCCAGGAATGCGCGCGCATCTTGCGTGTCCCCGGATTTGATGAGCGCAAACGGGTAGGTGACGGGATCGTGGCTGTTTTCGGGGAATACGCCCGCCACGGTGACCGCCTTCGATACCGCGGCGTCGGTACCATAGACGATACCGGCTGGCGCCTCACCGCGTTCGACCAGCAGCAGGGCGGACCTTACATCGGCGGCGGCGGCTATGCGCGGGCCGAATTTCTCCCACAGGCCCAGTTTCCGCAGCGCCTGTTCGGCATAGATGCCCACGGGCACATGCGCCGGATCGCCGGTCGCGAGGCGGCCGTCTGGACCGAGTAGGGCGCCCAGGTCGAATCCTGGCTTGATATCGACGTGCACGGCATGGTCCGCTGGCACCACCAGCACCAGGTCGTTCCCCAGCAGGTCCTTGCGGGTGCCAGCGGCGATCAGGTCGTGGCGCGCCAGATCGTCCATCCACTTTTCGTCGGCGGAGGCAAACAGATTAACCGGGGCACCTTGCCTGATCTGGGTGGCGAGGGTGGAACTGGCGCCGAACGACAGGCGGGGCGCCTCGTGGCCGGCTTTCACCCACAGGGCGGCGATGTCCTTCATCGCATCCGTCAGGCTGGCGGCCGAGAATATCGTCAATCCTTCGGCCCTGGCCTGTAGCGGGGCGAGCAGCAGGAGCAGGAACAGAACAATGCGCATGGCGCCTCGCGGGGTCAGGGTTTGAGCTGCTGGGTGGTCCCGGCGACCGCGACAAGCTGTGCGGGTGTCAGGACATGGTTATAGACAATCGTGTTGAACAGCGCGGCGAGCGTCGTTGGGTCTGCCCCTTGCAGCCAGGCTACACCCAGCAGGCGGTTGATCGACGGCGGCTCCTCGATCCAGCCGAATGGTTCCGATGGGGCGATGTACGCCCGTGATTGGCGAACCGCCCGCAGGCCGGCCCAGGGTTCGGTAGTCAGCACCGACCGGGCTTCTGGGTTTGCCAGGATGATGACATCTGGATCCAGTGTTCGGATCGCTTCGATGGTCGCGTGGCGGAAGGTGCCGCTGCCGTCTGGTGCAACGACCTGCCAGCCTAGGCGGGCAAAGACCGCCGTAACCTCGGTGTTGGGCGCGGCGACAAGCAATCCATCCTCGCCCCGCGCATACAGGACGCGCGGGTGGGATGTGGCCGGAACGGGCAGGGCGAGAATAGCCTCGGCGAATCGGGCTACTGCCTCGGCCTGGACCGGTTGGTGCAGGATGCGGCCCAGCGCCCGCGCAACCGTGGGAATCTGGTCCAGCGAGCCGTCGAACAGCAGGGTTGGAATCCCGGTCTTCTGCTGGGTGTCGCGCGCCAGCTGCTGGTAGCGCGGCGAGATGTCGCCGTAGTCGATGATCACGTCAGGATGCAGCTTTTCGATTGCTTCGCGCATGTCGCCGCCGCCGGTCAGGCGCGGCACGCTGTCCTTGCCGGTGGCTGCCGGTGCTAGCAGCGCGCGCGCCGATTCGCTGACCGAACCAGGAAAGCCCAGCATTTGGGCGGGGGCGATGGCCGCCAGCAGCACAGCGGCTGGCGGGCCCGCGGGAAGTACCCGTTGCGGCGTGTCGGGGATGGCGACCGTTCGCCCGGTGGCGTCAGATACGGTTGCGGCAACGGCCGGGGCCGCCGATAGCAGAATCAGGATCGCGATCAGGCGCTGCAAATGGGTGGTCTCCCTGGCACAACGATATATCCTGTGGGATATAGCGAAAAGCGATCGGCCGGAAGACCCCGCAGGGAACGATTGATCTCGGGCGCGCGGCGTGTTTCGGTGCGGCATGACAGCGTCCAAGGCAAAATCATCCGCGTCCGCCAAGGCATCGAACCGGCTGAGCATTCGTGTCGATCTGGCATCCGGCGCCCGTATCGGGCCAGGCAAGGTGGCAGTACTGGAGGAGATCGCGCGATCGGGATCGATCTCGGCGGCGGGGCGCGCGCTGCATATTTCCTATCGGCGGACCTGGGAACTCGTCGAGGATCTGAATGCCACCCTGGGTGCGCCGGTGGTGCAGACGGCGGCTGGCGGCAGCGGTGGGGGTGGTGCCAGCCTGACCGAACTGGGGCAGTCGGTGGTAACACGCTACCGCGCCATCGAGGAGGACTGCGCCGCCGCTGCTCGGAAGCACCTGACGGCGCTGCAACGCGCGGCGCGCGGCGGTGCTTCGGAGTAGTGGGTGACGACGACTGTTTGAATACTATCGCATGTAAAGCGAAGACCGAGGAGTAGGCCAGTTCCGAAGAACTGGCCCTCTCCCTGCTAGCGCTTCAGAATGATCTTGACTTTGATCGTCAAAATCACAATGATTCGCCACAGGGAACAATGATGGGCTCGAGCCATCGGTTCCTCCTTGGTGAACGGCGGTCGGTGATTCGACCGCCGTTTCCATTTGTGGACCCCAAAGATTGAGAAACCGTTAACAGCGTATACGAATGCGACTTTTCGCTTCACCGCGTCAGACGGATAGCCGAAGGTGCCTGCGTTATTCCCAATGGAGCCGTACGATGAAGCTGTCCGCCCGTAACCAAATTCCCGGCACGATCGTCACCGTCAAGCCCGGGGCGACAACGACCCATGTGACGATCGCGATTAGCGGGGACGTGACTGTCACCGCCTCCATCACCAATGAGGCGGCGGAGGAGCTGGGTCTCAAGGCCGGGATGAAAGCCTTCGCCGTGATCAAGGCGTCCGACGTGATGGTCGGGGTCTAAATAGACAACGGCCGGCGGGGTGTCCCGCCGGCCGCGACATCCAGCCTTACAATCCGGCTTGGGTGACGAACTTGGTGTTCAGATAGGCCTCGATCGCCTCCGACCCACCCTCGGACCCGTAGCCGGAGTCCTTGATCCCGCCGAATGGCACTTCCGGCAGCGCCAGGCCCATGTGGTTGATGGTCATCATGCCGGCTTCGACCCCACTGGCGATGGCGTTTGCGGTCTTCGCCGAACGGGTGAAGGCATAGGACGCCAGACCGAACGGCAGGCGGTTCGCCTCGGTCACCACGTCGTCCAGGCTGCGGAACGGCGAAATCAGCGCCAGCGGGCCGAACGGTTCCTCATGCAGCACGCGGGCTTCCATCGGAATATCAGTCAGCACCGTCGGTTCAAAGAAGTTGCCCTTGTTGCCGATGCGGTTACCGCCGGTGCGCACGGTCGCACCCTTTTGCCGGGCATCGCCGATGAAGGTTTCCATCGCCGCGACGCGGCGCGGATTGGCCAGCGGCCCCATCGTGGTGCCGGTTTCCAGCCCATCGCCGACTTTCAGCTTCTTGGTGTGGGCGACGAAGCCTTCCACGAACTGCTCATAGACCTTTTCCTGCACCAGCATGCGGGTCGGGGACACGCAAACCTGCCCGGCGTTGCGATACTTCGCGCCGGCCAGCATGCGGCTGGCCAGATCGACGTCGGCGTCGTCGAAGACGATCGCCGGGGCATGGCCGCCCAGTTCCATCGTGACCCGCTTCATGTGCGCGCCGGCAAGCGCCGCAAGCTGCTTGCCCACGACGGTGGAGCCG
>DAIEHR010000317.1 GCA_027353465.1 Acetobacteraceae bacterium | reverse complement strand
AGAAAATCTGGAGCGGGCGAAGGGATTCGAACCCTCGACCCCAACCTTGGCAAGGTTGTGCTCTACCCCTGAGCTACGCCCGCGCTCCGATCAGGTGGCGGGTTCTATGCGGGATCGTTTGGGAATGCAAGCGCCTTTCTGACAGCTTTTGCGATCTTTCCAGTGGGGTGTAGAACGGTTCGGAAGACGGTTGGGGGAAACGAGGCACATGCGCCAAATGACACTGGTGGGCTTCCTGCAAGCCCAAAATTGTAGCAACTTCGTCGGTTCATGGCGCCACCCCAAGGCTGCGCCGGATTTCACCTCGGCCGAGTATTATCGCCGCATCGGCCGGGCGCTGGAGGCGGGCAAATTCCATCTTGGGTTTTTCGACGATCGCCTGGCAATGCCGGACCTGTTCGGGGGCGACCACGCCCAGACCGTCGCCAACGGCATCCGCTGCGTGAAGATGGATCCGGTCACGATCCTGACCGCCATGGGCATGGCCACGGAACGCCTCGGCCTGGGGGCAACCTATTCCACTACCTATTATGAGCCGTTTCATGTCGCCCGCGTCTTCGCCACGCTGGACCTGCTGACCGAAGGGCGTGCCGCCTGGAACGTCGTCACCTCGATGAACGACGGGGAGGCGCTGAACATGGGCCATCTGTCGCACGACGAGCACGGCCGGCGCTACGACCGCGCCGATGAGTTCATGGAAGTGGTGATGGGCCACTGGGATACCTGGGAGGACGGCGCCATCGAGGCCAATCGGGAAACCGGCCTGTTCGCGCATCCCGAGAAGGTTCACCGGCTGGATTACAAGGGCGACTTCTTTCAATCGCGCGGCCCGTTCACCGTGCCCCGATCGGCGCAAGGCCACCCCGTCCTGATCCAGGCAGGTCAGAGCGGACGCGGCCAGCGTTTCGCCGCCAGATGGGCGGAGTGCATCTTCGTCAACTATCATGCGTTGGGTCAGGCGCAGCGGGATTACGCGTCCTTCAAGGCTCAGGTGGTAGCCGCTGGCCGGAACCCGGACAAGGTCTTCGTCTGCGCAGGTGTCTATACGGTCGTAGCCGAAACTCGCGCCGAAGCCGAAGACCAGGCGGCGTTTATCGATACCCTGCCAAAGGAGATCGACAGCCTGGCGCTGCTGTCGGAGGTGCTGAACTTCGATTTCGCCAGGCAGCCCATCGATAAGCCGTTCACGCAGGAGGAGATCGACTCCTGGACTGGCATGCAGGGTATGCGTGACCGCATCCGGCGCGAACTCGGCGACCGGCTGCCGACGCCGCGCGATTTCATCAATATAACCCAGCGCGGGACGTTTCACGATCATCCCAGGTTTGTTGGCAGTGCCAAGGACGTGGCCGATGGGTTGGAGGAATGGTTCTCCACCCGAGCATGCGATGGGTTCGTGATCGCTGCGTCGCATGTTCCTGGGACTTATGAGGATTTCACCCGCCTGGTGGTGCCCGAACTGCAGCGCCGGGGGCTGTTCCATCTGGATTATGCCGGGAAGACCTTGCGGGAGAATTTGGGGCTGGATCGGCCAGCGGTGGGGGCGTGGCGGTAATCCCACGCCGTTAGGGTGACGGCCACAGGCGGCGCTGACTTCGCGCCCGCTGGCCGGCCTGCTAGACTTAGCCCGACACGCCATCCCGATGATCGGCCACACTGGCTTCGGCACAGGAGACTCGCAATGAAACTCTATTATTCGCCCGGCGCCTGCTCCATCGGCATACACGTTCTGCTGGAGGAGATTGGCAAGCCCTATGAGATCGAGCGGATGAACCTGCAGCAGGGGGAGCATTTCAAGCCGACGTTCACGGCGGTGAACCCGAAGTCTAAGGTGCCGACCCTGGCGAAGGACGATGGCTCTATCGTGACCGAATATCCGGCCATCGCCTATTGGTTGGCCAGGACCAACCCGTTCGCCGACTTGCTGCCGGACGATATCGATGCTCAGGGCAGGGCGCTCGAACTCATGGACTACGTGATTGCCACCATGCACATGCAGGGCTTCGGCCGGCTGTTCCGCCCAAGCGCCTTTACCCCCAATCCGGGGGATGAGGACGCGGTGAAAGCCCGGGGCCGGGACATCGTCGAACGTGGGTTTGCCTTGATCGACGCGGCGCTGGAGGGCCGGGAATACGCTCTCGGCAAGTTCTCCATTGCCGACTCGGCTATATTTTACGTCGAGCTTTGGTCGAAGCACTTCAGTATGACCCTGCCGGCGAACTGCGCCGCGCATTTGGTTCGGATGCTGGCTCGGCCCGCCGTTCAACGCGTGATGCAACAGGAAGGCCTGGCCTGATCCAATGAATGTTTCCCCCGCCCACACGATCCACCCCGTCGCGTTCTGGTTCCTGCGCCATGGCGAAACCGACTGGAACACGCAGAATCTGTCGCAGGGGAACGTCGATATCCCGCTGAACGAAACCGGGTTGGCGCAGGCCAGGTCAGCCGCCCTGCTGCTGCGCGGCAAGGGCAACATCAAACATGTCATCGCCTCCCCGCTCGGCCGGGCCCGGGTGACGGCGGAAATCGCGGCGGCGGAACTGGGGCTGCCAGTGCAGTACGACGACGGACTGCGAGAGGTTGCCTTCGGGGTGATGGAAGGCAAGCCAATGGGCGAGTGGTTCCAACCCTGGGTGGACGGATTGCTGACGCCCGAGGGCGCGGAGAGCTTTCCGGCCCTGACCACCCGCGCGGTGGCGGCGATCAACCGGTGCATCGCCCGCCCGCCGGAGGTGCTGGTGGTGGCACACGGCGCGCTGTTCCGAGCGATCCGCGGGGCGATGGGGCATGAGCCGAACGTGCGGACCCGGAATGCGGTGCCGATCTGGTGCGAGCCGCCCAGGAACGGGGAAAATGCCTGGGGGATCGCCTACGCGGATTGAGGGGGTGCGCCCCTCGGCGGGGCTCAAACTCCAATGCTCGAGCTAGCGGGTCCGGCTGGACCTTCAGAAGAGCACGTGGCCCAGGTCCAAGCCGACATTGAGGTCAAGGCGCCACACCGATCTCCACCAGCGCCTGGGTCCGCGTCGCGCGGACATGCTCCAAAGCCGCCGCCAGCACCCCTGCCAGTTCCCCCGGCGCCTCTACTTTCGCGGTCCAGGCCCGGCTGGCCTCGGCCACCTTGGTGAAATCCGGGGAGGGCTCCAAGGACACCAGCGGCATCTGGTTCATCCGGGACGCATACCCGTCCGGGTAGGTGCCCAGAACCGACTTGCGCACCGCGCCCCATTCGCGGTTGTTCAGAATCAGCACCAGCACCGGCAATCCCATGGCCTCGGCGATCTGGTGGCATGCCACCGGATTGGAGAACATGTACGATCCATCGCCCATGGTGGCGACGATCACCGCGTCCGGGCGGGCGAGCTGCATCCCCAACGCACAGGGGAACGACCATCCCAGGCCGCCGGAATGCGGTTCCTGATACCAGCTTGTGGTTGTTCGCAGGGTCAGTGAATCCAACGGACAGCCGAGTTCGGACAGCACGGTCGCGTCCATGCCCTCGATCGCGCGCGACAGGCAAAGGCTGACCCAGTCCTTGGTCATCCGCTCGCCGGTGCCGCCCTGTTTGGCCGCGCGCAGCGTCGCGGTCCGGATTGCCGCCGCCTTCGCCGCGACCATCTCCCGCCGCTCACGATCGGGGCGATGGGCGCGCAGCGCATGAGACAGGCCCAGCACGATATCGGTCAGCTCCCCGGCCAGCGAGACATCGGCCTGGAAGTTGCGTACCGGAAACCGGCTGTACAGCGGGTCCGGCCCGGCCTGGATCACCTTGCAGCCGGGCGCCAGCTTGTGGATTTCCGGCGACCAGGGGGCCAGGCTGTCCAGCACCAACACGACGTCAGCCTCGCTGAGCCACGGCTCCGGGCTCGAACCGACACACATCGGGTGATCCGTTGCGATCGCCAACTGGATTGCCCAGTACTGCACGACCGGGATACCCCATGTGTCGGCCAGTTCGGCCAGCGCGGCGAAGCCCTCGGCCGATCCGGCGCCGCGTTGCGCGACGATCACCGGCCGACGAGCCGCAGCCAGCAGCGCGGCGGCCTGCGCCAGGGCAGCCTGGGCGGGGGCGAAGCCGGCCGGGGCCATCCGGCTTGGTTCGTTGAGCCCACCAGATGGACATTGGCCGCACAGCACTTCACGCGGCAGGCTAACATACACAGGTCCGCGCGGCGTGGACGTGGCGATGGCATAGGAGCGGTCCACCACCTCCAGCGCCTGTTCGGGAAAGCGCAGTTCGTAGTCCCACTTCACTGCTTCCCGGATCAGCGCGGTCTGGTCGCGCATCTCCTGGCCCCAGCCGATGGGGACGGTGCGGGCGCCGGGGCGCCCTTGCTCCAGGGTCGGGGTGCGGCCAGAGAACAGCAGCACCGGCACGTGTTCGGTGGCCATGTTGATGGCGCCGATCGCGCAATTCGCGAGGCCCACATTGGTATGCGCCATCACCGCCTGGGCGCGGCCGGTCGCCAGATAATAGCCGTGCGCCATGCCCATCGCGGCGTGTTCATGCGGGATCACGATCGCCTTGGGCAGGTCGATATCCTTGGCGCCGGCCTCGGCCAGGCCTTCGATAATGGGCGGGAAGTCAGTGCCGGAGTTGGCGAAAATGTAGTCCACGCCGACGACCTTCAGGCGCGCCAGAATTGCTCCGCCGGCGGTAATGGTTTCGGTTGGCTGCGACATCATGGACTCCCTGCGGACGATTGTCGGGCTTGCTCTACTGCAAGAATCCCCAACGCGCGACAGCCGGTTCGGCGGATGCCCATTTCCAGGTGTCTGCCTGCTTGCAGACGTTGGCCGTGTACCAGGACTTGTCCTTGCCGTCCTCGACCGAGAAGGCGATTTCCTTGCAGGCGGCCAATGGTGAATCGATCGCGCGCACCACCTGAAACCGGCCATGTTCGTCGCCGATCGGGATCGTGTGTTCGATCTTCCAGTTCGCCGACGTTCCAACGGGCAGATCGCCGACGGCCGCGGCGATGGCATCCTGTTCCGCGCCCTGGCGGGTTCGGCCGACGACCCGGACCACGTAGTTGGCAGCGGCATCGGTGACGACACCGACCAGGAAACCGATAGCGGGGCTACCGGTGGATGCACCCGCGACGCCACCGGTAACAACAGCGGTGACCCGCGCCGAGGAGGTGCAGCCCGCCAGCAAAACCAGCGCTGCCAGCGGCAGCGCCCTCACTGCAGGCTGCCCCACCGAGCGGTGGCCGGTTCGGCGGAGGCCCATTTCCAAGTGGTGCCGTCGAGGCAGACTGTTGCGGTGTAGAACGCTTTATGCGGCTTCTCGTTCTCAACCGTATCGACCGAAAATACGATTTCCTTGCAACTGAACGAGTCGGACCCGACTAGCCGTGTAACCACAAGATCGCCGTGTTCATTCGGGTCGATCGGAATGATATGCGTGTTTTCCCAATGTCCAACGACATTCGGTTCCAGCGTTCCGGCAACGGCTGCGATCTCATCCTGTTCAGCGGCGTGGGCGTCTCGCTCCGTGTACTGCAGGCCGGCGTTGGCGCCGGCGGCGATACCCAAGCCGATGCCGGCTGCCGCGGCGGCGCTTTTGGTCACGGCGCCGGCAACGCCGGCACCGGCGATGCCCGCCACGTCCGATGTCGAGGCAGTTAGAACGGACCCGCATCCAGACAGAGCGAGAACCAGCAGCACAGGCACACAGCTACGCATCACTCGCACGATATTGGCGCTTGCAGCGAGCGGTCCAATCACACCACCGTCGGTGCCGGGGGTGGCCGGGTCATTTCATGCCGGTGATCGAGGTCACCATCGTCCGAGGGTCACGCTTCGGCCAGCGGCCGGCATCCACTTGCACGATGAACGCGCCAACCAGTCGGTTGAACTGGTCCGGGTCTTCCAGGTTTATGGTATGGCCGCAGTTCGGCATCACCGACAGTGCCGATGACGGGATGGTCTGCTTCATCAGCAGCGCCGGCTGCAGGCAGGGCCAGTCCTCATCGCCCGTCAGGATCAGGGTGGGCACCGTCAGCGCCGCCATCTGGTCCACCAGATCGTACAAGGACGGCCGTTCCCCCTGCACGCCCAACTGGGTGTTGCGGGCGCCGATGACGGAATGTTCCGATAGTTGCTGCTTGAACTCGGCGAAACCGCGGGGATCTTTATTTTCGAACTGCACGCGGGTTGGGCCGTAGGCGTATTTCGCGGCGAAGGCCTCGATGCCGTTTTCATCCAGGAACGCCGCGACGGCGGCGACCTCGGCGCGGAATTTGTCCCGCTGGCCTTTTTCGGCGCCATAGCCGCAGCCGGCCACCGTCAGCGACAGCGCCCGGGTGGCATGGCGGAAGCCGAAATGCAGGGTAGCGAACCCACCCATCGACAGGCCGACAACATGGGCTTTGTCGATCTTCAAATGGTCCAGCACCGCGGCGATATCGTCCGCCGCCCGTGCCTGGGAGTATTTCGACACATCGTCGGGGACGTCGGACGGCGGATAGCCTCGCGCGCCATAGGTGATCGCGCGATAACGCTGGCCGAAATGGCGCATCTGGGCTTCCCATGCCCGGTGATCGCCGGCGTATTCATGCACGAAGATCACGGGCGTGCCGGAGCCGGTTTCCTCATAGTAGAGGCGGACACCGTCGTCTGTATTGGCGAAGGGCATGTGGAACTCCTGAAAGCGATCTCACATCCTACGCAACCTTTCGCGGCTGGCCAGGGGTGACCGGCACGATGGACGTGGTTAAACGCGGGTTCCGGTTCGACAGCTTCTTCGCGAGGCCGGGGGGCTTTTGGTCAGGCTGGTCGCTGTTGGGTGGCGTTTTTCGGTCCTGGTGGGGCGGGTGGCTTCCAGTCTGGGATCAGGGCACGCATCGCGGTGTCCAGGCTGGCTTGGACGCTGGCAATTGTGTGGAATTCGGGGTCTGGGCGTCTCTTGGGCGTCTCGTCATTCTGTATGTGGGATGTTGTCTCTTGTTTTGGGATTTTCGGACCTTGGGGCACGCTTGGGACCGCACCCAGCATGGCTTCGGCGGCGATGTGACGGGTCCATTCGTCCTGGTCGGCGGCGCCGTGGGTTGTTTCGCGTTTGCGGCGCTGCTGCTGTTCGCGCAGCAGGCGGTTGTGGGCGGACAGCGAGGCGCGGATCATTGACGCGTACTGGACGTTCAGCTTGATGACGATGTTTATGTCGTCGGCGTGGCCGCGGATCAAGCGGAGCAGGTCTTCGGCCTGAGCCCGGGCGGAGATGCATTGGGCTGCGAGTTCGGCCTCTTCGGCGTTGACGGGGGCCAGGGCGGCTATTCTGGCGATCGCGGCGTGGTTTCGGGCCAGGGTGGCTTCCAGGGTGTCCTCGATCGGGGGCGGAAGCAGGGCGATCAGTGTGTGCATCAGGTGGCGGTAGGCCTGCGCCTGTAGGTCTATGGGTGGTGTCTGGGTTTCCATTCCGGATTTTTAGGTGAATATAGGAATAATGTCAATTGGCGTGAGGCACGGGACGGGGTAGCCATTTGGGCTTTCGCGGGCGTTGCTGGGCCGGGGGGTTTTTAACGCGAAGGACGGGTGAGGGCCGCTCACGGCCGTGAAGATATGGGGGACGTGGCGGGGCTTGGCTTGTGGACGCGGTAGTGCCTCAGTTTGAAATTACGGCTTTTGGCGCAACAATCCGGGAACTCGACATTGAGGTCGAAGCCACGCAGCTTTGATAGGGCATAGCCAGGTCAGAAGCTCCATGACGGCCCGATACTCACCCGAAAGGTCCATGCGAAAAATTGGCTCGTGGTGCCAAATGCGATTGCGCAGATCGGCGACCTGTTTCGCTGACGCTGCGAGGTCATACCGATTCTTTCCGTCCGGCAGATTGATGAACGACGTTTTGAGATGATATGCCCATATGGGCGGATTGTAGCGGGGTTGGAGCAACCCCACCCAAAAACCGAATGAAAGATTAGCGACAATCTGGCTGGTGACCCGAGGCTTCCCACGGTTTTGTATGCGCCTTATTGCCGTTTCGATATCGCTCTTGCGCTCCCTATCGGCTATCGTAAGAAATTTAGGCGCATTCCACCAATCATCGCCAAAAACCGTGCAAAGCGTACCGTTCACGCAATTGCGAAGGGCCACTTCCACCCCCTGGACTGGCAAATGGAATGCCTCGCCTATACATGCATTCCAAACATACAGCTTCAGTGCGCGGTCGTGGTCAAATCCCGCTGCCGTAAGGTATGTGCCTAAGCGGTCGGCTGAAATGGAGCGTCGTAATTCGTCGAAAAGAGTGAATTGCACGCCTGAGCCGATCATGCTTGGTTATCGAGGTGAGCCGGTTTTCGTCACTGCTTGGTATACGAGACCGGACGGATAGGACCCCGCGACAGCCACTTGGCCCTCGCGGGGTTTCGCTTTTGGAGTGTGGCTACGCCGCCCTCGGCTTGTATAGACCACGCTTCTTCGCGCCTCCCCCGCTTCATCGATCATAGCAACAAGATCGCTCACGTTCCAAAGCGTCTTACTCAGCCCTGCTGCCATCGCCAGGGTGCATTTCAGGGCCTTGTGGATGCGAACGTAGTTATGGAACACGGTGTAGAGGCACACCATCGCGTAGTGCGGGGGCCAATTTCAAACTGAGGCACTAGCGTGGACGCCGCGAGATGGCTGTTTTCTGGCGCCCTTCGCCGTGCGGATCGAAGCCGATCCGCTTTGCTTGTTGATATCGTGGATCATATTGATGACGGTGCAATCCAGGTTTCGTCGCAAGCCGTCCTCGTTATTCCCTGGTCCACCGCCTCGGGTGCTCGATAAGCCAACTCGTGCCTGGTCGATCCCGGATGCTGTTGTCAGGTCAGGATAGGGGTCGATGATCGCATCAACGCGAGTGGCATCTGCCGCGATCGAGACCGGGCTGTTCCCCTCACTGTCGGACGCGCAGCCGTTGTTGCCGGTTCTGTTCCTGGATACGGGGGCCTGCCGCAACTGCCTGGATAGGGCCGGGCCGCCGGAATCGTGGGTGGAGAGGATTAGCGTCAGGTCGGGGGTGCCCCACGGCCGCGTTCAGGTTCACCTGGGGGTTCCATTGGTTCGCAACGGGCATCCAGGGCCGCCGCCGGGGCCGCGGATCGGCACCCAGGTCGCGTTCTAAACGCCGGGGTGGCTTGCGGTGGCGCGCGGCGTTTGCCAATGCTGCACTCACGTACCCAAACCCCAGGTTGATCCGCCCCCATGAGCGCCACTATTGCCGACTCGATCATGCCGGACAACGCGGCTTTCGCGATGCGCCTGGCCCGCAACATCAAGGGCGAGGTGCTGTTCGACCGAGCCAGCCGGGGCCGGTACAGTACGGATGCGTCAATTTATCAGATGGAGCCGGTGGGCGTCATCGTGCCGGAAACCATCGACGACGTCGTGGCGGCGATGTCCATCGCTCGGGATGAGGGCGTTCCGGTCCTGGCGCGTGGCGGGGGCACCAGCCAGTGTGGCCAGACGGTGAACCGGGCGCTGGTGATCGATTGCTCGAAGCATCTGCGGCGCATCCTGCATGTGGATGCCGCTGCCGGGACGGCGCTGGTGGAGCCGGGTCTG
This sequence comes from Acetobacteraceae bacterium, assembly GCA_027353465.1. Classification (GTDB taxonomy): domain Bacteria; phylum Pseudomonadota; class Alphaproteobacteria; order Acetobacterales; family Acetobacteraceae; genus Rhodopila. The sequence continues at coordinate 610 of DAIEHR010000317.1, read as the reverse complement.
GTCCTGGGCCATTTGAACAACGCCCTCCGTTCGGACAAGCTGTTCTTTCCAGTGGATCCGTCCACGCACGCCCGGTGTACGATCGGCGGGATGGCGGGCAACAATTCCTGCGGGTCGAAGTCGATCCGGTATGGGCTGATGGCGGACAATGTGCGTGCGATCGAGGCGATCCTGTCGGATGGGTCGCAGCACCGGTTCGGGATCGTGCCAGACACAATCGGCGAACGCACGCCAGCGACTATTGTGGAGCTAATCCAGCGCCTGCGCGCGCTGGGTGCGACGGAGGCCGAGGAAATCGCCGCCCGTTTCCCCAAGCAGCTTCGGCGGGTCGGCGGCTATAACATCGATGCGCTGACTTCGGCGGCAAGCGCGTCTGGCCGGGACAACCTCGCGCGCCTGCTGGTGGGGTCGGAGGGCACGCTGGCGTTCTCGGCGGCGATCGAGTTGACGCTGCATCCGATCAAGCCACGCAAGGTCCTGGGGATTTGCCAGTTCCCGACGTTTCGTAAGGCGATGGAGGCCTCGCGTCATATCGTCGCGCTCGACCCGGAGGCGGTGGAGCTGGTCGATCGCACCATGATCGATCTGGGGCGGGGGATTCCGATCTATC
>DAIEHR010000300.1 GCA_027353465.1 Acetobacteraceae bacterium | reverse complement strand
GACTCGCATGCTGAAAAATGGGCCGGCCACGCGATAGTCGGTGCTGAAGTCGAGGAACCCGGCGAACAGCAGGCGTTCGGCGACCACGATGGCCGTTACAGCGACCAGCCCGGCGGCGAAGCCCCAGCCCAGCCGGGTGACAGCGTCACCATAGAGGCGTTGGCGTTGGCGGATGAAGGGCAGCAGTGCGAGCGCCTCGATCAGGCTTTTCGCCATGCGGAGGGCATTGTCGGGGCGCAGGAACACGTTGTCGGAGTGGGGGGCGCCGAAGGGAGAAAGAATGCCGCTTGTTGTGCCGATAAGCCAGGATGCCGCCAAACCGGTAACAACGATGCTGAGGGAGGCGGTCAACCGCAGGTCCGCCACGGCCGGGCGGTAACGAATCAACAGAACCGCAACCGCGGTGGCAACAAAAAGGTCGGACTCCGCAGTCATAGCCCCGCCTGTCCAAAGGCGGCCATCCAAAATCGGCACGATAATGGGTATCGTGACAAGGAACCATGATGGACGATACAGCAACAATCCAGCATAACCCAGAATGCCGACAATGAGTGGCCATTTCGCTAATGGGTAGCTGAAAACCGAAAAAGCGACGAATACCGTGATGGCGGCAGCGGCGCATGTGCGAATGATTGCGACAATCAAGCTAGGTGGCAACAACTTTATTTGTCTCGACCCGCATGGATTATATTGTTATTGTACAATTAATTATCCATCTATTTCATGGTTCTTTGCTTCCGTCCGAAATGGGCGTCGTTTTATGAAGACGGACAGCCGGCTTTCTTAACCACAGTAATCGTCAAATCAGCTCCGCCACCGGTCGGACAAAATAGGTAAGACCCCCCGGAAATCGATTGCACGAAATAGGTGAAAATAGGACCGCCGGTGTAGGAATATCTCACGGCGGCGCCAGATCGCCCAACTGTCACGTAGGAGTAGGTGCCGACTTGCTTTTGTGGATCGACAGGATCCGTGGGGCCTTTTTTGTAGTCATATAAGTTACCCGCGCAATGACCCTCATTCCACGATTCGCTGCCGTTCGATCCGCTGGCATAGTTTCCCTCCAACGCAGTGGAAATCTGCGCCTGAGTCAGCGGCGCCGAGCAAGTTGCCGCGGCTTGGTGAGCGCACAGCGAAGATACAAAGGCACCCGCGAGACACACCGACTTCAGAACCACATTCGACATTTTGTTAGCCCCGCAAACATCGGCACAAAAAGTCCGTCCGCGGAAACCGGGAAGGACGATGGGGTTACTATCAGGATTTTCATTTTCCAGACAAGACGTTTGTGAGCCCTTAGCGCCCAGGGCATCTGGCAGGACGCTATGTCGGAATTTCTTACACTGTCCGATCGTATCTCTTGGCCCTTGCAGGCTAAAGAATGACATTCGCGATCCGGTTCGAACCGGCAAGCACCACGATGGGACCGATTTTAGCGATTTGCGGCTGTTTGGAGAAATTTAGCCTCTGCTGTTCGAATAATGATGCCGTGGGGTGTCGGAGAAATTTACACCCACTTAGACCCCGGACATTAACAGTTGATTTATATGGATATTTATTTCGGCACGCTAATTGCTTTCATATGAATATGTGCCACTTCCGGGCGAAGGACTGATCCATGAATGTTAAACTCCAGCGGTTGGCGCTGATGGCTTTTGTAACGGCTGGAATGCTGGGCACGCAAAATGCACGAGCGAGCGTGTTGTTTAGCACCGGCGCCCCGATTGGCGGCGACTACATAAATGCGGAAAGCTTCACTTCAGGGGTCAATAATGGCCCTCTTGCTGATTCGTTTTCAACCGGCGCGGGCGGCTTTACGCTCGGCCAGGTTGACCTGAATCTGGGTGCGGGAACAGGCACCGGGACAGTTTCCGTTGCTCTATATTCTGATAATTCGACCTTTCCGGGTGCTGTGCTAGCGTCCCTCGGGTCGATCGCCGAATCATCCATCGTCGGCGCAACAGGCGTTTACTCGTTCTCAGCGTTTACCCCGATTTCCCTGGCGGCCAACACACGCTACTGGATCGAACTTACCAGCACCGATACTAGTGCCTCCCCCGGGGCGTCCGCCATGTGGAATTACGCTGTGGATGATACCGGCACGGATGCGGGCTCGACCAATCTTTCAGGGGAATATTTCGTTAATTCAAACACTTCAGCAGCATCGAATGTTGGAACCTATCCAAACGGCAGCGAGTCAGACACAAACGGCCCGTATGTCATGACGCTTTCAAGTCTTAGTACGTCCCCGACTTCGGCGCCAGAGCCAGCGACGCTGGGAATATTAGGCATCGGGATGGCCGGTATCCGCCTTGTTCGCAGGCGGCGCACTTAACCCACAGCTTTTGATTCTCGCGATGCGGCGCGGCCTAACGGTCGCCCCGTATTCCTTGGGGCACTCAAGGCTAAAATTCTTCGACTTCCATGGGGCGCTCCTCGTCGATCGGCGATCCCTTTCCCCTGTCCCAGCGCCGCACCACCGCCGGACCTGTACGACGGGCCAACGCGACGAACATCGACCATACCCCCGGCATCGCGATCGCACCCATCATCGCAGCCAGTCCAGCCACAACTACCGCGTTGAAATCGCCCTCCAAACCCGGGCGGAAATACCGGGCAACTTCAACGCATAGCGACAGCAGCCCTGCCACCACACCCGCGCGGCCGACGGCTCCCTGGCCATAGCGCATCCAGAACAAAACGCCGACCGGCAGGTACAGCGCGACATGGCCGACGATGTTTTTCGCCGCCTCGGCCTTGGTGACAATGTAATAATCGAACAGCGGCAGCAGACCCAACGGATAGGCCTGTTGCACAACCTGATGCCACGACATCCAATAACGGGAGATCAACTGGTTCACCACCAGCACACCCACCAGATAGGGCACCGCCAGAAAGGGCGCGGCACGCCGCAACCAGAGGCGAAGCGCGTCGGGAGGCTGGCGCACCAACCAACGCAGCGCTGCCGCTCCGATGACAATGCCCAGTGTGCGATACAGAATCGACGGGGCCACAGGAAACGCGCTGATGACCAGCGATGACAGGGCGTAAACGCCGGTTGTCAGCAGCAATCCCAGGATCGTCACCGCCGGCAATCCGCGCGTCACCCGATAAACCCGGCGGCGGGTGAAGGTCAGCAGCATGCCCACCGGAATGAACGCCGCCCCTGCCATGAACACCAGAACTGCCCGGACTTGCGGCGGTCGCCCGGTCCCCGGTATCGCCCACACGGTCGAAGGGACGCGTCGCAGCATCGCGGCCAGATCGTCGGAATCCAGGGCGAAATCCAGCGGCATCAGGGTAAACAGGATCAAGGCGCCGGAATAGAGCGATAACGCCAGGACAAAGGCGCCGACCAGATCGCGCCTTGCGGCCAGCCGGTTCATCCGCACGTGCCAAGCGGCCCAGCCGCAACAGCCGATCGCCGCCCCCACCGTCTGGGCGATGATGTAGTTGAGCGTGACCGTGCGCGGCGGAAAGAACAACTGCAGGTATTTGATCGCCAAAATCACCCAAATGCAAAGCGCCATCGCGGCGATCGCGGCCGGAATCCGCAACAATACCCGGCGGGGCCAAAGCGCCCCGGCGACGATGAACCCGAATGGTACCAGCATCATCAGATTGCCGATCCAGTCGGCGCGCTGGTCGGATCCATGTTCGACGTAAGGGGTGGCCAGGAACAACCGCAGCGCCTCGGCGGGGGGGCGATAGACGAAGTTGATCCCAGCCGGACCGATGACGGTGCTCGAATACAGCATTACGGCAGCATAGAGCAGGGCCAAGCCTGCAAACCGCCACCGTCTGTGCTGCGTCAAAATGTCATTATTCATCGGCCATGGCCGTGGTGCCACGTTAGGGCTCGGGAAAGGCCGATGCCAAAAAGTTCAAGCCCGAGCTTTTTCGCCAGGCACCGCATCGGCACACCGTATGGACAGAACTAGTGAGGTTGGTTCCGACTGCTACTTTTTCTTCGCGGCTTCCAGTTCCTTACGCAGACGGTCAATCTCCGCCCGAAGGGCCTCAATCTCCGACCCATGAACGTCGGACGGGTTGGCGGGTTCGGCACCGCGATAGAACGGGGTAAACATGCTGAATGCGCGTTCCATCATGGCCATGTTCTGGCGCCCCACTTCCTCGATATTGCCGAAGGGAAATAAGGAGCCCATGGTCTTCTGCATCGCCGCGCGCATCTGATCCTGCTGCTGGGCGAACGACGTCATGGCATGTTCCAGGTATTTGGGCACCAGACCTTGCATCTGGCCGCCATACATCCCGATCAACTGACGCAGGAAATTGGTGGGCAGCAGGTTCTGTCCCTTACCCTCTTCCTCGACGGTGATCTGGGTCAGCACACCACGGGTGATATCGTCGCCGCTCTTGGCGTCATAAACGACGAAGTCGCGTCCGATCCGGACCATTTCGGCCAGATTTTCCAACGTGATATAGCTGGAACTCTCGGTGTTATAAAGTCGCCGGTTGGCATACTTCTTAACGACGACGGGAGGCTTTTCGCCGGGTTTGGCATCCGACAGGGTCTCGGCGGACAGAGCCATGCTTACCTCGTATTTAGTCTCCTTCACTACCGCGTATCTCGCACTTGCGATAGAGTGAATTCATCCCCGCATGCCCTGGGTCGTTCGGATTGACGTTTCGTCATCTGCCGCGCGCGCCTATGGTCCGGTCGAGAAGGAGGATGGATGCCGCATGGCGATGGACGGCGGTTTCGAAGGCACTGGCCCCGCTTCGGGCGGACAGGACGAAGCTGGCCAATCCGCTACCGGCAGGCGCGGGCGTGGCTTGCCCGATCCCCAGGCATTGGCCAGGGACTGGATCACACTGTGGCAGAGCGAATTGTCGGCCATGGCGGCCGATCCCGAAATACGCGAGTCGTGGCAGACCATCATGGGCCTGTGGGCTGGAACCATGACGGCAATCATGCGCGGGCTGCCGCGCGGCCCCGGGCATGACGGAACGGCCAGAACGGCCCGGCCCGCTGATTCGCCGCGGCCCGCGCCCGCTGCTGCTGCATCTGACGCTCGCGATGCTGAGATCGAACGTCTCGCGCGCCACGTCGCCACTCTGGAACGCCGACTGGCAGACCTCGAGCGCGGCGGCGATCCTGCGATCGCTCCAAAGCGCCGTGCGGGACGGAAACCACGGCAATGACTTCCCGCAAGCGGTGATCGAGGAGACGCTGCGGCAGGATGCGGCGCTGATCGAAGGCATCGCGGCTTATCGCCGGCATCCCTGGCACCGCACATTGCGGGACCCGCCGGAAGTCTGGTCCGAGGGCAGCACACGGCTGCTCGATTACCGGCCTGAAGGCGGGTTGCCGGTGCTATTCGTCCCCAGCCTGATCAATCGAGCGTATGTGCTGGATCTGGCGGAGGGATACTCGATGCTGCGCTGGCTGGCCGGCCAGGGTGTGCGTCCGCTGCTGCTGGACTGGGGCTGGCCGGGGGAGACCGAGCGCCGGTTCAGCCTGACCGATTACGTCGCCGGGCGGATGGAGCGAGCAATAACAGCCGCCGTCCGCCTGACGAAAGCGGCGCCAGTCCTTGCCGGATATTGCATGGGGGGCACGCTGGCGGTGGCAGCCGCCCAGCGGCGCCCCGACCTGATTGGCGGATTGGCGCTTTTGGCGGCGCCGTGGGACTTCCATGCGCCAGAGGCCGAACGCGCGTTACAGGCTGCCCAGACGCTGCCGATGCTGGAACCGGTGCTGGCGTTCGGCAATGCGCTGCCGGTGGACGTTCTGCAATCGCTGTTCGCGCTGCTGGACCCTTGGGGTGTTGCGGACAAGTATCGCGGCTTCGCCCGCCTGCCCCCAGACAGCGAGCGGGCCCGGCTGTTCGTGGCGCTGGAGGACTGGCTGAACGACGGTATCCCGCTGGCCGCGGAGGTTGCCCGAACCTGCCTCGGTGAGTGGTATGGCCAGAACGCGACAGCATGCGGGAACTGGCGCATCGCCGGCCTGCCGGTTGATCCAGCGGAGGTCCGAGCCCCTGCGTTCGTTGCCGTGCCCGGCCGCGACCGGATCGTCCCGCCCGAGTCCGCGCGCCCCCTCGCGGCACTGATCCCAAATGCCGTACTGCATCAGCCGCATGCCGGGCATATCGGCATGGCCGCTGGGGCTAGGGCCGAGGCATCGCTGTGGCGGCCGTTGCTGGCGTGGCTGCGCGGCCTGGCTTGACCATCGCCGATTGACAGGGTTCCTTTCGGCCATACCAGGGAGGCCCCGATGCCAAGCAAACAACCCGTCGCAATCGTCTTCGACACCTTTGGTTCGGTGGTGGATTGGCGATCCAGCCTGATCGCCGACCTGACGAACTATGCCTCCGGCCGGGGCGTGGCCTCCGACTGGCCGGCGCTGGTGGATGCATGGCGGGCGGCGTACCATCCCTCGATGGATCGCGTCCGCAAGGGCGAACTGCCATGGACCCGGCTGGACGACCTGCACCGCGCGTCCCTGAACCGGCTGGTAAGCGATTTCGGCATCCAAGGCTTGTCAGAGGACGATCTGGTACACATCAACCTGGGTTGGCACCGGCTGCACCCCTGGGCGGATGCGGTGCCCGGGCTGACGCGGCTGAAATCCAGGTTCATCATCGGGCCACTCTCGAACGGCAATGTCTCGCTGCTGCTGAACATGGCGAAGTTCGCCGGCATCCCCTGGGACATGATCTTCGGGTCCGACCTGTTCGGCCATTTCAAGCCGGATCCGGAGACGTATCTGGGGGTAGCGCGTTTGCTGGACCTGCGACCGGACCAGGTGATGATGGCGGCGGCGCATAACGGCGACCTGGCAGCCGCTCGGTCATGCGGGTTGCTGACGGCGTTCTTCCCCCGCCCGAACGAATATGGCCCTCACCAGAAGCGGGACTATGCGGCGGACCAGGACTGGGACATCGTGGCGGCCGACATCCAGGACATGGCTTCGAAGCTGGGGGTCTGAAATTCGTCGCTCTACCTTGCTTTTCGGACCCATCTTACGCAACTGGGGAAGACCCGGTAGTCTAACGCAAGTCGCGGGATAAGCCGCGAAGGGAGAGCAGGAACATGGACGACATCGTCATCGTCTCGGCGGCACGGACGCCCGTCGGCAGCTTCAACGGCGCTCTTAGCACCATGCATGCCCAGCAGTTGGGAGCGATTGCGCTCCAGGCGGCGATTTCCCGAGCGGGGATCGCGGCGGACGATGTGGATGAGCTGATCTATGGGCAGGTGCTGGCGGCTGGCGAGGGCCAGAATCCCACCCGTCAGGCCGCGCGCGCTGCCGGCGTGCCGGACTCGGCGACCGCGTTCGGGATCAACCAGGTGTGCGGATCGGGCCTTCGGGCGGTCGCGCTGGCGGCACAGCAGATCCGCACCGGGGAGAGCAAGATCGTCGCGGCCGGTGGCATGGAAAGCATGAGCCTGTCGGCCCACGCGGCGCATCTGCGCAATGGCACCAAGATGGGGGGCCTGGAGTTCGTCGATACCATGCTGAAGGACGGGCTGTGGGACGCATTCCATGGTTACCACATGGGCAACACCGCCGAGAACGTGGCGAACAAGTATCAAATTACCCGTGAGCAGCAGGATCAGTTTGCCCTGGCCTCGCAGCAGAAGGCCTCGGCCGCGCAAAAGGCTGGCCGCTTCAAGGATGAAATCGCGCCGGTGACGGTGAAGGGCCGCAAGGGCGATATCGTGGTCAGCGACGACGAATATATCCGCCATGATTCCAGCATCGACGGCATGGCCCGTCTGCGGCCCGCCTTCACGAAAGACGGCACCGTGACCGCCGGCAATGCTTCGGGCATCAACGACGGCGCCGCGGCAGTGATCCTGATGACGGCGAGTGAAGCAGCGAAGCGTGGCCTGACCCCACTGGCGCGCATCGCCGCGTTCGCCACGGCCGGCGTCGATCCGGCGGTGATGGGCACAGGGCCGATCCCGTCGTCGCGCAAGGTGTTGCAACGGGCGGGCTGGAAGGCGGACGATCTGGACCTGATCGAAGCCAACGAGGCGTTCGCGGCGCAGGCGCTGGCGGTGAATAAGGATATCGGCTGGGACACCGCCAAGGTGAACGTGAACGGCGGCGCGATCGCCATCGGGCATCCGATCGGCGCCTCGGGCGCGCGTATTCTGGTAACATTGCTGCATGAGATGCGGAAGCGTGACGCCAAGAAGGGGCTTGCGACGCTGTGCATCGGCGGCGGCATGGGCGTTGCGATGGCGCTGGAGCGTTAGTCCTCCGCTCTGACACGGATCTGGTTCCCCGGGGTGGCGGGCGGCGGCGATTGTCGCTGCCGCCATTCCATTGGCCGCTTCGACTTGGCCGGCCCACCATATTACTAAACAGTACTCAAAAAAACTGCTCGGTTTTATGGCGACGCACAGTAATCGCCGCCGCCTTGGGCGGTTTTGCCCTTTGCAGGATTGCCGGAAGTGCTATGATTCCCGGCGGTTCGAGCAACAGGACGGAGGAAACAGATGACACGCGTCGCACTGGTTACTGGGGGAACACGGGGTATTGGCGCCGCGATCAGCCTTGCGCTGAAGGCACAGGGCCGTAAAGTCATTGCTAACTACGCTTCGAACGACGAAGCCGCCGCCGCGTTCTCCAAGGAACACGATATCCCGGTGGTGAAATTCAATGTCAGCAACTTCGAAGAATGCGAGGCTGGAATTGCGCGGGTCGTCGCCGACCATGGCCCGATCGAAATCCTGGTCAACAATGCAGGCATTACCCGTGACGGCACGCTTCTGCGGATGCGGCGCGATATGTGGGATGCGGTGCTCGATACCAACCTCGGGTCCTGCTACAATCTGTGCAAGCTGACGTTTGAGGGTATGCGCGACCGCAAGTTTGGGCGTGTGGTCAATGTCGGCAGCGTCAACGGCCAGGCTGGGCAGTATGGACAAGTGAATTACGCCGCCGCCAAGTCCGGCATCCACGGGTTCACCAAAGCGTTGGCGCAGGAAGGCGCGCGTTACGGCATCACCGTCAACGCGATCGCGCCCGGTTATGTCGATACGGAAATGGTGCGGGCGGTGCCCGGCGAAGTGCTGCGCAAGATCGTCGCCAAGATTCCGGTCGGGCGCCTGGGCCACGCGGAGGATATCGCCCGCGGCGTTGCGTTCCTGACCGCCGACGACGCCGATTTCGTTACTGGATCGACGCTTTCGATCAATGGCGGGATGCATATGTATTAGCCTTCTTCATCGTGCGCGTTCCGTGCAGGCATGCGCGGAACGCGCCGTGAAGATGTGCCCGCCAGGGCGTTCGTCTTGCCATCCACTAAAAACCGGAGTCATCATCCTTTCAAAGAAGGAGGCTCCGTTCATGAACGCACCACGCAACTCCCAATACCGCCACCTCGACGTGCAGAAAATCGCCGGCTCGCTCGGGGCCGAGATTCGCGGTGTCGATCTGTCCCGGGACGTGCCGGAGGAGGTCCTGTCCGAAATCCGAGCGGCGCTGCTGGATAATCTGGTGATCGCCATTCGCGACCAGGACATCACCCCAGCCCAGCAACTGGCATTCGCTCGGCGGTGGGGCGAAATCCACCTGCACCCGTTCATGCAAGGGATGGACGAGTATCCAGAGATCCTGGCCATCATCAAACGCCCGACCGACAAAAAGAACTTCGGCGGTTCGTGGCACACGGACCAGATGTTCTCCCCCAGCCCCGCGATGGGGACGATGCTGTATGCCAAGGAAGTCCCGTCCGCCGGGGGCGATACACTGTTTACCAACCAATACCTGGTCTATGAGGGGCTGTCCGACAAGATGAAGGACATCGCCAGCCAGCTTCGCACGGTTTGCGTCGGCGACAACTTCAAGCAGGCGAACGGCTTGTCGCGCAAGGAACGCTATGACCGGCAAATGAGCGAGATGAAGGTCAAGGACCCCGGCGACGTTCAGACCACCAGCATCCACCCGCTGGTGCGCACCCATCCGGAAACCGGCCGCAAGGCGCTCTATATCGGCGGGCATGTCCAGCAGTTCGACGGCATGACCGACGAGGAAAGCCAGCCGCTGATGGACTTCTTCATGAAGCAGTCGATCCGCCCGGAATACACCTGCCGCGTCCGCTGGCAGACCGGCACGCTGACGTTCTGGGATAACCGTTGCACTCAGCACTTCGCGGTCAACGACTACCCGGCGGAAACCCGGATCATGCATCGGATCACGGTTCGGGGCGATCAGCCGTTCTGATTCGGCGCGCGGCTCGCGGCCTAGTCCCCGAGCAGGATACTTCGACACGCAGCGGGCACCGGTGGGGGCGCGTGGGGCTTCGATGGTTCGGGCTTGGCTGGCGCGTCCAGCTGGTCGAACCACCATTGCAGAGTCGCATCGCAGCCATCGCCGGCCGGGGGCGGCGGGGCTTGAACGCAATCGGCCTGCCCCGCGGGACAGCGGAACCGTATGTGCATATGGGCGGCGTGCCCGTACCATGGCCGGATCAGATGCAGCCATGACCGGTCGCCGGTGACATCCCGGCACAGCGCCTTCTTGATCGCGGGGTTGACCAGGATGCGGTCCACCTCGGGCAGTGCGGCGGCGATTCGCAGCAGCTCGATGACCCGCGGCGACCAGGCGGACGGATCAACATCTCGTCTATCCGGTCGCACAATGCCGCGCAGTTCGATGGACTGGCGCTGCGACACCATCAGGGGCCCCCGAGGCCGCATATCCAGCCCGACATCGGCGTCCAACCCGATCTGGTGGCTGGCATGCCCGCCCGGCATCGGGCCGCCGCGCGGCTTGGAGATGTCTTCCATCAGCAGCGTCGGCAGGCCGGCCTCCGCCGCTTCATGGGCGAACAGTTCCAGATGAGCGATGGTTTGCGGCGCGCCCCAGAACGCGCTGCGGTCCCGATGGATAGTCTGAAACCCCGGCCCTTCCGCCGGCAGGCTGATGGCCCCAGCGATACAGCCGCCGGTGTTGGGACCACCGCCGATGATGTGCAGTGGGCCAGGCGCGGGGCCACGGGCCGCGGCCGTTACAGCAGATACCGCCAGAAACAGGAACGCCAGACGAAATTTCAAAATCTTCGCTCGAACACCGTGATGACGTCACCCGGCTGCACGAAGCTCTGCCGGGTTGCCTTGCCCTCGATGGCCACGCCATCCAGGGTTCGCACCACGGAAGCATAGTCGTTGACGGCCCGGTACGTGAAGCCGCCGGCGACGGCCACGGCGGTTACCACCGTCATGCCAGGTTGATAAGGGTATTGGCCGGGTTTGCTGACTTCGCCCAGCACGAAGATTGGCCGGTATTTAATGATTTCCGCCGACACTGATGGAGATCGGAGAAGATTGGCCCGTTGCAGGGAATCCGCTACCTTGGCGGCGAGCGCGTCGGGCGACAGGCCCGCGGCGGGGACGCTGCCCAGCAGGGGCAAGGCGATGGTGCCGCTGTCGCTGACCTGGAATTCGCCGGTCAGTGTGTCCTCGCCGAATGTAATCAGGCGCACCGCGTCGCCTGGCCCCAGCCGGTAAGCGCCGGGAGTGGCTGGAGGCAGATCGGGAAGATCGCGGCCGGGTGCACAGGCGGCGCTGAACAGACACAGGCAGAGAATAAGGGACGATCGCACAGTCGGCTTGACCCTGTTGTTGGGTTGCGTCGCCAGTTACGGCGGCGGCACGCAACATACAGGGGAAATCCTTAACGTCCGGTTAACGGCGGACGGATGGCCGCGTGCCCCGGGCCCGAAAGCCAGTTCGCGCGTTCGTCCCTCGATTTTAGCAGCCGAGGGTGGCGGGGCTGCCGTCCGCTTCCGGTGCTGGACGGGGGAAAGGCGTGGATGGCGGGCCTGCGCCCGCCATGACGGGCTCCGCAGTCCGTGCTTCCATTGGAGCAGTTGGTTCGTCGTATCCCCTTAGGGGCGGGGCCTTAGAAACACCTCTCCCTCCTCGGTCCTGGCGGGGTTGCGCCCGCCAGGACGATAAGACGCAGGTCTTTAGTGGTTCAGAGCCTGGACGATCTCTTCGGTCATTTTCTTCGCGTCGCCGAAC
>DAIEHR010000299.1 GCA_027353465.1 Acetobacteraceae bacterium | reverse complement strand
CTCGTTGGCGCCGCCATGGGCGGGGCCCCACAGGCTGGCGATGCCGGCGGCGATGCAGGCAAACGGATTGGCGCCTGTGGAACCGGCCAGGCGCACCGTGCTGGTGGAGGCATTCTGCTCGTGATCCGCATGCAGGATCATGATCAGGTCCATGGCCTTCGACAGCACGGGGTTGATCTTATAGTCCTCTGCCGGCACAGCGTGGAACATGTGCAGGAAGTTTTCCGCATAGCTCAGGTCGTTGCGCGGGTAAACGAACGGCTGGCCGACGGAGTATTTATGCGCCCATGCGGCGATGGTTGGAACCTTGGCGATCAGGCGGAACGCGCTGATGCGGCGGCTTTCCGGGTCATGCACGTCTAGGCTGTCGTGATAGAACGCCGATAGCGCGCCCACGACACCGCACATCACGGCCATCGGATGCGCATCGCGGCGGAAGCCGTTGTAGAACGTACGAAGCTGTTCGTGCAGCATCGTATGACGCATCACGCCCATCTCGAAGTCCTTGGCCTCCGCGGCGTTCGGCAGCTCGCCGTTCAGCAGCAGGTGGCAGACCTCAAGGAAGTTGGAATGTTCGGCGAGCTGTTCGATCGGGTAGCCGCGGTACAGCAGGATGCCTTCATCGCCATCGATATAGGTGATCTTGCTGTCGCAGGATGCAGTGACGCCATAACCGGGGTCATAGGTGAAAACCCCCAGGTCGCCATACAGTTTGCGGATGTCGAAAACGTCTGGACCAACGCTGCCCGACAGCAGCGGAAGGCTGGTCGATTTGTTTGACCCATCCAGGGTGACCGTGACAGTCCGTTTTGCTGCGGCGCTCATGCGCGATGTCCCTTATTGAAAGTGCTGTGGCACGCCACCGTCCGACAGACGCTTATCGCCGTGCCGGTGCCGCTGGTTCGGAACAAAATTATGGCGCTATGCGTCCGGGCGCAATCCTTCGCATGCGCAGCAGAAGGCCGCCCGGATTAATTCGACGCACAACCGATGCTAATGTAGCACCAAATGCCGCCGGACCCTGGGCGCCGCCATTGGACGCAACTGCTCCGCGTGGCATGCCCGGACTGCCTTGCGCAGCGCCAGCAATGTGCGGTGCAGATTGAGGTTCGCCGCTTCCTCGGCCAGCATGGTCAGGCACTGCAACACATGAGCCGCCGTCTGCTGCCGAGCCGTTTCGGAAAAATCATCGTCGATCATGAACCGGATAATCTCTGTGGCCTGTCCCACCGGAGCGTGAGATAGGGGCGCATTCTGTATGCGAAAAAACCCGTTTGGGTGGCAAGGACCGAGTGGGGTTGGCGGGAAATGCAATGAATAATCAGGCAGAAATGCCACGCAGGTTGGGTATTGTCGCTGGCGGCGGGGTGCTTCCCGGCAAGGTCGCCGCGGCCGCGCGCGCCGCTGGGCGCGAGGTGTTTATCGTCGGTCTGGAGGGATTTGCGGATCCCGCCGTCCTGGCGCCCTGGACGCACGAGATCCGCCGGCTGGGGGCCGCCGCGCGCATCATCGCCGCGCTGCGCGAACACGACTGCCAGGATCTGGTGATGATCGGGCCGGTGCGCCGGCCGTCGCTGCTGGAGATGCGGCCCGATGCCGAGGGCGCCAAGTTGCTCGCCCGCATCGGCCGTGCCGCATTCGCCGGCGACGACGGTCTGCTGGCCGCTGTGATTCGCGTGCTGACCGAGGAAGGCTTTCGCGTGATCGGGGCACATGAAGTGCTGGGCGAGGCAGTCGCCCCGGCCGGGGTGCTGACGCGCGCGCGCCCCGACGCCCAGGCGATGATCGACATCGAGCGTGGGGTGATCGTCACCCGCCTGCTGGGTTCGGCCGATGTCGGTCAGGGCTGCGTGGTGCAGCAAGGCCTGGTCCTGGCGGTCGAGGCCATCGAGGGCACCGACGCGATGCTGGCTCGGGCAGGCCTGCTGCGGCGCGATGGAGTCGGCGGCGTGTTGGTGAAATTGGTGAAACCCGGCCAGGACAAGCGGGCCGATCTGCCGACAATTGGACCGGATACCGTGCGCAATGCCATCGCCGCTGGGCTAAGGGGGGTTGCTTTCGAGGCCGGGGCAACCATTCTGGCGGAGCGTGAGGCCTGCCTTGCCGCGGCGGACGCGGCTGGGTTTTTTCTATTGGGCCTCGATTCCGCAACCATGTCCTGAAGGGGAACCTCCAATGAGCCGGTTTCTGCACACCATGCTGCGCGTTGGCGATCTGCAACGCAGCGTCGATTTCTACGTCAAGGGTTTCGGCATGCGGGAAATCCGCCGTCGCGACGTGCCGGACGGCAAATATACCCTGGTCTTCGTCGGCTACGGCGAAGAAGAAGATCATACCCTGATCGAGCTGACCTATAACTACGGCGTTGAAAAATATGAGATGGGCTCGGCGTTCGGTCACTTGGCCGTGGGTGTGCCGGACGTGTATGCCACCACCGAAATGCTGCGGGGCATGGGCGCCAAGGTTACCCGTGAACCGGGTCCGGTGAAGTTCGGCACGACGGTGATCGCATTCGTCGAGGATCCGGACGGATACAAGATCGAGCTGATCCAGCGGGGATAACCCGGCGGTTTGGCGTGTCCTTTGTCGCGGCGGCCATTTGATCGCCGCGACAGCGGTGCCCCCGAAGGCAGTTGCACCCAAGGCGAGCCGGGCGTCTAATTCCGCCATAAGTAAATAACGGGATGGACGGACATGGGACCTCTGGCAGGCGTTAAAATCGTTGAGTTCGCGGGCATCGGACCGGCGCCGATGGCCTCTATGCTGCTGGCCGACATGGGCGCCACGGTGCTGCGTATCGATCGCCCGGGTCCGGCCGACCTGGGCATTCCGATGGCGCAGGAGCATGAATTCACCTTCCGAAGCCGAGCGATCATGCGGCTGGACCTGAAGAGCGCGGATGCGGTGGAGGCCGCGTTGAAGTTGATCGACGGTGCCGACGCGCTGATCGAGGGCTTCCGACCCGGCGTGATGGAGCGGCTTGGGCTGGGGCCCGATGTCTGCTTGGGTCGCAATCCGAAACTGGCGTATGGCCGGGTGACGGGGTGGGGGCAGGAAGGACCGATGGCGCAGGCTGCTGGCCACGATCTGAACTACATCGCCCTGACCGGCGCCCTGCATGCGATCGGGCGGGAGGGGCAGAAGCCGACTCCGCCGTTGAATCTGGTGGGCGATTATGGCGGCGGCGCGCTGTATCTGGTGACCGGGCTGCTGGCGGCGATTATCTCGGCCCGGTCCACAGGTGTGGGCCAGGTGGTGGATGCGGCGATGGTCGATGGCGCGCTGTCGTTGATGACGCCGATCTACGCGATGATGGCCGGCGGCCGCATGCCGGGCGCGCGGGGGCAGAACCAACTCGATTCCGGTTCTTACTATTATGAAGTGTATGAATGCGCCGATGGACAGTTCATCTCCATCGCCCCTATCGAGGTCAAGTTCCACGCCGAACTGCTGCGCCGGATGGACATCGACCCCGCCGGTATGCCCGCGCAGCGCGACCGCGCCGGCTGGCCGCAATGGAAAGAGGTGCTGACCGCACGTTTCAAGACGCGGACACGGGACGAATGGTGCCGGCTGCTGGAAGGGACGGATGCGTGCTTCGCCCCGGTTCTGGCGATGAATGAGGCGCACCTGCATCCGCATAATCAGGCCCGCGGCGCCTTCGTGGAGGTTGGCGGCCAGCTTCAGCCTGGACCAGCCCCCCGATTTGGCACAACCAAACTGGCGAACCCGCGCGCGCCTGGAACGGTGTCGCTGGCGGAAACATTGGCCGCGTGGAACCTGCCGCCCGCCGCTTGGGATGCCGTTAATCGCCTGATACCGTAACAATCTATCGCGCGGTCGTTACCGCCGGGCGGTGGTTGTGGGGCTGCCGGAATGAAACATCCATGCTCGCCGCCGCGTTGTGTAGCGCGATGCTATATCAGGAGAAGCGGATGTTCCGGCGAACAGGATTAATGGGTGCGACGGCACTGCTGACGGGTGCAATGCTGGGCGTGCCGGTGGCCGCGCGTGCGCAGACCAGCCAGCAGGTGACGGTGGATGGCGCCCGCAAGGTGCTGGCTGACCTGCGCCACGATAAGGAATTCGGTAACGCCGAGCAGTTGATGCGGAAGGCCAAGGCGGTATTTATCGTCCCCAAGCTGATCAAGGGTGGGTTTTTCATCGGTGGCGAGGGCGGTAACGGCGTGCTGATGGCGCGCACGCGGACAGGATGGAGCAACCCCGCTTTTTATGCCTTGGGCGCGGCGTCGTTCGGGCTTCAGGCCGGATTGGAACAGTCTGAAGTTATCATGCTGATCATGACCCAGAAGGGCCTGGACGGCGTGATGCGCGACCAGTTCAAGATTGGTGCTCAGGCCGGTATCTCCGTCGTTACCCTGGGGTCTGGCGTGGAGGGGGCGATCGGGGGTGCGTCTTTGCCCGATGTGGTGGTGTGGTCGTCGTCCACTGGGCTGTACGGTGGCCTGACGGTCGATGGATCGGTGATCAAGTCGGAACCGAACATGGATTCGGCTTACTATGGCCGGCCGGTGACATCGAAAGAGGTTTTATTCGGCACTTTGGCCAGCCCGAACGCGGCGCTGCTGCGGAAAGATATGGCTTCTTTCGGATAAGTCTCGGTTCTGAATGATGTCCTGGGGTCGAGGACCCCCTGCGTTGACCTGAGGGGTGTGCGCCCGCGTCGAGTATGCAGGCTGATTCGACCGTTTCGTCACGATGGGAACGGAAACTTCCATCGTGGGCCGGGCGTTCGATTCCGTTGTTTGCGGGAGTGCGACGCTGTCGGTCGTATCGGTTGGGCTGGAGGTCAAGGGACCCAGCTACGGCTTCGGTGCCAGCGGTTGAAGCTGGGCGTTTGGCTATAATGGGATTGCGGCAGCTGTCTTTGGCATTGTGGGTGGCCGCGACAAACGCAGTCGTTCAACGAAAGGGAAGGCGGGTTCCCCCGAATGGATCATCCGTGGGCCCGTCGGAGCTGTCGAGACGAAGGCCCGATGGCGTGCCGCGTTTTTGGGCGCGTAACGGCTAGCGCAATCCATGAGGTCGGAGGCTGGTTCAACCGTTTCGGCCCAATGAGAATCGCCAAAGTTTCATGTAAGGCGTTGCGGTGACCGGACGGGCGTGTTATTGCGCCGGCCCGCGCCCAGTTGGGGGATAGTTTAGCGGTAAAACTCCCGGCTCTGACCCGGGCATCCTTGGTTCGAATCCAGGTCCCCCAGCCAAACAAAGTTTTCCCCGAAATTTCGGCGTTCCGACCGGCTTGGAGACCTTCAGGTCCGCCAGCCCGGTCCGTAAAGTCTGTCCGAGCGGAATGCGGGATGCCGAGGGACCCTAATTTCCGTCCGGCCCTAGGATCGACCTACCTCGCGGGGTTCCCCTCGCGCCACGCCGAGGTTCGCATCAGCGAAAACGTAGGTGACGGATCTTCGCCCGCCACGATTGAGCAGCACTGGCACTCAGCGCACCGGCTGGGCAGTATCAAATGCCTATGTTTGCGATAGAGACGTGGCCAAAAAGAAGCCGGCGCAACCTTGGGGTCGCGCCGGTTCATTTGAGAAAAGGTTGGCCTAACCCGGTTGCGGGGCCGGCGCGGGTCCGCCCGCCGGGGGTGCCGAAGGACGACCCGCCGTCGGAACAGACGCTCGGCGAGACTCCGGTGCCGGCTCATCCACAACCTTGCGGATCACCGGTTCGCCCCGCAGCACGGTGCGGATTTCATCGCCGGACAGAGTCTCGTGCTCCAGCAGGCCGCGCGCCAGACGATGCAGTTCTTCCACATTCTCGGTCAGCAACCGCTGAGCCTTGGCATAGGCCCGATCGATGATGTCCTTGATTTCGC
>DAIEHR010000286.1 GCA_027353465.1 Acetobacteraceae bacterium | reverse complement strand
CGAGAACGCATCGCGGCCCAAATCCTCGGCCTCGCCTTCCAGCGCCGCGACACACGCCACCAGTTTGGCGCGCCACAGCGCCTTGTGCGGCTCGCTCTGGCGTTCCGGCGGGCGGAAACCCTCGGACAACAGGGGCAATGCATTATCAAGCATCCCCTGCCCCAATGCATGCCGGCGCAACGCGGTCAGCCGTTGGGGCCAGGCCGCGGGAAACAGCTTCGGCCCCTGATGCAGGGTGTCCAGATACTCCAGGATCACCGCCGAATCATACACCGCGGTCCCGTCGGGCAGTTCCAGCGTCGGGATTTTGCCGACCGGATTGATCTTCATCAGTTCCAGATGCGGCGTGGTGCCGCCGGCGACGGTGCGCACGGTTTCGATGCGGTCCTGCAACCCCATCTCCGCAATCGCGATCATCACCTTGCGAACATAGGGCGACCGGGGGGACCAATGCAGTATCATCTTCTGGGACATGCGCGGACCTTCACGAGGCAATGGGTTCGGCTTAGCGTCCGAACAAAATCATAAGGGGACGTTTGCCATGAACTGGATCGAAGTCAACGGCACCAGCCTGCGTTATGACGTCAGCGGCGATGGTCCAAGCACTTTGGTGCTGGTGCACGAAATGGGCGGGACCCTGGATAGCTGGGACCGGGTGTTGCCGGCACTCAGCAATGGCAGGCGGGTTGTCCGCTACGATACGCGCGGCGCCGGGCTGTCCGAGAAAATCAGGGGCGCCGTCACCTGGGACCAAATGGCCGGCGATCTGGCTGGGTTGTTGGACGCGCTGGGCATCACCGGGAAGGTGTCACTCGCCGGCATCGCGGTCGGGGCGGCTATCGCCATGCATTTCGCGGTGCGCCACCCCCAGCGGGTTGCCGCGCTGGTGCTTCACGGTCCGGCGCCGGGCGTCAGCAACGATCGCAAACAGGCCACGCTGGATCGCGCCAGCGCGGTCGAAGCCGGCGGCATGCGGTCGGTTGTCGAAACCAGCCTGGCGAATTCCTATCCGCCCGTGGTACGCCACAACCTCGAGACGTTCGCGGCGTTCCGGGCACGGTGGCTGGGCAACGATCCGGAGAGTTTCGCGGCGATCAACCGGATGCTGGCGATGGAGAACATCGAGCACGAGTTGGCGAAAATCGCCTGCCCGACGCTGTTCACCGCAGGGCGGCACGATAGCCTGCGCCCGCCGGCCGTGATTCGACCGATGGCAAATCTGTCCCCCGGCGGCCAGTTCCTGGAGCTGAACAGCGGCCACTTTGCCTCGGTTCAAACGCCAGGGCTGGTGGCGCAGGCGATCCATTCCTTCCTGCACGCATTGGGGCAGTAGTCACGGCGGCGCATACAAAAAGGGCGGAGGAAACCCCCCGCCCTTCCACAATCCAGCCGTTAAGCCGAACGTCAGTTGTTGTTCCGGTTGCCCAGAAGCTGCAGCAGCATCATGAAGAGGTTGATGAAGTTCAGGTAAAGGCTAAGCGCATCGTAAACGCTGCGTTTGGCCGCCCCATCGACGCCCTCGGCATACGCGAATTGCAGGTAGCTGGCCTTGATCCGCTGCGTGTCATAGGCGGTCAGGCCGGTGAACACGACAACGCCGATGATGCTGAGTGCGAACTGCAACGCACTGCTGTGGAAGAAGAAATTCGCCAGGCTGGCGATGATGATCCCGAACAGGCCCATCATCATGAAGCTGCCCATACGGGTCAGGTCCGCCTTGGTCGTGTAGCCATACAGACTGGTCGCGGCGAAGGTCGCGGCAGTGATGAAGAACACTCGCACGATCGATTCACTGGTATAGATCAGGAAGATGTTGACCATGCTGGCCCCCATCACACCGCAGAACGCCCAGAACAACGCCTGCGCGGCGGAGGTGGACAGCTTGTTCACGCCCAGCGACAGCACCAGCACGAAGGCCAGCGGCGCGAACATCGCGATCATCGCCAAGGCCGTAGGATGATGCGCGAAGCCGAACGGCGTCTGCACCAATGGATAAAACGCATTGATCAGGCTGGTGTTGGCGATACCGTACGCCACCACCCCGGTCAGCAGCAGGCCGGATGCCATCCAGTTGTAAACCCGCAGCATGTAAGCCCGTAGCCCGGCGTCGAAGACAGCCGTGGTAGCGGCGGATGCCCGTGGATAGGCACCGAATTGCGGACTGTAAGCCATGGTTCCCTATTTCCTTTCGAGCATACGCTCGCGTTATTCACATTCGGCGTTATTCATTTTCGGTCCGCCTGCCCGGTATATTAGGGACAGGCCGACCGACCCGGTTCACACTATACTCCGTCCGCGGCGCCCGATGGAAACCCACGAGTGCGCTACTCGTTCCTGAGAAGTGGCGCCGGTCTGGACCGCAAGGCAGCCGCTGTTCCAGCATAGCCGAACAGCAGCATGAGTGCGAGTGCTCCCGCAAGTGTGTAAATGAGCGTCATCGGCAGGAAAATCCAGTCGGTGTGCATAATGTAATGCGCCACGCCAAAGCTCGACGCCGATCCGACGATGGCCGCGATCAGCCCGGCGGCCAGACCAATCAGCCCAAACTCGGTCAGCCATGCGGCCCGGATCTGGGCCCGCGTGGCACCGAGGGTCTTCAGGATCACCGCCTCTCTGATCCGCCGGCGCTGGCCCGCGGCGATCGCGCCGACCAGAACGAAACTACCGGCAAACAAGGTCAGCGCCCCGGTGACCGTCAGCGCGGCGGCGACCTGATCAAGCAATCCTGCTATCGCCGCCAGCACATCCTGCACCCGGATGCCAGTGACGTTCGGCAATGCGTCGGTGACAGCCCGCAACAGCGCCCCTTGTCCGGCATCCGCGATCCGAACCGTCGCGATATGGGTATGCGGCGCGTGCGACAGTAGGCCCGGGCTGGCGACCATGAAGAAGTTAATCGACATCGACTGCCAGGCAATGTCGCGCAGATTGGCGATTGTCAGGTCGATATCGCGGCCCAATACGTTCACACGGATGACGTCGCCGATCCCCACGCCCCACCCCTTGGCCATCGCCGCGTCGAACGATACCAGCGGTGGACCGTCGTAACCCGCGGCCCACCATGAACCGGCAACCAGGCGGGAGCCCTTCGGCAGCGTGGCGGCATAGGTCAGCCCCCGATCGCCCCGCAGGGCCCACGCCGTATCCGGCGTCGTGACAACCCGGTCCACCGGCACGCCCTTCACCGCAACGACCCTGGCTCGCAGCGACGGAACCTGTTCCATCGACTCGACGCCGGGCTGATCGTGGACGATGGCCTCGAAGCGGGGCAACTGGTCGTTCTGGATGTCGATGAAGAAAAAGCTGGGCGCGTTGCTGGGCAGCTGCTCCTGAATTTGGTGCTGCATATTGCCTTGGATCAGCGCCACGGCGGCCAGCGTGGACAGACCCAGCCCAGCCGACAGCAATAGCAACGGCGCCGGCGTACCCGGACGATACAGGTTGCCAACCCCCAGCCGCACCGAGGGCCAGCGCGACTCCGGGGCCCACCGCGCCAGCCGCGTCATCGCGAACCCGCCCGCCCGAAACAGCCCCAGAGTCACACCCGCGCCCACGCAGAAATACACCGCGAACGCTCGGTTTGTCGCCGTTGCCACCGTCAGGCCGACCAACGCACACGCCACCGCCGCGTTCACCGCGATCAGCGCCGCCGAAGGCCGCACCGCCTCGGGCACCAACCCGTCGCGGAACAGCGCGGCACCGGGAATGCGAGCCGCCCGGCCCAGCGGCCAAAGCGCGAAGCACAGCGCGATCAGCAAACCATACAGCGCCGCCAGTCCCAGCGGCCCCGGATAAATCCCCAGAACCGGCGGCACCGGCAGGATGGACGCCAGGAACCGAGCCCCGACCAGCGGCACCACCGCCCCGGCGATGACTCCGGCAATAATCCCCGCCACGGCCAGCGCCATCACCTGGATCAGGCATACGGCAAACACCAGGCCAGCCGAGGCCCCCAGGCAGCGCAACGTCGCGATCGTCCTGGCGCGGGCGTCCAGCCAGGCGCGAACGCCGTTCGCCACGCCGATGCCGCCGACCAGCAGGGACGTCAGGCCGACCAGCGTAAGGAACAGCGCCGTCTGGTCGATGAAGCGGCTAACCCCTGGCGCCGCGTCAGACGGATCGCGGATTCGCCATCCCTTGTCGGGAAACGCCGTTCCGATCTCCTTGGCGATGCCGGACGCATCGGGCGCCGTCAGGCGGATCATGTAGCGAACCATTGCGCCAGGGGCGATCAGCCCGGTCGCCGGCAGCGCCTGGCCCGAGATCAGCACGCGCGGCCCCAAAATCGCCGCGGTGGCCACGCGATCCGGCTCCTGCGTCAATGTGCCGGCGACCCGGAAGGTCTCCGAACCCAGACGGGCAAGATCTCCGGTCCGCAACTTCAGGCGGTCGAGGACGATTTGTTCCGCCAACAGCCCATAGTACCCGTCTCGCCGGGCGAGCGCGGCTGCGACAGGCTGCGCGGGGTCGGTGACAGCCGAGCCCACCAGCGGCCATTTGCCGTCGATGGCTTTCAGCTCGATCAATTGCCGCTCCCCGGACGAGGCGACCAGAAGCGATCGCATCTGCGCCACGTCAGATGTCACGGCGCCTTTCTGATGCAGCCAGTCGCGGAGTTGATCCGGCAGCGGTTGAGACCCGCTATCGACCTCCAGGTCCCCGCCCAGCAAGGCGCGTCCGTCCGCGGCCAGCCCAGCATCAACCGCGGCCCGCAAGGACCCGACGGCGGCGATAACACCAACGCCCAGGGCGAGGCATAGAAGCACGATCCAAAGACCGCGCACGCCGCCCCGCAGTTCCCGGAGGGCGATCGTCAGCGCCAGGGTCAATTCCGCACGCGCATGTCGCCCGAACGCGCCTCGGCCTTAGGTCTTACCGCAACGCCGCAATCCTTCAATCGACCTCCTATCCCATCCCGGCCGGCGGGTCGCACACGACCGTCTTCATCTCGGCCGGCACGGACACCTCCAGCAATTCCAATTCATCGGCCGTCCCAGTCTCGTTATGCCGCATGCCACCCGGGATCATCAGCGAGTCACCGGGCATCAGGCGAATTTTGCGGCCATCCTCGAATTCCAGATCGACCCAGACCTTCAGCATAAAGACAAGCTGATGGTCGCAGACATGGTAATGCCACCCCGTTTGTTCACCCAAGCCCTGCGTCGCCGACGTCACCTGCGCGCGCATCTTGCCGCCGGTCGCGTCCGTCACGCCCAGATCGCGGTATTTGAAGAAGGACCGCCGTCCCTTCACGTAGGTAGCGTTATCGACGGTTGCATGGGCCAGCGTACCCGACAGCCCCACGGTATCGTTCATAATTGCTCTCCTCCTTGGGTTCGCGCCGCGTCTTGTCCGGTTCGGCGCTGCAACCCATACAGCTAAGACCTAACCCGGCGCGCCCGCAACACACCCCCACCTTGCCCAAACCCGCATCGCACGGCATCAACACCCGCATGAGCGATCAGACACCGAAAATCCGTATCCGCGGCCTGCGTAAACGCTTTGGCGCCAAGCGTGTGCTGGACGGCGTCGATCTGGACGTTCCCAAGGGGACATCCCTGGTGGTGATCGGTGGCTCCGGCTCGGGCAAGTCGGTGTTGCTGAAGTGCATCCTGGGCCTGATCGAACCGGATGAAGGCATCATCGAGATCGATGGGCACGACATCTTGAAGCTGCCCCGCCGCGACCGCGAGCAGGCGCGCGCGCGGATCGGCATGCTGTTCCAGGCTGGCGCCCTGTTCGACAGCCTGCCGGTCTGGGAAAACGTGGCGTTCGGGCTGCTCGCCAGCCACAAGGCCACCCGCTCCACCGCCAGGGCACAAGCCGATAACTTCCTCGGTCAGGTGGGACTGGCACCAACGGTCGGTGACCTGTCCCCGGCGGAACTGTCCGGCGGCATGCAGAAGCGCGTGGCGCTGGCGCGCGCCATCGCATCGCAGCCGGACATCATGTTCTTCGACGAACCGACGACCGGGCTTGACCCGATCATGGGCGCGGTGATCGACGGTCTGATCGTCGATTGCGTCAAGCGGTTGGGCAGCACGGCGATCGCCATCACCCACGACATGGCCAGCGCCCGGCGGATTGGCGATCAGGCGGCGATGTTGCTGAACGGTAAGATTATCTGGTCTGGCGCGGCCGCGCATCTGATGGACAGCGGCAATGCGGAGGTCGATCAGTTCACCCACGGCCGCCGCGAGGGGCCGATTCAGATGGAACTCCGTCGCTGAAGCGCGCGGCGTTCCTCGCGGCGTGCCTGCTGGTCCCCGTCGCGGCCCGCGCGGCGACGCCCGATGAACTGGTGGGGCTGTTCGTCCAGGGGTGCCTGCCGTTTGCCGGGAAGCCAGCCGCCCTGAGGGATTGGGCCAAGCAAGTCGGTTTGCAGCCGGTCGCCGATCAGGCCAGAACCGCGTTCCTGCACGGCGCGCCCGGTCAGGTGTTCGACGCCTCGGTCCCTGGCACCAAGCTGGCCCTGTTATCCTCCGACGACGGCATTTGTTCCGCCGTGACCGACCAGGCCTCGACGAAGCAGGTCACGGATGCGCTGGAGGCCGGCTTTACGCGGGCTGGGCTTACGTTCCGGCTGGCGATCGAACGCGACGATGCACGGGTCAGCGCAATCCACGATCGCGAGTATCTGGCGACGAAGGACAAGCTGGGATGGCGGATACTGGAGGCCACGGTCAAGGATGACCGCGGTGGGGAGGCGATGCTGACCGCCGCACCGGAATAGGCGACCACGGGCCATGGCGACTCGGCTTCGGCGCGGCGGTTGCGCCGAACGACGATGAGCCCCACCAGCGCGATGGTTCCCGCGAGGCCGGGCGCTTCATCCGGCGCGCCAGGCCGCTTCCGGCCGACCCCAGAGCCGATCGGCCAACGCCAGGACGATCCCCCTGTTGACGCCCCGCCCATGTTGCGGCAACGAAGCGCTGTGTTCTACCGGCAGAAACATCTCCTGGCTATCGAAGGGCTGCAACCGCCCGAAATCGGCCAATTGCTCGACCTCGCGGAGAGCTACGTGCTGCTCAACCGGTCCGGCAAAACCCAGCGCGATCTGCTGCGCGGGCGCACCCTGATCAACCTGTTCTTCGAGGACAGCACCCGGACCCGCACCAGCTTCGAACTGGCCGGCAAGCGTCTGGGCGCGGACGTCATCAATATGGGCGTCTCCACCTCCTCGGTGAACAAGGGCGAAACGCTGATCGACACGGCCGCCACGCTGAACGCCATGCATTGCGACCTGCTGGTGGTGCGCCATGACCAGTCAGGCGCGCCCAACCTGCTGGCCCAGATCGTCGATGCCGCCGTGATCAACGCCGGCGACGGCACGCATGAGCATCCAACCCAGGCGCTGCTGGACGCGTTGACCATCAAGCGCCGCAAGGGCCGCATCGCCGGCCTGATCGTGGCGATCTGCGGCGACATCGCCCACTCGCGCGTCGCTCGGTCGAACATCCATCTGCTGACCACGATGGGCTGCCAGGTCCGCGTGGTAGGGCCGCCAACCCTGATCCCGGCCCAGGTCGCCGATCTGGGCGTCACCGTATTCCACGACATGCAAGCCGGGCTGCGGGACGCCGATGTGGTGATGATGCTGCGCCTGCAACGCGAACGGATGTCGAAAGGCCAGGTCCCCAGCGCCAGGGAGTATTTCCGCTTCTACGGCCTGGACGCGGCCAAGCTGGCCTTCGCCAAACCGGACGCCATCGTCATGCATCCGGGACCGATGAACCGCGGCGTGGAGATCGACAGCGCTATCGCCGATGATCCGGTGCGCAGCGTGATCAAGGAACAGGTGGAAATGGGCGTCGCCGTCCGCATGGGTGTGCTGGACATGCTGTCGCGAGGCCATCGCCGCAATGAGCACTGATACCTTTTTCAAGGGCGTCCGCATCGTCGGGGCGGGCATCGATATACCGGGCGACCTGCTGGTCCGCGACGGACTTATCGCCGATTTTGGCCCCTCGTTCGGTTGCCCCGAGGGCGCAACTGTCATCGAGGCGGACGGCGCGATCCTGTGCCCCGGCCTGGTCGATATGCGCGCCGCCCTCGGTGAACCGGGGTTCGAATACCGCGAGACCATCGCCTCCGCCGCCGAGGCCGCCGCGGCCGGCGGCATCACCACCCTGGCCGCCCTGCCCGACACCAGCCCGGCGATCGACGATCCGGCGCTGGTGCAGTTGCTGCGCACCCGCGGCGAGGACACCGGCAGCCTGACCATCCTGCCCTACGGCGCCCTGACCCGCGGCTGCCGCGGCGAGGAACTGGCCGAACTCGGGTTGCTGCGCGAAGCCGGCGCCGTGGCGTTCACCGACGGATCGCGGGCGATCGGGTCCTCCAGGATGATGCGGCTGGCGCTGTCCTATGCACGCGGCTTCGGTGCCCGCATCGTGCAGCATCCCGAAGACCCATCCCTGGCCGGATCCGGTTGCGCCACCGAATCCGAACAATCCACCCGGTTGGGTTTGCCCGGCATCCCCGCCGCCGCCGAGGCCATCATGGTCGCGCGCGATATCCGGCTGGCCGAACTCACTGGCGGGGCGGTTCACTTCGCCCATGTCTCCACCGGGGAGGCGCTGGACCTGATCCGTCAGGCCAAGGACCGGGGCATTGCCGTCACCTGCGACACAGCCCCGCCCTATTTCGACCTGAACGAGACGTCGATCGGCGACTTCCGCACCTATGCCAAACTGTCGCCGCCGCTGCGCAAGGAACACGACCGAAAGGCCGTTATCGCCGCCCTGGCGGACGGCACGATCGACGCGATCGCCTCCGATCACCAACCGCGCGATGCGGACGACAAGCGGTTGCCGTTCGCGCTGGCCTCGGCCGGCGGGTCCGGGCTGGCGACTCTGCTAGGTGTCACGCTGGCGTATGTCCATAACGGATCGCTGACGATGCAGACCGCGATCGAGTTGCTGACCGCGCGCCCGGCGGCCCTGCTGGGCAGCGATGCGGGACGCCTCGCCAAGGGTTCGGCGGCCGATCTGTGCCTGTTCGATCCGGACCGGATTTGGAAGGTCGAGGCCGGGGATCTGCCCGGCAAGGCGCAGAACACGCCGTTCGACGGCCGAGCGCTGGAAGGCGTGGTGCTGGGAACGTGGAAGCGCGGTAAGCGGGTATTTGGCTAATCCGTCCGCACTGACGCCAGCAGAGGCTTGCATGGTCCGGTTTCTGCGTCGCCTGACGATCCTGGTCCCTTTCGTAGTCGCTGGCTGCGCGCAGCCTCCGGTTTCACCGTCCTGCGCGCCCGGCACTGGTGCCCCGATGGCGGTTTTCACTCTGTATCTAGGCAAATCGATCCCCGGCCGTGGCGACCTGACGGACACGGAGTGGCGGATTTTTCAAGACGACGTCGTCACCGCGAACCTGCCTAACGGCTATACTGTTCTGAACGGCAACGGCGGGTGGATGAACCCGATCACGCGCCAGACCATCAAGGCAGCGACCAGAGTTCTGGTGGCCGCGCTTCCCGAAGCACCAGAAAGCCTGGCCGCAATCCAGCGGATACGGTCGGACTATCAGCTTCGGTTTCGCCAGCAACTCGTTGGCATGACCGTGACACAGGCCTGCGGAACCTTCTGATCGCGGCGGCCCGTGTCTGGACAAAAAAGGGGCGCCCGAAGGCGCCCCGGTCTTAGCAGCCGTTAGCCGAACGCTACTTGATGATGATTTCGACGCGGCGGTTCTGCGGTTCCCGCACGCCAGCGCCGGTCGGCACCAGTGGGTGGGTTTCGCCGAAGCCCTGGATGGTGATCGCGCTCTTGGGAACGCCA
>DAIEHR010000266.1 GCA_027353465.1 Acetobacteraceae bacterium | reverse complement strand
CAAACGGGCCACATCGTCCACACTCCTGGCCATCGGACCGATCGTATCGAAGGATGCGCTGACGGCGAGCGCGCCGCGGTTGGACACGCGGCCATGCGTCGGGCGTAAGCCGGTAATCCCACAATACGCGGCTGGCACCCGGACCGAACCGCCGGTATCCGAACCAAGCGCCGAGTCACAAAGATCGAGTGCCACAGCCGCCGCCGAACCGCCGCTCGATCCGCCTGGAACATGCAGCCGGTTCCATGGGTTGCGGACCTGCCCGCCGATCATGTCGGTGGAGCGCACACCGAAGCACAGTTCCATCAGCGCTGCCTTACCCAGCACCACCGCACCGGACTGACGCAGCCGCTCCACCACCGGCGCATCGCGGTTCGGCACATGGTCGGCAAACAGCGCGGACCCGCAGGCGGTTCGCAATCCGGCCGTATCGATGCTGTCTTTGACCGCCACGATCGTGCCGTGCAGCAGCCCGAGCGAACGTCCTTCGCGTTGGGCGCTGTCGGCTTCGGCGGCGGCATTCATCGCACCGCCGGCATCGACGGTGACGTAGGCGCGGAAGTCGTCGTTGAACCGGGCGATCCGGCTCAACGCGGTTTCGACGGCCGCGGCCGCGGTCATCGCGAGAACTCAGTGTGGTGCGCGTTCCACCACTCGGCGATGTCGATCCGCCGGGTAAACCAAACCTGGCCCTTTGCCAGCGCGTAATCCAGAAACTCACGCAGCGCGTGAATCCGGCTGGCCTGGCCGATCAGGCGCGGATGCAGGCCGATGGACATCATCTTCGGATGCGTCTCGCCCTCCCGCCACAATTGGTCGAACCCGCGTTTAAGATTGTCCAGAAAATCATAGGGGCCGCCGTAAGACGGCAGCAGACCGAACTTACCGTCGTTGTATGTAAATGAATACGGAACGATCAGATGGTCCTTGCCGCCGGCCTTGGTGTAGTACGGAAGATCGTCGTTATATACATCAGAATCATAGACAAACCCGCCTTCCTCCACCAGCAGTTCGCGGGTCCGGACCGAGGCGCCATAGCGGCAATACCAACCGCGCGGGCGTTCGCCACAGGTGGCTTCGATGGAAGCGATCGCCCGGCGGATGTGATCCGCTTCCTCCTCGGCAGACAGTTTCCACACCTCTTCCCATCGCCAGCCATGGCAGCACGGTTCGTGCCCGGACTCCTTGATCCAGGCCCCCACCTCCGGGTTCTGCTCGATCGCCACCGCGCAGGCGAAGAAGGTCGCCGGCAGCTTGTACTCGGTCAGTAAACGCTCCAGCCGCCAGATTCCGGCGCGGGACCCATACTCGAAGACGGATTCGGCGGCGAGGTCCCGGAAGGCGGGATCCATATTGTAGATCACTTCGGTCAGCCCGTCGTTGCGGGCGTCGCCGGCCGGATGCGACATTTCCGACCCTTCCTCGTAATTGATGACGAAATTGATCGCGACCCGAGCATCGTTCGGCCAGCGTGCGCGTGGCGCGTGACGTCCGTATCCGACGAGGTCGCGCCGCGGGCCCGGGACGTCCTTATATTCGAAAGGCTGATAGGTCATCGTTTTAATCCCTTGAGAGTCGTTTTTTGTTCGCACCAGATAACCCCCGGAACCAACGGCTTCCGGGGGCGCCGGTCACTTCAGCTCCCAAAGCTTCTTGTAACCCGCAACGTGTTGATCGCCGTATCCACGATCGTAGTCAGCCGGAGTTCCCGCGTTCTTGGCGTTGCCGCTGTCGAGGATATAAAACGGCACATATAGCGTCGAATACGTCTTCAGGCCGCACAGATCGCGCATATACCCATCCAGGATAGAGCGGGCGATCCAGCCCAGGCTTTCACCGACGTCCATTTCGACATCGCCCTTCTGGATGGCGTCGATGACAAACGGCGTGCCGTTGAACGTGGCAATTTTGACAGTGCCGCCGCGGCCGGTGATGGTCAGCGCCGGGATCACGAACTGCGACATGCTGTCATAGATCGGAATGATGTAGTTGATGGTCGGGTCGGCGATCAGAGCAGACTGCACGCCGCTTTTGATCTTAGTGGACCATTCCGGCGTCGGCGCGTTGATGTAGGTGAATTTGCAGTCCGGACCGCAGAGTTTGGCCAGCGTATCGGTGATTCCCTTGACGAAGGGCTTGGTGGGAATGATCTCGTCCGATCCGACGATCACCGCATTGACATGGCCCTTCGTCTTCAACGTGACCCAACTGGCAAGCAGCGCCCCCACTTCGTGATAGGGCACATTCATCGACAAATCCACGCTCGGATCAGGCGTTTGAATGGTGTCGTACAGATGCGAGGTGAAAACCTTGATCCCGGCCTTCTTTGCCTCGGCGATCTGTGGCCCCAGCACAGCGGGATTGACGCCACCCAGCAAGTCGATCGCATCGAACTTGTTGTTGATGGCATATTCCATCCCCTGCACCCACTGCGTCGGCTGGGCCTGATTCTCCCACTCCCTCACCTCGAACCCAACCTGCTTCGCGACCTGCGTCATGGCGATCGCGATGTTCTTGGTGAAAGGATTTGCACTGGTTACCGGGATGGTCAGGATTTTCTTGCCCGCCATGCAGGCATGTGCGTCGAACGGCGGCCCCGGCGGCGTGAAAGTCGGCAAAACGGTGTGCGCGTCGACGATGGCCTGCGCCGCCGCTAGATCCGGCATCGCGGCACAGGCATTCGTGCCCGCAACCATGGCGGCAAGCGAACAGGCGACGGCCAGCAGCATCGAGTGTTTTTTGGGCATTGAAGCTCCTTAAAAAGGGGGATGCGAACGCCAAATCGAGGAAAGGGACAGGGGGCCTGCACCAGAATGGACCGGCCGTGCCGCAGAAATAAGCATGTTGCGTGCCAAGCGGATGGGCCGCGCCCAGACGACAGGTCAATTCGAGAAATGGCCAAATAATAGGCACATTCTGCCTGTGTTTGAGACGGTCGATTGATGTGAAGCTCGGGATAATGCCGCGTGAATGCTCGACAAGGCTGGAGAACGGCTTCCCCGTCTAGTGCGTCGCCGTAATGACGACAGCCGGGGTCCGAATCAATGGTTCGGCAATTACGGTACTGATGGCGTCCGGGCGAGATGCCTCGACGAAGTCATACATCGTCGGACGAACCCGCCGGCGGGGGCGAGGGACGGCGTGCCGAGCTTAAAATATAGGCCGCCGTCCGCTGGTCTCAGGCCCCGGCCATACCCTGTTCGCGCAGCCGCTCGAACTCCGGCTTGGCGACGGGTTGGGCATTTGGTTGACCCAGATCGTTCAGATGCAGCCGGTGTGTTTCGCGGGCGGTAAACGCGGCCAGCGCGGCAATCGCCGTCACCCCGAACGCGATACCGCCCACCGTCAGCGGAATATTGGCCGAACCCGGCGGTGCGACGGCCGCGAACAGTGCCGGCAGCAACGCGGTGATCGTGGTGCCCACGTTCTGCGCAATGGCCATCGCCGAAACCCGGGTGTGGGTCTGGAACAGTTCGGGGAAAAAGCTGGGGAACACGGCATTGTAGCCCTGATAGACGATCCCCCACATCAGTAACGACATCACGATCGCCAGCGGCACATTGGCGATACTGATTGCATACAGATACGCGAATGCCAGCAAGCCGGAGGCCAGCGCGCCCACGATCACCGGGATACGACGGCCGATCCTGTCCGAAAGGTTGCCAACATAGGGGATGACGACCACCGCCACGATATTCCCCAGCACCGGGATCCAAAGATAGACGTCCGCCCTGAAACCGATCCCATAGGCCGGCTGCACCGCATAGGCGGCGCCGAAAATCGTCGCCACTACCGGGATCACGTTCATCAAAGCCATGCACACCACACGCAGCATGTCCGCCCAACTCAACCGAAACGCCTCGGCGATCGGCGATCGCGGGATCTGTCCGTGCGCGCTTTCCTCCGCGAAGGCCGGGGTTTCGGTGACTTCGCGGCGGATGATGTAACCCGCGAGGATCACCAGGAAACTCAGCAGGAACGGGATGCGCCAGCCCCAGGTGTCGAACGCGTGTTTCGGCAGGTAGTGCGCCAGCGGCAAAAACACCGCGGCGGCAAATATTTGCCCCGCCTGCACCCCTTGCAGCGAGAAGCTGGCGAAGAAGCCGCGCCGCCCGAACGGGGCGTGTTCCAGAATCATGGAACTGGAACTGGAAATTTCGCCGGCAACCGCGAAACCCTGGATCAGCCGTAACACCACCAGCAGGATCGGTGCCAGCATGCCCACCTGCTGATAAGTCGGCAGGATGCCAACCGCCATGGTGGAAAAGCCCATTATGAACATGCACACCAGCAGCACCTTCTTGCGGCCAAGCGTGTCGCCCATATGGCCCAGCACGAAGGCGCCGATCGGGCGTGCAACGTAGCCGACGCCATAGGTGGCCAAGGAAGCAACGATCGCCGCCGTGGGATTACCCGAGGGGAAGAATATCTGCGGGAAAATCAATGAGGCGGCGGTGGCGTAAATAAAAAAGTCATAATACTCCAGGGCCGAACCGATCCAGCCGCTGGCCGCGGCTTTTTTGGATTGATGCGTGCCCGCCGGCTCGCCGGTCGTTGCGGTCGCCATGAATGAATCTCCCTGCTTGTCTTTCAGCTACGCCTTGGAATGTCCGCGGCCGAACGGATGGAGTGTTCGCCACGGCAAGCGCCGTCACTTCCCACTCATCGCCGTTCAAACTTGCGCTGGCGTTTTACCTACCGGTAGGTTATCAAGGATGCAAGTGGTTTTAGCCTAGGCGCGCGGTTCCAATGTGTGCGCCGGCGATGGGATGGGGGTGCGCTGCATTGGACGGTCACGAGATTCGGCAGAACGATCCCAAACGCACGCGGGCAAACATCCTGGCGGCCGCCGGAACGGTGTTCGCGGAGAAAGGCTACAGCGGCGCTAATGTGAATGAGATCGTGGCCTTGGCGCAAAGCACCAAGCCGATGATCTACTATCATTTCGGCAGCAAGGAATCCTTATTCGCGGCGGTGCTGGAAGAAGTCTATGCCGGCATGCGCGAATACGAGCAGTCGTTGGAAGTATCGGGCCTGTCAGCTGTGGATGCGATGCGCCGGCTGGTGGAAATCACCTTCGACTATCATGCCGCCCATCCCGACTGGATCCGCCTGATCTCGGTCGCCAATATCCATGGAGCGAAACATATCGGCGGCTCGACGACGATCGCATCCCGCAACGCCGCGGTGCTGGAGATCGTGCAGCGCCTGCTGCTGCGCGGTGTTGCCGAAGGCGTGTTTCGCGAGGGCATCGACCCGCTGCACCTGCACCTGCTGATCGCGTCGTTCTGCTTTTACCGCGTGTCGAACCGCCATACCTGGAAGATCATCTTCAAGCGCGATCTGGAGGATGCGGCCGACGCGATCCGGCAGCGGGCGATGGTGGCCGACGCCGTGCTGCGGTATCTGCGGGCGGATGAGCCACCAGTCGGTTGACCGGTTCGTCGGCGTCCCAACGGTTCAGCCCCAAAGCCTCCGCAGGGCACCGTTCATACCTTCAACCGGATCGGCCAACGGCAAGGGCACCTCGGCCACGGCGCTTTTTGCCGCGTCTCGATCCTCTCGCCGGCCGCGGCATAAATCCGGACCGGGGCCGTTATCGGGATAGGCGCCAACGACCAGCAGGTCCGGTGACTGGCGCTGGTTGCAATGCGCGACCCCCGCCGGGATCACCACGACGTCGCCGGCCTTGACCGTCAGCACTTCCCCCGACGGGCCGCCGAACAATACGGAGACCTCGCCACGCGCGATCCCCAATACTTCGTGCGCCCTACTGTGAAAATGGTGGAACGGATGCACCCCGTCACGCCACGCGGGCGGCCAGTGGTTGGCGCCGAACAACCGCTCGATCGCCGTGGGATTGGGCGACACCGCGTCGCGGTAAACCAGCAACGGCAATGGTGAATTCGGGATCGCACCATCGTCGTCGAAGGTGATGGACAGGGGATTGCTCATGCAGCCTCCGCTTCGTCTTCCTCGCCATATCCCAACAGCCGCAACGCCCGGCCTCGGATGCCGCGTTGCGCGGCGGCGTGGATCAATGCTTCCTCACGCCCATGGGTCACCCACACTTCCGGGGCTCCCACATCGTCCAGAGTCGTGTTCAGTTCGTTCCAGTCGGCGTGGTCGGAGATCACCAGAGGCAATTCCACCCCACGGGATTTCGCCCGTTGGCGCACCCGCATCCAGCCAGACGCCAGCGCCACGACCGGGTCTTCCAGGCGCCTCGCCCAGCGGTCTGCAACCGCGCTGGGTGGGGCCAGGACGATGGCACCAACCAGTTCGGCCTTAGCGGCAACGGTCGCTGGGCGAAGGTCGCCAAGTTCCACGCCGCGCTGGCGATACAAGTCGCACATCGCCATCAGCGCGCCATGCAGCCAGATCGGTTTGTCCCAGCCGGCCTGACGCAACAGCGCGATCACCCGCTGGCATTTCCCCAGCGAATAGCAGCCGACGACATGGGTGCGCGCCGGAAATAGCGCGACGCTGTCCACCAAGCGGCGGATTTCGTCCCCCGGCGGCGGATGCGCGAAGACCGGCAGGGCGAAGGTTGCCTCGGTGACGAAGACATCACAGGCCACCGGTTCGAACCCGACGCAGGTCGGGTCCGCGACGCGCTTATAGTCGCCACTGACCACGGCGCGGGAGCCCTGATATTCCATCGCTACCTGTGCGCTGCCTAACACGTGGCCGGCCGGCGACAGCCAGACGGTGACGCCGCCCATGGTGATTGGTTCGTGCCAGTCCATAGCCTGTTGGGTCTGCCCGGCGCCGTCGCCCAGGCGGGCGCGCATTACCGCTAACGTGTCAGCCGTCGCCAGCCTTGCCCGATGCCCAGGCCGAGCGTGGTCCGAGTGTCCGTGCGTGATGACGGCTCGGTCCACCGGCCGCAGCGGATCGATATAGAAGCCGCCCGGCTCACAAAACAGGCCGTTCGGCAATACTTTCAGCCAGGTTTCGGGATGCGGCATGGCGTGTATGTTGGCTGCCACCCGGGTTTTGAACAGGTGCCACCTGGCCAGTGATTTCTACCGGGGGTGGTCAAACTCATAGGACCCACCCATTACACTCCGCTGTCTATCATGCTGGCGGGTCTGCTCGCGCGCCACATTCTCCCCGCTTACGTTGATATTGTCGGACGGTGTGTGCATTTTTAGACTTGCTTTCGTCGGCATTGTCGTCACGATTTGAACAAGCGAACGATTGTTCGGGAAAATACCGAAAGGGGGCGGGAATGAGAAAGAAGCTTTTGGCGGCCACCGCCGCGGTCATGGCGCTTAGTTTAGGGGCGCCGGCGCAGGCGGATGAAATTATGACCTTCTCGCTGAGTGGGGGCGGAATCAGCGCCTCCGGAGCAGTGACGTTCACACCCGACACCATCGCCGGCGATCCTGTCGGCGCGAACCTCATCACCGGCATCAGCGGGATTTTTTCGGATCTGAACGCCGGGCTTTCCAATGTTGCTATAACTGGATTGGTTGCAACCAATCCGACGACCGCGAACGCACCTTACGCCACCAGTCTAAGCCGCGTTCCTGTCCAAGGTTCCCTGTTGCCGGCGCACGACAATAACTCCCTGACCTACAGCAACCTGTTCTATCCGAACGGCGCCCCCGATACCTGCTTCGACGGGATCACCGGCGGCTTTCTGGACGTATTCGGGGCGCTGCTTACGCTGTACAATGGCGACGAGGTCAATCTGTGGAGCAACGGCGGGGGCGCGAACGATTCGGCCATGTATGGCCTTGCTCTGGCGGCACCCTCCACCACAGTCGGCAGCCCGACCGTTTACACGGCGACAGATTACATCAGCAACGGTGTTACGATGGATGCGCCAGAGCCAGGGTCGTTATGGTTGCTTGCTCCCGCTCTGCTCGGTGCCCTGACACTGACGCGACGCGCCGCCGACAGTCGCCGGGTGGCGTCCATGCGCGGCTAAGGATACTTCGAACACTTCCATGGGGCAGTGGACGCGATCGAGGAAGAGGATAGGTGTTATGCGGATGCCAGCCGAAGCGCCTCGCCTGGCTTACGTTCGGCCGGTGGTCAGTCACTACCTTACCGCGGAATAAACCTGGTGATACCGGTTGTCCCGGCCCGGCCCGCATGCTTATCTCCCTCCAATGCCAGGAACATTACCGGAACCATTCGCGTCCTGGTTTGCCACCCGCGGCTGGGCGCCGCGTCCGCATCAGCTCGCGATGCTGGATGCCGCCGCCGCCGGGGAAAGCGTCCTGCTGATCGCACCAACCGGCGGCGGCAAGACGCTCGCCGGGTTCCTCCCCAGCCTCGTCGATCTGGCGGCCAACCCACGTCCCGGCCTGCACACTTTATATGTCAGCCCGCTGAAGGCGCTGGCCACCGACATCGTCCGTAACCTGACCGAACCCGTCCGGCAGATGGGTCTGCCGATCACCATCGAGGCCCGCACCGGCGATACCCCAGCGAACCGGCGGGCGCGACAGAAGGCGGCGCCCCCGCATTTGCTGCTGACCACGCCAGAGAGCCTCGCGGTCCTGATCTCCCTGCCGGACGCGCCGGACTTCTTTGGCTCATTGGCCTGCATCGTGATGGATGAGGTCCACGCCTTGGCGGGAACCAAGCGCGGCGACCAACTGGCCCTCGGCGTGTCCCGGCTGCGCACGCTGGCGCCGAACGCCCGCCGGATCGGCCTGTCCGCCACCGTCGCGCATCCCGACGCGATCCAAGCCTATACCGGGGCCAGGCGGCGGATCGAGGTCGCCGACGGCGCGCCGCCCGAGATCGCCATCGTCATGCCAGAGGGCCGGCTGTCCTGGTCTGGTCACATGGGCCTGGAGGCCGCCCCCCAGATCATGGACCGGATAAATGCGGCTGGCATGACGATCGTTTTCGTCAACACCAGGGCGCAGGCGGAGCTGATGTTCCAGGCGCTGTGGAAGCTGAACGACACCACGCTGCCGATCGCCCTGCACCACGGCTCGCTGGAGGTGGCGCAGCGCCGCAAGGTCGAAGCCGCGATGGCGGCGGGCACGCTGCGCGCGGTGGTAGCAACCTCATCGTTAGATCTGGGCATCGACTGGGGCGGCGTCGATCAGGTCATCCAGGTCGGTGCGCCGAAGGGAGTCTCCCGCCTGTTGCAGCGGGTCGGGCGGGCGAACCACCGGATGGATGAGGCGTCCAAAGCCATCCTGGTGCCGGCCAATCGGTTCGAGGTCCTGGAATGCGAAGCCGCCATCCAGGGCGTCTCCGCGCGGGAACTGGACGGCGATCCGCCGCGCCCGGGCGGCCTGGACGTGCTCGCGCAACACCTGCTGGCGCTGGCATGCAGCGCCCCGTTCCTGCCCGACGAGATATACGCCGAAGTCACGACCGCCGAACCCTATGCCGCCGTGACCCGCGAGGTGTTCGACGACGTGCTGCGGTTCGTGGAGGACGGCGGCTACGCGCTGCAAGCCTATGACCAGTGGAAGAAGCTGTTCCGCGACAGCGAGGGCCGGATGCACGTCCGCAACGCCCGCACGGCGGCGGCTCTGCGGATGAACATCGGCACCATCGTCGAGGCTTCGGTCCTGAAGGTCAAACTGGCCGGAAAGCGCGGTTTCGGGCCGACCTTGGGCGAAGTGGAGGAATACTTCGTCAACATGCTCCGCCCTGGCGACACCTTCATGTTCGCTGGCCGGCTGCTGCGCTTCATCCGGGTACGCGAGATGGCCTGCGAATGCATGGAAGGGGGCGATGGCGATCCCATGGTTCCGGCCTACGCTGGTGGACGGCTGCCGCTGACCACCAATCTCGCGGACCGGGTGCGCGGACTGCTGCAAACTCCGGAAAAATGGGACCTTTTCCCCGATCAGGTGCGGGACTGGCTGCGCCTTCAGCGCGGCGTGTCGCGGCTGCCCGGCCGCGCCGACCTGCTGATCGAGACGTTCCCGCGCGGCGACCGCTGGTATCTGGTCGCCTATTGCTTCGAGGGCCGCAACGCCCACCAAACGCTCGGCATGCTTGTAACCAAGCGCATGGAGCGCGCCGGATTCGCGCCGCTGGGCTTCGTTGCCACCGACTACGTGCTGGGCATTTGGTCCGCCAACCAGCCGAACAACGTCGCCGCGTTGTTCGGCCAGGATATGCTGGGCGATGACCTGGAAGACTGGATGGCCGAAAGCTCCATGCTGAAGCGGACGTTTCGCAATGTCGCGGTCATCGCCGGGCTGATCCAGCGTAATCTTCCGGGCGCGGAAAAGAACCGCCGGCAGGTGACGGTCAACAGCGACCTGATCTATGACGTGCTGCGCCGCCACCAGCGGGACCACATTCTGTTGCGCGCGACTCGCGCCGATGCGGCATCCGGCCTGATCGACGCCGGGCGCATCGCGGCGATGCTGGCGCGCGTGAAGGGGCATATCGTGCACATGGTGCTGTCGCGGGTTTCGCCGCTGGCGGTGCCGGTGTTGCTGGAAATTGGACGGGAAAGCGTGCGCACCGATACCGACGAAGACTCACTGCTGGCCGAGGCTGAAGCCATCATCGCCGAAGCCACCGGCCAGGCCGAACCGCCCGTGCCGATGGTGCATCGCGCGAACATGGCGCGCCGTGGCCTGGGGGCACAGAAGACGCTGCTGCCGCGGCGTCAGGGACAGAACAAGCAGCGGGATCTGTTTTCATGAGCGCGGCGGCCCCGATCCACCTTGGCGGCGAGCGGCTGATGCTCGACCCGATGGGCGCGCTGTTCTGGCCGGCACAACGGCTGCTGGCTGTCTCGGACCTGCATCTGGAGAAGGGCTCGTCGTTCGCGCGCCAAGGGATGCTGCTGCCACCCTGGGACACGCACAACACGTTGGATAAGTTGACATTGTTGCTGCGGCGCTGGTCGCCCGAGATCGTGGTCGCCCTGGGTGATTCGTTCCACGACGCGGCCGGATCGGCTCGGTTGCCCGCCAGCGAGCAACTGCGTCTGAATGCGATGGCGAGGGCGCACCGGTTCATCTGGGTGCAGGGGAACCATGATCCCACACCGCCCGACGGACTGGGCGGGGAATGGGTAGAAACTCACGAAGCCGGATCGTTTGTGTTTCGGCACGAGGCCATCGCTTCGGCTGGTCCTGGCGAAATTGTCGGCCACCACCACCCCAAGGCGACAATCCCGGCGCGCACCGGGCCAGTCAGCCGCCCCTGCTTCGTGTTCGACGGCCGACGGCTGATGATGCCCGCGTTCGGTGCCTACACCGGCGGGCTGGACGTGCGCGATCCGGCGATCCACCGGCTGTTTCCACGCGGCGGACGTGTGTTCCTGCTGGGCAAGGACCGCCTGTTCAGCTTCGAGATCGGGCGAGGGGCGGCGCTGCGGATCGCTTGACAAAGGAGTCACATTGAATGCGCATGGAACTTAGTCTATCCACGCGCATACTTGTAGAAAAGAAGTCCGCATGAACCTGCATCGCGCCAAGGTGGCAAAGCGATCCGTTAATCTGACACTCAGCGAAGACCTTTTGACCCGCGCGCGCGCCGCTGGCCTCAACCTGTCCGCGCTGGCGGAGGAGGCCGTCGGCGCTGCCTTGGCGCGCCGGGAACGAGAGAGGGTGCAAGCGGAAATTGCCCAAGCCTGCGCTGTCCATGATCAGTATCTGGCCGAATATGGCAGTCTGGCGGAAGCGGCGAGGGCCTATGGCGAGTAGCCCAAGCTGGCTGGACGTCGTCCAGCATCGCTTACGCGGATTCCGAGCCCCTTACCTCCTGATTCTCCAACACCATGACATCCCGGCATCGACGATGCTGGCGGCGCCCGTCACGCTCCCGCTGGCCGGGGACCTTGATATACTTGCCCCGGGCCTAACCATCGACGGTAAGGAATACCGCGCCCGTCTGCTCGACATGAGCGCCGTCCCGCGGGGTGTGCTTGGCGAGACAGTCATTTCCGCGACCGAGGAGTCCGATGCCATCCTCGGTGCCATCGATATCATCCTTCATGGGTATCCAGTCGGCCGGCGGCACTGAATCCGTCCCTTGTTCCCGGCCCCTAAGCCGGAAACGCAGCCTCCATCGCGCGGCGATACCGGTAGGCTGAGTCCGCCGTATCGATCCGCACGTCGTCCCACGTCACCGGCTGGCCGGCGGCGACATCGCGGATCAGCGGCACCCGGTTGGCCAGCCCGATCGGTAATCCGCCCAGCCGCAGGCTGTCCGCCGCCGTCCGCAGCTTGCCCCAAACGCAGGCGCCGCCCTCGCCGTCCAGCATCTCGCCGGCCTTCAGGTCGCGCTTGGCGGTGGACACGACATCGCCCCGGAACCCGGTCGGCGAACCGGTTGGCTCCTTGCGCAGCGCCGCCGACAGAATCGACACGTTCAGTTCCAGCCCGATCAGGTGGAACGGCCGGTACAGCGCCGACACCCGTCCCGTCGAGTCGGTCACCACGCCGTATTCCTGGAAGCAGCGCGCGGCGTAATCGTTCGGCGCCTCGAACACCACGAACACGCCCCAGCGCAGGTCGTTCCTCACCGGGCTGCCATCGCGATGGACGGACGAAATCACCTCCACCTGACCGCTGTGGTGCAACGTGCCGGCGTTGCCCGGCCGCAGCATCTCGGCCATCTCATGCGTGCCGACAGGCGGGAACACCAACCCGTCCGGCGCGGGCGTCAAGCCCGATGCGTTGGCGACCGCCGCCATCTCGATCCCCGACTTCGTGCCGTCCAGGAATGAATTGAACATCTGCGGGTTCATGCCGCCGATCTTCGCCTGCTCCGGCGTCAGGCCGTAGTAACCCCACACCGTATCGGGGGTGGAGGCATGGTATTCGGGCATGTATTTGGTGCCCTTGCCGGCCGCGATCACCGGGAAGCCGCATGACCGAGCCCAATCGACCAGCTCCGCGATCAGGGCGGGCTGGTCGCCGTAGGCGAGGCTGTACACCACCCCGGCGGCCTCTGCCTCTTTCGCCAGCAGCGGGCCGGCCAGGACATCGGCCTCCACATTCACCATGACGATGTGCTTGCCTTCGCGGATGGCGCGG
>DAIEHR010000251.1 GCA_027353465.1 Acetobacteraceae bacterium | reverse complement strand
GTTCATATCGCGTTTCTGGAGATGGTGATCGACCCGGTATGCTCGATGGTGTTCGAGGCGGAGAAGGAGGAGGAAAACATCATGAACCGGCCGCCGCGCCCGCCCGAGAGTGTGCTGTTCTCACCGGCCCTCATCGCCTGGAGCCTGTTGCAAGGTACTTTCGCCTTCCTGGCGCTGGCAGGATTGTACGTGTTCGCGCTGCGCAGCGGAATGCCGAACGACGATGTGCGGGCGCTAACATTCGTTTCGCTGGTGCTGGTCGATCTGGGACTGGTGCTGGTCAACCGCAGCTTTGGCGCGTCGCTGCGCGATCTTATCGGCCAGCGCAACCGCGCCTTGATATGGATTTCGGGTGCAACCGTCGCGATGCTGGCTTTAATCCTCGCGTTGCCGCTTGGGCGGGATCTGTTTCGCTTCGGACCCCTTCATGACCACGATCTGCTGCTGGTGGCGGCCGTCGTCCTGAGTGTCGTCGTTGTGCTGGAGGGCCTCAAATGGTTCTGGCGCATGCGTCTCGCGCGCTGAAACCGAGCCGGTATGCAAGCGCTTTCTGGCACCATCATGGAGCTTGTCAGGGCCCATGCGGCCGTTGCGCCACCGATTGTCTTTCTTCTGGCTTTTGGGGAGTCGCTCGCCTTCATTTCCCTTCTACTGCCGGCAACCGTCCTTTTGGTGGGTGGCGGCGGGATCGTCGGGGCAGCGGGAATCGGTTTCTGCCCAATCTGGGGCGCGGCGTTCGCCGGCGCGGTGATCGGCGACTGGGTCTCCTACTGGGTGGGTGCCTACTACAAGGAGACGGTGGGTAGCCTGTGGCCGCTGTCCCGGTATCCCCTCCTGCTGCCAAGGGGCCAGGCGTTCTTCGCGAAATGGGGTGTGGCGGGGGTTTTCCTGGGCAGGTTTTTTGGCCCGCTCCGATCTGTCATGCCGCTTGTTGCTGGCGTCTGCGCCATGCCGATGGTTCCCTTCCAAATCGCCAACCTGGCGTCGGCTGTGCTGTGGGCGACCGTTGTGCTGACTCCAGGTTGGATCACCGCCGAATGGCTGCTGTGATAGTCGCGGTCGCCGCCGTGGATGAGAATCGCCCTCTCAATCGAAGATCACCAGCGCCAGGCAGGTTCAAGCTGAACCTGTCAGGCGCTAGAAATCCAGGTCAGCGTAATGGGGCGGGGGCGCCGCGCCCGACACGCGATCGGCCAGCACGCCGCGGAAGCTCGGCCGAGACTTCATGCGCGCGTACCAATCCTTGGCCGGGGGCGAAATCGACCAGTCCAGTTCGCCGATGAAATCCAGCGTGGATAGATGCGCGGCGGCGGCGAAATCCGCCAGCGACAGCGCGCTGCCAGCCAGCCATTTCCGGGTTTCCGCCAGCCAGCCGATGTAGTCCAGGTGGTAGCGCAGCGCCGTGTAACCGGTGCGGATCGCGCCGGGGTCCGGGTTGCCGCGCCGGGTCAGCCGCCGAAGATACTTCTCGCCGTACAGGTTGTTGGTGACCTCGGCGGCGAACTTGCCGTCGAACCAGCAGGCCAGCCGTCGCACCTCGATCCGTTCCGCCAGCGTGCGACCCATCAGGCTGCTGTCGGGATAGGCCTCATCCAGGTATTCGCAGATCACTGACGAATCTGGGATCACCAGGCCGTTATCCTCGACCAGGGTGGGCACCGTCCCGGCCGGGTTCAGTTCCAGGTATTCCTCGCGTCGTTCCCACACTTTCTCCACCCGCAACTCGAACGGCAGGCGCTTTTCGGCCAGCACGAGGCGGACCTTACGGGCATAGGGCGACAGGGGCAGGTGATAGAGAACGCGCATCTACCTGTCTTATCGCACCGCAACGCGCGCCGCGCCAAGCGGGATCGCGCGGAAGCAAGTCAGAAAGTCTTAATTCCGCGACTTTGCTGTCGCCAGCGGGCTTAGGATACGCTCCGAAATAACTGCTTCGATTTACGCACGGTCGGTGCAGTCCGTCATGGCGGGCGCAGGCCCGTCATGACGATGAGAGGCCAGCGATCTGCGCCAAGCGACACGTTTATTTTGCCGCGTGTCCTTAGTTTTCGAGCCGGACGTACTCGAAATCGCCGGGCATATTATCGATCCCGTGCCGTGGCGGGGCGATCCAACCGGCATAACCCCCGGGTGCCCAGCATGGCTTCATCAGGCTGGCGATAAACTCATTGTCGCTGGCTGACGGCAGCATGGCCTCCCGCCGAACCAGCCACTCCTGGTCGGTGAGGATGTGGCCGTGGGTATCGGTGTGAATCGCGTTGAACTCTCCGATCCGCCGGTTGAATGCGACGTGCGGCAGGGTGATCCGGAACTTGGAGCCCGCCCGTTCCAGCACCCGGTTCCAGCGGCCGACCCCGGCCAGCGCGTCCTCCACGTAGTCGTCCCGCAGGCGCATGTTCAGGGCGGACAGGGCAGGGACGTCTTCCTTGATGATCGCGCCGTCGCGCGGACGCATCACCGGGTAGAACAATGAGGTGAGCTGGTGATCGTCTTCCAGCTTGTCTTCGCGATACCGTCCTTTCAGGCCGGCGTTGAACGCATTGGCGGCGTTGGTGCTGATTTCGTTGCCGAACAAATCCAGTGTCAGCGAGAAATGCAGGTTCGCCTTCTTCTGGATCGTTGGCAGATCGATGACGCCCAGGGCACGCACCCGCTCGATATCGTATGGGTCTTCGATCCCGGCCGCCTGCATCGCCTCGGCGGTGCGCTGGATGGTGCGGGCGATCCCGGTCTCACCCACGAACATGTGGTGGGCTTCCTCGGTCAGCATGAAGCGGCAGGTGCGCGACAGCGGATCGAAGCCCGACTGGGCCAATGCCGCGAGCTGCATCTTGCCGTCGCGGTCGGTGAAGAAGGTGAACATGAAGAACGACAGCCAGTCCGGTGTCTGTTCGTTGAACGCCCCCAGCATGCGCGGCGTGTC
The DNA here is from genome assembly GCA_027353465.1 of Acetobacteraceae bacterium. Classification (GTDB taxonomy): domain Bacteria; phylum Pseudomonadota; class Alphaproteobacteria; order Acetobacterales; family Acetobacteraceae; genus Rhodopila. The sequence continues at coordinate 560 of DAIEHR010000251.1, read as the reverse complement.
CTGGTGGCCGGAGCGGCGGCGCAGCAGGTCGTCGGCTTCCTCGCGCCCGTCGCGGCCGAAGTATTTCTGCAGTAGATAGACCATCGCCCACAGGTGGCGGCCTTCCTCCACGTTCACCTGGAACAGGTTACGCATGTCGTACAGCGAGGGCGCGGTTGCGCCGAGGTAGCGCTGCTGTTCCACCGACGCCGGTTCGGTGTCGCCCTGGATCACCAGCAGGCGGCGTAGCATGGCGCGATACTCGCCGGGGACTTCCTGCCACGCCGGCTCACCTTTGTGGGCACCGAACGGGATGGTGCGGCCCTCGACAGCCGGGGCCAGCAGCACGCCCCAGCGGTATTCCGGCATGCGGACGAAGCCGAACTTGGCCCAGCCCTCGCTGCCGACGCCGATTGCGGTGCGCAGGAAGACCGAGGAGGTCTGGAAGCCTTCCGGCCCCATCGTCTTCCACCAGTCGATGTAGCCGGGGTGCCAGGTTTCCAACGCCTTGCGGACCCGCAGATCGTCCGCGAGGCCGACATTGTTCGGGATCAGTCCGTTGTAATCGATCTGTGTGCCGT
>DAIEHR010000222.1 GCA_027353465.1 Acetobacteraceae bacterium | reverse complement strand
TCGCCATGTCGGCGGAGATGCCGTTATGCCCATTGAGCATTTCCGACAAAGACTGGCGCGATAGTTTCAGCCACTTCGCCGCGGCCGTTACCGAAATACCAAGCGGTTTGAGGTAGTCCTCGCGGACGATTTCGCGGTGCGTAAACAGACGCTCCAATCCCTTGTGACGGAGCCGGATGATCGTTAATCGAAAACCGACTGGCGCCGGTTGTCGATGGGTTTGATGCTTACATCAGCTTCTCACTCTTGAAGCTCAACCATTTCCCGCGCCCAATCACGATATGGTCGTGGACCGCGATGCCCATCGCCTCGGTGACGCGCACCAGTTCGGCCGTCATCGCTAGATCCGCCCTGGACGGGGCAGGATCTCCGCTGGGGTGGTTGTGGGCCAGGATCACCGCCGTGGCATGCAGTTCCAGGCAGCGGCGCACCACCTCACGCGGATAAACGGGGGCGTGGTTGATCGTGCCGGTGCTTTGAACTTCGTCGGCCAACAGGCGGTTGCGGCTGTCCATGAACAGCACCCGGAATTGCTCTATCCGCTCATGCCCCATCGCCGCCATCAGGTAATCCGTCAGCTTGTCGAAGGTGGACAGTACAGGCTGGGCGATCAGGTCCTGCCGCATCATCCGCAGAGAAGCGGCCTGCACCAGTTTCAGCGCCGCCGTCCCGGCCTCGCCAACACCATCCACGGAACGTAATTCGTGCGCTGTCGCGCTGATTACGCCGCCGAAAGTCCGGAAGCGGGCGAGTAATTCCTTCGCCAGGGGTTTGGTGTCGCGGCGGGGCAGGGCGATGAACAGGATCATCTCCAGCATCTCGTAGTCCGCCAGCGCGTCCGGGCCGGCCCTCAGCAGCCGCTGGCGCATGCGCGTCCGGTGGCCTTCGGAACCGATGGCGGCCATCGGTTCGGGCGCCAGGTCCGGCAGAAACGAAAATTCGGCCATTCCGGCCATCGGCGGGGCTTTGGACATGAACACTCGCGGCAAATACCGCCGCGAATGCTAGCGGCTAATTATTGCCAATCAGCTAACGCCGAGCGGTGGTTTGTCTAAACCGGCGGGGGAAAGGGTGAAAATTTCGCAGCCGTCGTCGGTCACGCCGATCATATGTTCAAACTGGGCGGACAGGCTGCGGTCGCGGGTGACGGCGGTCCAGCCGTCGTCGAGCACCTTCACCTCTGGCCGGCCCGCGTTCACCATGGGTTCGATGGTGAAGAACATGCCCTTGCGCAGGATCGGGCCTTCGCCGATGCGGCCGAAATGCAGCACGTTCGGCGGTTCGTGGAAGCGGCGGCCGATGCCGTGGCCGCAGAAATCGCGCACCACGCTGAAGCGGTTGCTTTCGACATAGGTCTGGATCGCATGGCCGACTTCGCCAAGCGTCACGCCCGGCTTCACAACCTTCAGGCCGCGCATCAGGGATTCATAGGTCACGTCGATCAAATTGCGGGCGCGGGTATTGGGCGTCCCGGCGGCATACATGCGCGACGTGTCACCGTGCCACCCATCCAGAATGACTGTGACGTCGATATTCAGGATGTCGCCGTTCTCCAGCTTTCGGTCGCCGGGAATGCCGTGGCAGACAACATGGTTGATGGAGGTGCAGATCGACTTCGGATAGCCGCGGTAGTTCAACGGGGCCGGTGTGGCGCCGTGGTCCAGGATGAAATCGTGGCATAGTTTATCCAGGGTGGCCGTCGTGACCCCCGGCTTTACATAAGGCCCGATCATATCCAGCGTTTCGGCGGCCAGGCGGCCAGCGGCACGCATGCCAGCGAAATCTTCGGGCGCGTGAATCGTGATGCGCCTTGAGTCTGCTCCGCCGTCCATACAAATTGCTCCGCCTCGGCCTTTTTCCGCCCTGGTGTCGTGCATGCCAGCCATTGTCCTGGCCACATCGCATCCGGCGTCTTCAAGCCGCAACATGCGCAACCGCCTCGTTCGGCGCAAGGCCAACATTGCTGCCAACGGTGACGCGCGTGTCTCGATCGGTTTAGAACGCACCGATGATCATCGATATGCATACCAATGCGGGCCGTCCACGCCGTACCGGCGAGGTGGATCGAAGCGTCCTGGCCACCATGCGTCCCGCCGGGGTTGCCGCTGCCGTGGTTTCGGCGATCGGCGACATCCCGATGATCCGGCGCGACAGGATCACTGGCCGGCTGGAGAAATTTCGTGATCCAAACCCTGGCGAATGCCTGGAAGCAGTAGAGGGCTATCTGACCAGCTTCGAAAACGCCGGGCTGCGGATCGCGCGGGAACCGGACGATTTCCGGCCGGATGACCCGGCCCTGGTCCTGGGCATCGAAGGCTGCGACTTCCTGGAAGGCGATCTCGATCGTCTGGACACGATGGAAAGGCGGGGCGTCCGCGGCATTCAGCTTACACACTATCTGGTGAACGAGACCGGGGACATCCAGACGGCGCCGCCGGTTCATGGCGGCCTGACAGCCTTCGGCGCCGACGTCGTGCGGCGGATGAACAGGCTCGGTATCATCGTTGACGTTGCCCATTGCTCCGAGGACACCGTGAAGGGCGTTGCCCGCGTGGCGACTCGCCCATTCCTGTGTACGCACTCAAACCTGAAGGAGCCTGGCGGGCCGAACGGCGATCATCCCCGATTCATCGGACCGGACTATGCCCGGATGGTGGTGGAGTCCGGCGGTGTGGTCGGGGCCTGGATATCGGTTCTGGCCGAGGAGAAATTCCCCGGCATGATCCGCCATCTGTTTCGCATGATCGACGCCCTGGGCATCGACCATGTCGGCATCGGGTCTGATCTGCCGGCTGGCGTGGCGGCGACCGAGATGCCGAATTTTTCCCGCCACCCTGAAATCGCCGCCGCGTTGCGGGATCGCGGCCTGAACCAAGAGGAAGTTGAAAAAGTGTGTTCCGGTAACTGGCTAAGGGTTCTGCGGGCGGTGCGCGCGTGACCGACGATCGCGACGCAAGGAAGCGGGAGGCAGCTTTGGCTGCCGTTGCCTTGGTGGAAGATGGCATGGTGGTCGGTCTTGGCACCGGCTCCACAGCGGCGTTCGCGATCGACGGACTGATCGCGCGCGTGCGCGGCGGCCTGAAGATCGTTGGCATCCCCACCAGCGAACGCAGCGCCACCCAGGCTCGGGATGGCGGGATCGAACTGACCGACTTCGCCCATCATACCAAGGTGGACCTGACGATCGACGGCGCCGACGAAATTGCCCGTGGCTCGCTGGACCTGATCAAGGGACTGGGTGGCGCCTTGCTGCGCGAAAAGATCGTCGCCGCCGCCAGCGCCCGAATGGTTATCATCGCTGATGAGCCAAAACTGGTGTCTGGCCTGGGTGCGACGGTGCCGGTGCCGGTGGAGGTGGTCGGCTTTGGATGGCAGACGACAGCCATCAGGCTGGAACGGATTGGAGCTCGTCCGGTGTTGCGGAAGGCAGCGGATGGATCGGCGTTCCGGACCGACGGCGGCAATTTGATCCTGGATTGCCATTTCGGCGCGATCGGCGATCCGGCGGCGCTGGAGCGTGACATCTCGATGGTTGTCGGCGTAGTCGAAACCGGGCTGTTCATCGGCATGGCGACCACCGCACTGGTCGCGACCCCGAACGGCGTCGTGCGGTTCGATCGGTAGCGGACCCGGCCCATCCGGGTTTGGGTCAAAGCGAACCTGGATGGGACCGACCGCAAGTGTCCGGTCGCGCGATTCACGCCTTCGGTGATTCCGCCTGCGCGGATCGCGCTCTAGCGACTGGCGACCTGCCGAGCGCCTGCCTTCATCATTGTGCAGGTTCCCTTGCGGCGGCCGGAACATGCGTCCTGGGCATCGCTGGTGGTCAAACCGACGACCTTCGCGCGCCAGACGGTTTTTCCGCGCAACTTCACGGCTTCGACACGGGCTTCGCCGGCCTCGGCTTCGCGTCGGGCGGCATTCGCCGCGTTGCGGGCCGCGGCCTCGGAACTGAAGGTGCCGACCTGAACGGTCCAGTTTGCCGCATGGGCACGGGTAGGCCGCGGTACCTCGGCTGCATGGGCGGTAGAAATCAGGGTCATGCGAGACGCCATCTGGGCCGGCTTGCGGGAGATTGGAACGTCCATCTGCTCGAATCCATGATCCAGCAACGACGCCATGTGAATGTCCCGCTCGGGATTAGTCGCCGCACCCAGCACCACGCCAATCAACCGCACGCCGCCCCGAACGGCGCTGGTGACCAGATTATGGCCCGATGCCTCTGTATAGCCGGTTTTTAGGCCATCGGCGCCCGGATAGGTGCGCAGCAGGTTGTCGTGGTTGAAGATCACCTGACGATGCCAGGCGAAGCTGGGGGTGGAGAAATAGCGGTAGTAGCCTGGGAAATCGTTGATCAACCGACGGCTGAGGATCGCGAGGTCCCGAGCCGTCGTCCACTGATCCGGGTTTGGCAGGCCCGACGCATTCAGAAAGGTCGAGTGGCTCATGCCCAGGGCGCGGGCACGCAACGTCATCATCTGCCCGAAGCGATCCTCGGTGCCGCCCAGCAGCTCACCCAGCGCGGAAGCGGCATCATTGGCGGATTTGGTGACCAGGCCCAGGATCGCCTGTTCCACGGTCAGCCGGGTTCCCGGCATCAGGCCCAGCTTCGTCGGTTCCATCGATGCGGCATGCGCCGAAACCGGGACTGCCTGATCCAACGCGATGCGCCGGTCGCGCAAAGCCTCAAACGTCAGATACAGGGTCATCAGCTTGGTCAGGCTGGCGGGGTGGCGTGGCTGGTCCGCATTCACTTCCTCCAGCACGTCACCGCCCGAGGCTTCGACAATGATGGAGCTATAGCGTGCGGAACCGATCTGCGCCCGCGCCGGGGCGGTTTGGGCCAGCGGGACCATGGCGGCAGTTGCTAACAAGCAACGAAGCACATGCTTGCGCCAAAACGACCCGATGTTGGGGCACGCGAAATCAGCCATCGATGTCCCTTCCAGGTTGGCGAGCCGATTCTATGTCCCGGAGGCGCCTGATGTCCAGCGGAAAACGGAACAAAAGCGTAAAGTGTGAACATCTTACGGGTCAACGCTGGTACGCTGTCTAGCAGCGCAGGAATGGCTGCGGAAACGGCGCCGCCGGCGGTGTGGAACTATTTTTGTGCGGCGCACAAAAACCGCTTGATCCGTGCTCACGAGGTTTCTATATCAGCTTCATGTTGCGATGCAGCAAAGCGCCGCAACCCGAAAATCTAGAGAGATTACCGACGTGACGCGGCTGTTGGCTCCCGCGGCCGTCGATCGGCTTGGCTGTCTATTGCAACAACCAATGAGGGAAGCAAAAAAGTGTCAACTGTTAAAGCGAAGATTACCGAAGTGACGCCGGCCGACAACACGGCCGTCAACACGGCGACCACTCAAACTATCGACGCGACCGTGACGAACATGAAGGACGGTATCGCCAAGGCGACCGCCGGGTTCGAAGCGACCCAGGTCAAAATGAAGGAAGGAGTCGAAAAAGCCATGAAGTCAGCCGAAGAATTCGTTGCATTCAGCCAGGGCAACGTCGAAGCGATCATGAAGTCCGGCCAGATCTGGGCGACCGGTGTGCAGGACCTATCCAAGCACATCGCCGCCGCGGCGCAGGCGTCGATGGATGAGAGCATGTCCGCCTTTAAGGCCCTGACGAGCGTGAAGTCGTTGAAGGACGTGTTTGAGCTGCAGTCTTCGTTTGCCCGCGCTGCTTTGGAAAAGACTCTCGCCGAATCCGGCAAGGTTACTGAAGCTTCCATGAAGCTGACCGAACAGGCTCTGGCGCCGATTACCGCCCGCGTCAGCGTCGCGGTCGAGAAGTTCGCGAAGGCCGCCTAACCATCCGCGGGCCATTCAGGTGGTCTGGCGAAGGAAAGCGGGTGAACGATTTTCATCCCGGCATCGGCTTTCTGATGAATAAGAGGGGCCCGGGCATTTGTCCGGGCCTTTTTCTTTTGGTACCACAGGCCAACATGCGATCATCCGTTTGGCCGGAAATCTGGATCACGGTGCGGTTGGTTCGCAGAAGACTCTTGCGATTGCGCTCAGTCGGCGCAATCGTCTTGGTTATCAGTGCCGACCGCACCCTTTCATCGGGCCGTGGCGTACCGATATGCTAGTTCATCGCCGCCAAGATCCGGCGGATGACGGGGGCAAGGGGCGGTGACAGAGGGTGATGACCGGGCGAAAGGGCTCTGTCAGCCCGGACGATGAGAAGGATTGCGGGACGGCGAATGGGTTTGATCACGATGAGCGACAACGACAAGCGCGGCGGCTCGACGGAAGGTCCCAATACCGGGGTCGTCGTCAAAGCGCGCCCGAAGACACGTAAACCCGCGATGTACAAAGTGTTGATGCTGAACGACGACTACACGCCGATGGAGTTTGTCGTTCACGTCCTTGAGCGGTTCTTTCAAAAGAACCGGGAAGAGGCGACCCGCATCATGCTGCATGTTCACCGGCGCGGCGTGGGGGTTTGTGGTGTATTCACCTACGAAGTTGCCGAAACAAAGGTCACGCAGGTGATGGATCTGGCGCGTCAGAACCAACATCCCCTGCAATGTACGATCGAGAAGGAATGATAACGCTGTGGGCCGTTTTGACGGCAACATCGTTTGCATGACGGACGGCGCCTTGGCACCGTTCGGGAGTGGCCAGATCCCTAACCGGATCGTTAGCGTTTAGGAGCGTCGGAAATGCTGTCACGGAACCTCGAACAGACGCTTCATCGCGCCCTTTCGCTCGCCAGCGAACGGCGGCACGAGTATGCGACCCTGGAACATCTGCTGCTTGGCCTGGTGGAGGACACGGATGCCGCTACGGTATTGAAAGCCTGCGGTGTCGATCTCGACAAACTTCGCAATGACTTGACCGAATTCCTGGACAAAGACCTCGCGGGCCTTGCGACGGATCGTCCTGGCGATCCGAAGCCGACCGCCGGATTCCAGCGAGTCGTGCAGCGTGCCGCGATCCATGTGCAGTCCTCGGGCCGCGATGAGGTGACCGGCGCTAACGTCCTGGTTGCCCTGTTCAGCGAGCGGGAAAGCCACGCGGTTTATTTCCTGCAGTTGCAGGACATGACACGATTGGATGCGGTGAATTTCATCAGCCATGGCATAGCCAAGGCGCCGGGCAGAGCGGCTCAGCGTCCGGTCGCGGGTTCGAACACGCCCACGCCGGAAGGCAACCAGCCGGAACAGGAACGTGAGGAAAAGCCGAACCGCCGCAGTCAGGACGCGCTGTCGAACTATTGCGTGAACCTGAACAAAAAGGCCCAGTCGGGGAAGATCGACCCGCTGATCGGTCGTGACCACGAAATCGAGCGGACGATCCAAATCCTGTGCCGCCGGACCAAAAACAATCCGCTGTATGTCGGCGATCCCGGTGTGGGCAAGACCGCCATCGCGGAGGGTCTGGCCAAGCGGATCGTCGAGGGCGATGTGCCGGAAGTCCTGGTCAAGTGCACAATCTTTGCGCTCGACATGGGCTCTCTGCTGGCCGGGACCCGCTATCGCGGCGACTTCGAGGAGCGATTGAAAGCCGTCGTTAATGAGCTGGAGGCTCAGCCGGGCGCCATCCTTTTCATCGATGAAATCCACACGGTGATCGGCGCCGGTGCCACCAGCGGCGGGGCGATGGATGCATCCAACCTGCTGAAGCCAGCTTTGGCGTCGGGCAGCCTGCGCTGCATCGGCTCCACAACGTATAAAGAGTTTCGCAACTACTTCGAGAAGGACCGCGCGCTGGTCCGGCGCTTCCAGAAGATCGACGTGAACGAGCCTTCGATCGAAGACAGCGTCAAGATCCTGCGCGGCCTGAAACTGAACTACGAAAAGCACCACAAGGTTCGCTATACCGATGAAGCGATCCGAGCGGCGGTGGAACTGTCGGCGAAATACGTCCACGACCGGAAGCTGCCGGACAAGGCGATCGACGTGATCGATGAGGCCGGGGCCTCGCGGATGCTGCTGCCGGAGAACAAGCGCCGCAAGACCGTGACATTGAAGGACGTGGAGGAGATCGTGGCCAAGATCGCCCGCATCCCACCCAAGTCGGTCTCCGCTGACGACAAGGAGACACTGCGGAACCTGGAACGCGACCTGAAGTCCATGGTGTTTGGTCAGGACAAGGCGATCGAGGCGCTTGCCGCCGCGATCAAGCTGGCCCGAGCCGGGCTGCGGGAGCCGGAGAAGCCGATCGGCAACTACCTGTTCTCCGGTCCCACCGGGGTCGGCAAAACCGAGGTTGCCCGCCAGTTGGCCTCGACCATGGGCATCGAACTGATCCGGTTCGACATGTCTGAGTACATGGAGCGGCACTCGGTTTCGCGGCTGATTGGCGCGCCGCCGGGCTATGTTGGCTTTGATCAGGGCGGCATGCTGACCGACGCGATCGACCAGCACCCCCATGCCGTGCTGCTGCTGGATGAAATCGAAAAGGCCCATCCGGATCTGTTCAACATCCTGCTGCAGGTCATGGACCACGGGAAGCTGACCGACCACAACGGCAAGACGGTCGATTTCCGCAACATCATCCTGATCATGACGACCAATGCGGGTGCGTCCGACATGGCGAAGGAAGCCATCGGGTTCGG
>DAIEHR010000184.1 GCA_027353465.1 Acetobacteraceae bacterium | reverse complement strand
GGCTTTCGCCAGACCCTGCAAACCGGTCACCGCGCGGTGCAGATCGGCCGGGGGGCAGGCCATCAGCATCTCATCGTCCGCCACCCCGCCGTAGCGGCGTTCGGCGTAGCACGGGATCGACAGGCTTACCTTCTTGTTCTTCAGCGCGCTGCCCCAGCTATCGGCGCAGGCGCTTTCCCCGGTGATGCTGAAATCGTAGCGCTGGTAGTTGCGCCATTGCAGCCCGTTGATGAACAGGATCATCTGCGCGGGGTTGCCGTAGAACAGGCACACGTCGGGCGGGCTGAGCCGGCCGGTGCGCAGCGGGGAGATCGCCAGCCCGTGATAGGTTCCGGGGGTCACACGCGGCATCTGGGCCTGATGCGCGGCGGAGGCGGTGCGGTTCTCGAACCAGACGCCCTCCATCTTCCGGCCGGAGGTATAGATTTCGCCCGGGGCATCCAGACCGATGACGCTGCTGCAGCTTGAGAACGGCGGGACGTTTTCGGTGGTGATTCCCAGAGTGAAGCCGGCCATGCGCGATTGGGTCACCAACTGGCAGGTGGAATAGGTCTTCCCCTTGGCGGGGCGGCGCAGTCCGGGAACGGCCTCCATCTCCGCGACGTCGGCGAACAGTTTCATGCCGATGGGGAAGGTGCGCAGGCGCAGCAGTTGGTTCAGTTGTTCGGCCAGATCGGCGATGGCTTTGCCGTCGAGGCTTGGCGTTTCGGGCATATCGTTCATGGGGTGGTTCCTCCGGCCCGCATGCTGGCACGGCCGAAGGAAACTGTCATCGCCGACGAGAGGACGTTACGCCCCGTGGCGGACATGCGCCCGTCTGAACGTGCGGGCAAAGCGGCGCAGGCCGGCCATTTGCTGCTGCGTCCATGTGCCGGTCGCCAGCGCTTCCTCACCCGACGGGTCGCCGGTCGGCACGTAATCGCGAGAGAAATCCGCCGTTCCGAACAGCATGTCCCACCACGGCAGCACCGAACCGTAGTTACAACTGCGGTCGCCGGCACCAAGCACGCCGTGATGCGCGCGATGGAACCGGGGGGAGATCAGCAGACGGTCCCCCAGCCAGCCGAACGATAGCCGGACATTGGCGTGCGACAGCGATTCCAGGAACCGCAGCATCAGCACCAACAGCGGAAACTGCAACGGCGGGACACCGATCAGCAACGCGATGACGCCGAACCAGACAAACGCGATCAGGTCGTCCAGCACATGGTTTCGGTCATCCGACCAGAACGTCATCTGACGCTGGGCGTGATGCAGCGAATGCAACGCCCACCACCAGCGGAACTGGTGCGACAAAAAATGCCGCACGTAATCGGAGAAATCCAGAATGATCGCATACAGCACGAAGGTCAGCACCTGCTGCCCCAGCAGGACGGGAAATAGCCCTTCCAGCGTTGGCGGTACCCAGCCCTGATCCGTCATCCATCCACTGACCGAAACCTGCGCGCGATAGAACAGCACATAGGTAACCAAGGGTAGAATCCCGACCCGGGACAGCAGCGTGTAGAGCACATCGACAACCACGGCCTTGCTGTCGGGCCAGCGTTCGACCGGGCGCCAGTGCTCCAGCGGCAGGCAGACGGCGAATGTTATCGCGACCTGGGCCGCGCCATACAGCGCGAACACGGCCCAGTTGTAGGACACGTCCTCCCAGTTCATCAGCCCGAACTGGTACAGCATTGGGATCAGCAGGTTTTCCTGCATCCAGCCGGCAGCGAGGTCGAATGGATCGCCCATCAGCGGCTGGACACGACCGTGGGCGCCGGCCCCCTCGGATTCAGAAACAATCCGTGTGGGGAGCGACCGACGTCGATCGTCTCAAAACTGCCAGTGGCAGGATCCAGGACCGCCACCTTTTCCGCCCAGCGGCGGGTGATCCAGATCTTGCCGTTGGGGGCAAAATCCATGTCGTCCGGCCCGCCGGGAATGGCATAGGTGCGGATCGGCTTCAACGTCGCCGCATCCATTGACACCGTGGTCCCGCCCGCTCGGTTATTCACCCAAAGGATCTTCCGGTCGGGCGACAGGAACAGGTTGTGGGCACCCTTGCCGGTTTCCACATGTTCCAGAACCTTGCCGGTTTCGGGATCGACCACCGCGATGTAGTCGGTGCCCATGTCGGCGACTAGCACCTTGCCGTTCAGCCACAACACGCCGGCTGGGGTCTTGCCCACCGGAACCGTCCATTTGGGCGTCATCGTCCGCAGATCGAACGCCGCCAGTTTGTCGCAGTCCTGCAGGCTGACGAACACGGTGGAGGAATCCGGCGAATAGGCCAGATGGCTGGGTGTCGCCACCACCGGGAAGCGCTTCACCAGCTTCATGCTGGCGGCATCGTAAACATCCACCTGATTACGAGCCAGCCCGTTGACCGTCAGGAACTTGCCGTTCGGGCTGAACGCGAGCTGGTAGGGATCGGTGACCGGCACGCGCTGCTGAACCTGCCCGGTGTTGGGGTCCAGGAACATCATCTGGTTGCCGGTGGTGTCGCCGACTAACAGGCTGCGTCCATCGGGGCTGAGGATCAGGTGATGCGGCTCCCGCAGCGTGGGAATGCGGCGGACCTCTTTCTGGGTCGCCATGTCGATCACGCTGATCGATGCACCGGCGGAATTGATAACGAAGGCGATGCCGCCGGCCATTGCCTGGGCGGTAAAACCAAGCACGGTGAAGCAAAAGGAAAGCAAAAGGCAAAAGCGCCGCATGGCCAGCGTACTCCGGCAGGATGGCGCCGTTCCCTACGCCCTATGGCCGGAATCGGGCAAGGCTATTCGAATGCCGTCAACCGATCGCCACGCGCGAAGACGGCCGCGGCGAAGGCAAAGAACACACAGGCCGGGGTCGAAATCAGGACGTTGTCGGTGATCGCATGCAGCCCCAGCGCGAGGAGTGCCAGCCGCATGATCCGCTGCTCCGCGGGCGGTAATCCGCGTGTATGGACAATCGGCCAGCCGGCCGACAGGGCGATCAGCAGGGCCTCGCCAAACGCCCCGCCCTCAACCTGAATGCGGAGATATTCGTTGTGCGCGGCCCAGGTGTGCAGGGTTTGGGCCACCCGTCCTTGCGGGGACACGACCGCATTGCCGGCGCCGGTACCCCAACCGAACCATGGCGACCGAGCGGCGGCGTCCTGGAAACTGGGCCATAGCAGGTCGCGGCCGCTCAGGTTGCCGGTTTCATGCAGGAAGACGTTGAACAGGCGGAGTTCGTCGAAACCGCCGGCCAACAACAGCAGCACCGGAAGCAGCCCAAGCGCCGTCAGAACCAGTAGCAGGCGCTGGCGGGCAGGGAAGATAACAGAGCGGATCGACACCAAACTAAGTCCCGTCACGGCGACCGCGAAGACAAACGGCGCGCGCGCGCCTGTCAGCGTCAGAATCAGGAAATTGACCACCAGCAGGCCCAGATCGCCACCCCGTCCCTGGCGAAACAGTTGGATCAGGCAGGCATAGATCGCCGGCAGGCAAACCCCGGCCAGAAACGCCGGATGGCCCAGGCCGGCCAAACGGGCGCCCCCGCTATCGACGAATAGCGGGCGGATATCGGCGGCCGCGAGTGGCAGGCAGGCCAGAACGGCGATCGTGGGGACCCATTTCGTTGCCTGGATCATCGCCTCCGCCCAGCGCGCCGGGATGCGGCAGAAGCAAAACGCGAACGGCGCGACGGAGCCGATCATCGATCGCATGCTGTCGGCGGCGGACAGGTGCGGATACAGACCATGCGCCAAGCCCGTGACCAGCATGACGGGAAAGGCCCAAGCGGGGTTCAGCGGATCGGCTTTCGGGCCGAACCGGATCATGCACAGCCCCGCCAGGCCGATCTGGGTGCCTTTGATGACAGCGATGACCGGTTGAAAGGTGTCCGGCCCCGCCAGGTCGTGAAAGGTCATTTCCAGCGTCATGCCGGCCGTCCATAGCCAGGCGACGGAGAAGCCGGTGGGGAAGCGTAGCGCCAGAAAACCGGTCCCGGCGGCGACCGTCGCGATCAGGCCAATGCCGAACAGCGGCGGCGCAATCAACCCCAAGGCCAGTGCCGCCGTGAGCAGCGCGCCCGCGCTAACGACCACGTGCATTTCGGAGCGAATGAGGAAGCTGGGCATGCCGATGCTGGTATGCCGGAAAAGTCTTAAGAAATGGTTTACGCACTGGACGGGACAAGGACCGGCCCTCGTCCAGGGCCGGATCCTTGTCGGGGGGTCAACTTAGGAACGGGAGAATCGCCGCCAGGAAACGATCCGGCGCCTGTAACTGCGGCACATGGGCCAAGCCGTCCAGGATAGTCAACCGAGCGTTGGGTAGGCCGGCGACGAGTTCCCGCGACATCGGTAGGGGCGTGGCTTCATCCTGCTCGCCCACGACGGCCAGCACCGGAATACGGACATTCGGCAACCCGTGCCGCAGATCCAGCGCGGCGAGGGCCTCGCACGCCGCGATGATCACCGATGGGTCCGATCGCAGGAAGATCCGGCGGCGTTCGGCAACAAGGTCCGGGTTGGCGGCATGGAAATCGGGGGCGAACAGGCGGCGCATGGCGATATCGGCGATCGCCTCCAGCCCCTTTGCCGCGGCGCCGCGCGCCATGCCGCGAAACGCCTCCCGTCCGGGTTCGGAGAACGCGGCGCCGGCGTCGGCCAGCACCAGCCGATCGGCCAGATCGGGATGGCCGATCACCGCTTGGAGGGCGACGAACCCGCCATAACCGTTGCCCAGCAGCCGCACGGCCTGACCGCTGGAGAATGCCTGGATGGCAACAGCCATTCGGTCGGCCACGCCTGCCAGTCCTCCACCGGCGGGGGCTGACCGCCCGAACCCTGGCAGGGCGGGCAGCAACACCCGGAAGCGGCGCGACAATTCAGCGGTGACCAGGCCGAAGCTGGACGCATCGGCGAGCAGCGAATGCAGCAGCACAAGCGGCGGGCCATCGCCGATTATCTCCGCCTCGATCGCGCCGTCGGCCAGCATGGTGGTCATATCGTTTCACTCATTGAAAATCTGTAAAACTCGTTCTTGTTCCTTTATATCCTGTGCGCATCATTTGTCACCGCTTGCCCCGAACCATCGACGGGATGGACAATTGTCCATTATCGCGGCATTTCGAATGGAGCGACCGAACCGAACAAACGGTCATCGTGAAGGGGAAACAAAATGACGGTCGTAAATGCGGGGGGCCGGTTGGACCGGCTGCCGATTTCCTTGTTTCATCGCCGTATCTTCACGCTGGTTGCCATCGGGATGTTCTTCGATGGTTTCGACATCTACATCGCCGGCACGGTGCTGGGCACGACGCTGAAATCCGGCTTTTCCACCATGGGGCAGAATGCCGCCTTCGTCTCGGTGACGTTTGTCGGCATGATGCTGGGCAGTTTCGCTACCGGCTTCCTCGGCGATCGTTTCGGCCGGCGCTTCACCTATCAGGCCAACCTGGCCCTGTTCGGCCTGGCGTCGATCGCCGCCGCCTTCGCGCCGAACATGACGGTGCTGATCGGCCTGCGCTTCCTGATGGGCGTTGGCCTGGGGGCGGAAAATGTCGTCGGCTACTCCACATTGACCGAGTTCGCGCCGGCCGCCAGCCGCGGCCGCTGGCTGGGTTTTCTGGCCGTCGTTGTGGTCACCGGCCTTCCCGTGGCGGTGCTGGTCAGCACGATCATGATCCCGGCATTCGGCTGGCGCAGCATGTTCCTGTTGGGCGGCATCGGCGCGCTGGTGGTCTGGTATATCCGCAAGGCGCTGCCGGAAAGCCCGCGCTGGCTGGAATCGGTTGGCCGGTTCGAGGAGGCCGAAGCGTTGCTGACGCAGATCGAGGCCTCGGTTCCGGGTCCCCTGGCCGCGGTCAGGCCGCCGGCGGCAGCGCCGTCGCGGGCTTTGTCCACGCTGTTCGTGCCGCCGTTGCTGTCGCGGATGGTGTTGGGGTGCATCGCGCTGATCGTGATCAACACACTGATTTACGGCTTCATCACCTGGTTGCCGTCGTTTTTCGTCAAGCAGGGATTGTCGATCGCGACGTCTTTCAACTTCACCCTGATTATGTCGCTGGGCGCGCCGGCCGGGTCGGCGATCGGCGCCCTGACGGCGGATCGGTGGGGCCGTAAACCGACGCTGATCGGGGCGTCCGCCGTGGCGATCGTTTTTGGGGCGATCTATCCATTCGTGACCGATCCGGTCATGCTGCCGCTGGTAGGGATCGCGCTGACAATACCGATGTATGTGCTTGTCGCTCTGCTGTTCGGTATCTACATTCCGGAACTGTTTCCGACCGAGGTGCGGCTGCGGGCTTCCGGCATCTGCAACACGTTCGGCCGCGGCGCAACGATCGTGACACCGTTCCTGGTGGTCAGGCTTTTTACCGATTATGGCGTCCTTGGAGTGCTGGCGATGATGATCGGCTTGCTGTTTGTGCTGATCGTCGCGGTCGCGATGTTGGGGATCGAACCCAGCCAGCGTAGCCTGGAAGAGCTTGCCAGCGGTGTGGATGAGGACGGTGCCGAACCGGTGGCGGCCGTCGCTCGATAAGGGTTATCGATATGGATCGTGTGGGAATGCCGCAGGCGGAAGCCGACCGACTGCGGAAATTGCGTGGTCAGGGCCGCTATACGGCGGATGAGCGGTTCGAGGGGGCGGCCTATGCGGTGTTCGTCCGCAGCCCGCATGCCCATGCCAGGATTGTGTCGGTGGATACCGCCCTGGCTGAAGCCATGCCGGGAGTCGTACGCATCCTGACCGGGCAAGATTGTTCAGGGTTGGGGAATTTCCCGGTGCTCGACCGCGTCGGCAAGGGCTTGGCGATCCCGTTCCGTCCGGTCCTGGCTACGGACATCGTGCGGCATCCGGGTGAGGCCGTGGCCTGTGTCATCGCCGATACGCAGGCCGAGGCGCTGGATGCGGCCGAGGCCGTGGCGGTTGACTATGACGATCTGCCGGCCGTGACCGGCTTGGCCGACGACGGCCCCCTGGTTCATCCTGGTGCCCCTGGCAACGTCGCGATGCGGCATGAGGCCGGCGATGAAGCTGCGGTGGATGCGGCGATGGCTGCCGCCGCGCTGGTGGTCGAGACCGAGATCCATATGCCCCGTCTGGCACCCGTGACGCTGGAACCGCGTGCCGCGGCGGCACGTTTCGACGACGGTGTGTTCTTCATCCGGGCGCCGCACCAGGGGGTGAACGAGATGCGGCGGGACTTCGCCGCCGTGTTCAATCTGCCGCCTGACCGTTTCCATGTGATGGGCGGCGAGGTTGGCGGCGGGTTCGGCCCGCGCAACATCGCCTATCCGGAATACGCCGCGGTCATGCTGGCCGCGAAGCTGACCGGCCGCCCGGTCCTGTGGCGCGGAACCCGAAGCGAGTCGTTCCTGACCGATATCCAGGGCCGCGGCGTGCGGGTGCGGGGCCGGTTGGCGATGGACGCAGCGGGCCGGTTCACCGCGCTGTCGATGCAGTACGACGCCGATCTGGGGGCCTATATTTCGCCGGTCGCGGTGTTCGCCAACATCAACAATCCGTTGCAGTCGCTGGTCGGGTGCTACGACATTCCGGCCGCGCATGCGGTGTTCCGGATGATGCACACGCATGCCGTTCCGACTGGGCCGTATCGCGGGGCAGGACGCCCGGAGATGGCGCTGCTGATCGAGCGTATGGTCGATATCGCCGCCCGGCGCCTGAATCTGGACCCGTTCGCGCTGCGGGACCGTAACATCATTCCGTTGGAAGCATTCCCGTTCAAACTGCCGAACGGCCCGCGTTACGACAGTGGCGATTTCGCGCGGTTGATGCGGACCGCCAAGGACGCTTCCGATTGGGACGGTTTCGCGGCGCGGCAGCAGGCTTCCCCTGGCGTTCTGCTGGGGCGGGGAATGGCTTTGTTCATCGAGGTGTCCGGTGGCGGCGGTGCCCCGGACGAAGCGGCGCTGACGCTGTCGGCGGTCGATGGTCGGGCTGCCCTGCGGATCGAGACGGTGACGGCCAGCACCGGACAGTCCCATCCTCGCACCTTCGCGCTGATCGCGGGGCCGCGGTTGGGGCTGCCGGAAATCGCGGTGGATTTCGTGGCGTCCGATCCTGGCACCCATCTGTCGGGCGCGGGGTCTTATGCGTCCCGCAGCACCATCGCCGCGGGAAGCGCCGTTGCGGTGGCGGCGGATGCGCTGTCTTCGCGGCTGCGCGGCATGGCGGCGCTGCGGGCCAACTGCGCCCCGGAAGATTTGCATCTGGCGGGGGAGGCTGTCTGCCGAATGGACGGAAGTCCGGTGTGCGGGCTGGTGGATTTGCTGGGCGAGGCGATGACCGAAACTGGCCGTGTGGCACCGACACAGGCGTTTGCCTCCGGCTGCCATGTGGCCGAGGTGGCAATCGACCCTGACACCGGTGCGGCTGTCCTGACCCGTTATCTGGCGGTGGACGATGCCGGGGTGACGATCGATCATCAGGCGGCGGAGGCCCAAATCCAGGGCGGGATCGCGCAGGGGGTGGGCGAAGTGCTGGGCGAGGAGGCGGTGATCGATGCGGAGTCCGGCCAGCCTTACGCCGCCAGCCTGATGGACTACGCGCTGCCCCGGGCGGACGATTTTCCGGGGTACCGGGTGATCGAGTGCAACACGCCGTCGCCGTTCAATCCGCTGGGTGTCAAGGGCATCGGGGAAGCGGGTACGACCGGCGCGCTGTGTGCGGTGACGAGTGCTGTCGCCGACGCGCTGGGCGGGCGGGACCTGCCGGCGATGCCGTTTACCCGGGAACGCCTGTGGCGGGCATTGCGGCGTTCAATCGGTGAGATAAACGCCTGACGGCCTGCTCCCTCCACGGAAGCCCGGCTAACGTCTGTCGAACGGGACCGCGCAACGTCTCCCCAGTTCCCGATACTGGGCAATCCGCCCCGCGTAAGCCTCCGCC
>DAIEHR010000170.1 GCA_027353465.1 Acetobacteraceae bacterium | reverse complement strand
CGCGTTCGATACGTTCGAGGATGCGGCTCTTCTGGCCGGCATGCGGCGGGCGGCCATGGCGCGCGGCGTCGGCTGGCGGCACGCGGCGGCGGAGTATGAGGCGCTGTACCGTCGATTGATCGGACCGCGCCTGGCGGCGGTCATGCCTTGGCAAGAGCCGGTTCGGCGTCCGGAAGCTGTCTCGGCGACGAACGTGCTGGAGCCCGCGGCCTAGCCTCGCCGATTGCCCCGGTTGCGGCCCGCGCGGCGCTCCGCCCGGCCCAGGTTCGCCCTTTCTGAAGGGCTTATCTACCCACGCGGGCGCGGCCGAAGGAGACGCCCAATGCCCGTGTGCTTGCGAAGCCGCGGTCGCCCGTGACAATGACCGCCGCCGACGGCCACCGCATCCCTGGACAAGTGTTTCAACCCCGTGGCACTTTGCGGGAACCGAGACGAGAAAAGGAACACAGTGTGCGTGCCTGCAATGGTTTGGCGGCGCTATTAAGCCATTCCGGCCAGGTCGGCGGCGCTTGATGGATCACCAGAGCCCGCTTGATGAAATGGCGGATGGGTCAGGGGCGGCCAAGCCACATTGGCGGACCTTGCTATCGACCATTTTCGCCCTGGGCCACGAAACCCTCTCCCAGCGCGCAAATCTTCTTGAACAAGCCTTCGCCGAGGAAGGCATCACCGCGATCCTGCCCGGAGAGCGGTCCGTCAACTGGCGGTGCGACCCTATCCCGCTGCTGATGTCGGCGGCTGAGTTTTCCTCGCTGGAAGCTGGTCTGGCGCAGCGCGCCCAATTGCTGGAACTGATTCTCGCCGATCTCTACGGCCCGCGGACTCTGATGGCGGAGGGCCTGATCCCGCCCGAGCTCATCTACGGAAACCCGGCGTTTCTGCGACCCTGCCGCGATGCGGACGGCCGCCGGCGCGACCGCCACCTGATGTTCTATGCCGCCGATATGCTGCGCGGACCCGATGGCGCCTGGCGGGTACTCTCGGATCGCACCGGTCAGGCCCAGGGCCTGGCTTATGCGCTGGAAAACCGTCGCATCCTGTCGCGCACCGTCCCCGAGCTGTTCCAGTCCCAGCGGATCCAGCAACTGCGCCAGCACCTTGAAATCACCAGCGATGCCCTGCAGGCCCTGGCGCCCGACGACAGCGCCGGCGTCGCGCTGCTCAGCGGCGGCCATGCCGATCCGATGTGGTTCGAGCACGTGCTGCTGTCGCGGGAGATGTCGATCGGTCTTGTCGAAGCCGGCGATCTGACTCTGCGCAACGGACAGGTGTTCCTGAAGACCTTGCGCGGGTTGCAACGTATCGGTGTGCTGATGCGCCGGAAATCCGGGTATCGCACCGACTCGCTGGAACTGGCGGCGGGTGGTGGCGTCCCTGGTTTGCTCGATGCCATCCGCGGCGGGTCCGTACGGATGGTCAACGACGCTGGCTCCGCCCTCACCGAGGCCCCTGCCCTCGCCGACTTCCTGCCGGCATTGGCTCGGCGGCTGCTGGGCCAGGATCTGCAACTCGCCAGCCAGGCCACGCTGTGGCTGGGCGAAGGCGCGATGGTGCGCACCGTGCTGCGCGACCTGGAAGGCTGGCTGATACGTCAAGCCACCGACGGAAGCACCCCGCCCGTCGTGCCGATGATGCTTTCAAGCGCCGCACGAGAGGAACTAGCCGCCAAAATAGCCGCCAACCCGCAGGACTACGCGGCAACAATGGCGCCGACCCCTTCCGTTGCCCCCTGCACCGGCCAGAATGGACTGGATGCCAAGCCGATCGCCCTGCGCATGTTCATGACCTTCGACGGCACCAGATGGCGGGCCTTCCCCGGCGGCCTGGCGCGCGCCCTGTCTGAGGAAGACGCACTCGCCGGCCGGCTGCCGCGCAACGCCCTGTCCAAGGACGTCTGGGTGATGGAGGATGAAAGCAGCACCGTGCAAGGCGCACTGGGCTTGCTGACCCCGACCCTGGCGATCCGCCGCACCGCGGGCGACCTGCCATCCCGCGTCGCGGACAATTTCTATTGGCTGGGTCGCTACCTGGAGCGCCTGGAGGAAGCCGCCCGCCTCCAACGCGCCATGATCGCTCGGATTCTGCGACCCTCGCCCACCGCCCGCGAAATGTCCGAGATGCAGATTCTGGTCGCCAGTTTGACGAGCCTGAAGATGATGGAAGCTGAAGATGCCAGCGTATTGGGTGTCGGCTTGCTGACCTCCGCGGTGATGCGCGCCTTCCGCCAGGACGGCGGCATGCGCCGCGTGCTGGCCCATGTGTCGCGTCAGGTAGATCAGTTGCGCGACCGCCTGACGGGAGAGATGCACGCCGTCCTGACCCGTTCCCTGCGCGTGCTGGGTGACGACATGAAGAAGCTGCCGCCCGCCGCGAATGCCCGCGCATTGGAAAATGCCGCCACATTGACCACCGAAATCCTGGAATTCGCCGCCACCGTCGCAGGGCTGGCCGCCGAGAACATGGTGCGCGGCGGCGGCCGTCTGTTCCTGGATTTCGGCCGGCGGATCGAGCGTGCGCAGGCCATCACCGCGGAACTGGCGCAGGTGCTGGATCAGCCCGGTGCAACGACCCAGCCCGGGCGCGTGGAGACAGGACTGCGTCTGGCCCTGGAACTGCGGGACTCCGTCATCACATACCGGACGCGATATTTGGCGGTTCTGCAGCCTGCGCCGGCGTTGGACTTGATCCTGGCGGATGACGGAAACCCCCGCGGACTGGCTTTCCAACTGGTCGCGGCGCGGGAACTGCTGCGGGAGATCGTGGAAGACGGCGATTCGCTCTTGAACGCGATGGAGCCGCTTATCCAGGAAGCCCGGGATATCGTCCAGAACGTGCTGCATTCACCCGACCAGATGGTAACCACGGCGCGCCTGCCCCCCCGACTCAAGGCGCTGGAAAAGGCGATTGGCGCCGTCGGCGACCGGGTGTCGCGGCGCTACTTCACCCTGCTGCCAATCGCCCGCAGCCTGGGTGTGGAAAGCGAATTACTGCGCGGCGCCGCTTGATATGATCGCCCTGGCTGCCGTCACCTGACAGCCAGCTAGTCCGCGCGGCCGCGTCGGGCCGGCGCGGACCACCCAGGTTAGGCGATATAGGGCATCGCATCGATGAAGCCGGTCACGGACCCGAACCGTCCGTCGGCCGCAATCGTCGCATAGTCGGTTCCGGCAACGAACAGCGGCGCATCCGGCGCACCCCCCGCCTGCCAACTGAACCGGACCCGGTCGTGATGCGCCTCGATGCCGCTGCACAGGCGGAGGCGATATCCCGCGAAGTGCTGCTGCACTGCCGCGATCATCGCATCGATCGCGTCATGACCGGCGCTGTTTCGATGCGCGTCAAGGTAGCTGCCGGTTTCGGTCCAGGTTCGGGCGATCACCGCGCGCCGCTTTGCTGGGTCGGTTTCGTTCCATGCGGCGATGTAGTTGGCGATGGTTGTATTGATGTCGGTCATCGTTCGCTCCTGCGTTTGCGGCTCGGATTGGCCGCGGGGCAAGCAAAACGGAACGCCACCGGCCGTGTCGATTACGCGGGAGATAAAGGCATCCTGCCGCCGCGCCGGAAAAGTTTTCGTGCTGGGCGCCCCATGCCGATGGGCCAACAGGCCATGCGGTTAGCATGACCTCGCAGGTAATGGCAGCTATGCGGACGCCGGTTTACAATTCGGGCCATGTCACACGCCTCACTCCAATTCGGACCGCTGCTGAAAGAATGGCGCCAGCGCCGGCGGGTCAGCCAGCTCGACCTCGCTTGCATGGGAGAGGTTTCGACCCGCCACCTCAGCTTTCTCGAAACCGGACGCTCCCAACCCAGCCGGGAGATGGTGCTGCATCTGGCGGAGCAATTGGAGGTGCCGTTGCGAGACCGGAACACGCTGCTGACATCGGCCGGCTACGCACCGGTGTATCGGGAGCGTCCGCTGAATGATCCCGGCCTGCGACCGGCGCTGCGTGCGGTCGAGGCGATTATCGAAGGCCACATGCCCTATCCCGCGTTGGCGATCGACCGGCATTGGACGCTGATTGCGGCGAACGCCGCGGTATCGCGGTTGTTGTCCGACGTGGATTCGGCGCTGCTGACCCCGCCGGTCAATGTGCTTCGGCTGGCGTTGCATCCGAAAGGGCTTGCTCCGAGAACCGTGAATTACACTATTTGGCGCGCGCATCTGCTGGACCGCCTGAATCGGCAGACAGAGGCGAGTGCAGATCCTGTTCTACTGACATTATTGCAGGAGTTGCGTGCCTATAGCCCGCCGCCCGGAATCCGCCCAGGACAGCCAGCAACCGATTTCGGCGGTATGGTGGTGCCGTTCGAACTCAGAACCGACCGTGGAATCCTATCCTTTCTAAGCACAACGACAGTATTCGGAACGCCGGTCGATATTACGCTGTCAGAATTGGCGATGGAATGTTTCTACCCCGCCGATGACGCCACAGCGGCGATCCTGCGGCAGGAGGCATGACTTGCCGTTCAACGGCAGACTGACTATGCTTCCTTTGCATGAGAATCATTCTCAACTAAGGAACGCGTCCCGCCATGGGCCAACAAAGCCAAATCGGTCGCCGGTGCGAACGTGCCGTCGTCACCGCGTACAGCGAACTACGCCAGGTCGGGACGGATGATATGTCGGCATTCCAGGCCTGCACCGCTCTCTACCGCATCCACCACCCCGAGGCTTCGATTAACGAAGCGCGTCGTTTGGTCGCGGAGTGGATCGATCATCACCTCGTGCGCAAAACAACCGGGCCAACCGACGGCTGCGCCTGCGAGTGAGCGCGGGCCGCGGTCCCGCTTCTCATCTCACCCAAAGCCACCGGTCTGAAGCCCCAGCAGTCCACGCCCACATCGATTTGTCTCGGGATCGGCTTCAGGCGCCCATGACTATGGCCGTGCAGGTTAAGCGTCCCTTTGGACATGCCGTTCCAGGTGCGGAAGGCATAGTGGCATAGCACCAGCCGGAACGTATCAACGGCAATCTCCGCATAACTCTGGACGCTATCCCAGGCCGCCAACGCCGAGACTTCCGGCGTGTCGTTGTTGCCCACGATCAGATGCTTGTGACCCGGCAACGACCGCAACAAAGCGTCAGCGTCGGCAGTACTCATGCGCAACGCGAAATCGCCCAGATGCCAGACGTCATCGTCCGGTCCCACCGCCGCATTCCAGTTCGCCACCATCGCGGCGTTCATCTCCACAACGGAGGTAAACGGCCGACGGTACAACCCCAATGCGCCAGGGTGCCCGAAATGCGTGTCGGCGGTGAACCAGACCGCCAAATCGGGTCAGTCCGCGGCGTCCGCCACGTCCTCGGTCGGCTTCTTGTGTGCCCGGATACGCTTCAGCGCGGTTTCAACGTGACGGCTGAACACGTATTCCGCCGGCCGCTGGTTCTCCAGCGAGATTTCCGGCGCGAACGCCCCCTCGGTCCGGATGCCGCGCATCACCTGTGCCGCCGCGCGCCATGGCTTGCGAACCGTTTCCGCCACGGCACTGGCCTCGTAGCCGGAGTGAACCATGCAGTCGGCGCATTTTTCATAGTTGCCGGTGCCGTACCTGTCCCAGTCGGTCGTGTCCATCAGTTCCTTGAAGGACTTCGCATAGCCCTCGCCCAGCAGGTAACAGGGACGCTGCCAGCCGAAATACGTGCGCGTCGGGTTGCCCCACGGCGTACAATGGAATGTCTGGTTGCCCGCCAGGAAATCCAGGAACATCGAGGACTGGTTGAAAGACCACTTCTTCTTCCAGGTCCCCTTGCCTTGCCGGCTGAAAATGCCGCGGAACAGTTCCTTTGTCTTGGTGCGGTTCAGGAAGTGCTGTTGATCCGGCGCGCGCTCATACGCATAGCCCGGCGACACCGAAATGCCGTCCACGCCCATCGCCATCACGTCATCGAAGAACGAAGCCACCTTGGCGGGTTCGGCATTGTTGAACAGCGTGGCGTTGATGATCGTGCGGAAGCCGCGCCGCTTCGACTCGGCAATCGCCGCCACAGCGCGGTCGTACACTCCTTCCTGGCAGACCGAGATATCGTGTTCCGTTTTGCCGCCATCCAGATGCACCGACCAGGAGAACCATTTGGACGGCTTGAACATGTCCATCTTCTTCTCGAGCAGAAGCGCATTCGTGCAGACGATGACGAACTTCTTCCGAGCGATGGCGCCCTCGACGATCTGGTCGATTTCCTTGTGCAGCAGCGGCTCACCGCCAGCGATCACCACCACGGGCGCGCCGCATTCTTCCACCGCTTCCATGCACTCGGCGACGGACAGGCGCTGATTCAGGATCTCCGCCGGATAGTCGATCTTGCCACAGCCGGCGCACGCAAGATTACAGCGAAACAACGGCTCCAGCATCAGCACCAGCGGGTAGCGCTTGCGACCGATCAGATGTTGCTTGACGACATAGGCACCGACGCGCAGCGCCTGGTTCAATGGAACGGTCATTCACACGAATTCCTTATGCGTCAACAAGTTGGGCGGGGAAGCGAAACCGGACGTCCTCGGCCACCCCGTCCTGGGTAGAAATCTCGATGTCACCAAACCGCTTCAGACCTTCCAGCACGCCCTGAACCAGGGTTTCCGGGGCAGATGCGCCAGCCGTCACGCCAACCGAGGCGATACCATCGAACCACTCGGGCCGCAGCGCCTCGGCATCGTCGATCAGGTAGGACGGCTTGCCCAGTTCCTGGCCAATCTCCCGCAGGCGATTCGAATTCGACGAGTTCCGCGACCCAACCACCAGGATCATATCCACTTGATGCGCCAGATCGCGCACGGCCTGCTGGCGATTTTGCGTCGCATAGCAGATGTCGCGGACATCTGGGCCGACAATGGTGGGAAACCGCGCGGTCAGCGCCAGGATAATGCTGCGGGTGTCGTCAACAGACAACGTTGTTTGCGTGATATAGGCCAACTTGTCGGGGTCCTTGACTTCCAACAGAGCCACGTCCTCGACCGTCTGAACCAAATGAACCTTGGCCGGGACTTGTCCAATCGTGCCTTCCACTTCCGCATGGCCGGCATGTCCCACCAGCACGATCTCGCGGTCCTGGCGCGCATAACGCCGGCCTTCGTTATGAACCTTGGCCACCAGCGGACATGTCGCGTCGATCACCGGCAATCCGCGTTCGGCGGCGGCTTCCTCTACCCGTTTGGCCACCCCATGGGCCGAGAACACGGTCATCGACCCGGGCGGGATTTCATCGAGTTCATCGACAAAAACCGCGCCTCTGGTGCGCAAATCCTCCACGACGTGGCGATTATGCACAATTTCGTGACGAACATAAATCGGCGGCCCGTATTTCTTAAGCGCCCGTTCGACGATCTCGATGGCCCGCTCCACGCCGGCACAAAAGCCGCGGGGCTGGGCAAGAACGACGCGAATCATACAGACACTCTCCGAGTTGATACCGGACCGGGGAAGTTGGGATTAACCCCTGCCGCATATGGCAGGTCAGGAGTTTTGCCGCAACGCCGCAAATTCAATCCGGTAACTGGACCGCGGCGCGCGCAAAGCCAAGATGCGACACGTTAGCCCTCGCCAGCGTGGTAATTTGGCAACAAACAAAATCATCGCATGGGGGTCATCATGCGCAATGGCGGCTGACGTGTTATCCGCAGAAGAATGGGCTCCCATTTGGTGGAGTCGCTGGTGACGGGGTTCGCAGGTGGGGTCGGATAGTTCGCTTTTAAAGATTGACCTTCCAGCCGAGATGGCACGCGCCGCCGCCGCGGTTGAACAGGCACTGGAAGTCCTTCTGCCCCCAGTCGAAGGCGCCGAGGGGCGCTTGGCCGAAGCTATGCGCTACGCCACTTTGGGCGGCGGAAAGCGCCTGCGCGCGTTCCTGGTCATGGAGACCGCGGGGTTGTTCGGCGTTAATCAGACATGCGCCGCACGCGTGGCCGCCTCGGTGGAAATGCTGCACGCCTACTCATTGGTCCACGATGATTTGCCGGCTATGGACGACGACGACCTGCGTCGGGGCAAGCCCAGCGCCCACAAGGCATTCGATGAGGCGACCGCGATTCTGGCCGGCGATGCCCTGCAATGCCGCGCATTTGAAATTCTGGGGGAACCCGACACTCATTCCGATCCGCAGGCCCGCTGCGAACTGGTCATGGCGCTGGGTGCCGCGGCCGGTGCCCGCGGTATGGCCGGAGGCCAGATGATCGACATGGTCGCCGAGGGCAAGACTCTGGACGGTCCCGCCGTGACCCGGCTACAGGCGCTCAAGACCGGCCGGTTGATCCAATACAGCGCGGAAGCGGGTGCCATCCTGGGTCGGGCAAGCACACAACAACGCCATTTATTGGCCGCATATGGCCGTGATCTCGGCGCCGCGTTCCAAATCGCCGACGATGTCCTGGATGTGGAGGGCAGCGCCGCCGAGATCGGCAAGACCGCTGGTAAGGATGCGGCGGCTGGAAAGGCAACCATGGTCGCGGTATTAGGACTGGATTTGGCCCGCTCCCACGCCGACATGCTCGCTCGGCAGGCAGCGGCTCATCTGGATGGTTTTGGCGGACGGGCGGCCAACTTAAGAGCCCTGGCTGCTTTCGTCGTCGCACGGCGAAGCTGACCGAGAACAGGAGATTTGATGAGCCCGATTCGTGCGCCGTTACTCGACCGTGTTCGTTATCCGGGGGACCTGCGTAATTTTTCCCCGGAACAACTGCGCGAACTCGCCGATGAGTTGCGCGCGGAAACGGTCGATGCGGTTTCGGTAACAGGCGGCCATCTGGGTGCGTCCCTGGGCGTTGTCGAACTGACCGTTGCCATCCACGCCATTTTCGACACGCCCGAGGACCGGCTGCTGTGGGACGTCGGCCATCAGGCCTACCCGCACAAGATATTGACAGGACGCCGCGACCGAATCCGTACGCTGCGTCAAGGCGGCGGACTGTCCGGCTTCACCAAACGGTCGGAGAGCGAATACGATCCGTTCGGCGCGGCACACTCCTCCACCTCGATTTCCGCGGGCCTCGGCATGGCGGTCGCCCGCGATCTCAAGACCGCGCAATACGAAGCGGCCTCCGATGCTGAACGTACCGCGAAGCACCTGAAACGCGACGACCGCAACGTCATCGCCGTGATCGGCGACGGCGCCATGAGCGCCGGCATGGCGTATGAGGCGATGAACAACGCTGGCGCGTTGAAATCACGGCTGATCGTAATCCTCAACGACAACGACATGTCGATCGCGCCGCCCGTGGGCGCCATGAGCGCCTATCTCTCGCGGCTGATGTCGTCGCGCAGCTTCCTGACGTTGCGCGAACTCGCCGGCCGGATGGCCAAACGTTTCCCCCGCGGCATCGAACGGACGCTAGGCCGCGCGGAAGAGTATGCTCGGGGAATTCTGACGGGCGGGACGCTGTTTGAGGAAATGGGCTTCTACTATGTCGGCCCGATCGACGGACATAATCTGGACCACCTGTTGCCAGTGCTGCGCAACGTCCGCGAAGCCGAGGAAACCGGTCCAATCCTGGTCCACGTCATTACCCAGAAGGGCAAGGGTTACGCTCCCGCCGAACAATCAGCCGACAAGTACCACGGCGTTTCCAAGTTCAACGTCATTACCGGAGAGCAGGCGAAGGCACCCCCCGGACCACCCGGCTACACCAAGGTGTTTGCCGACGCCCTGATCCAGGAAGCCACCAAGGACCCGCGCATCGTCGCCATCACCGCCGCCATGCCGTCGGGCACCGGGCTGGACCGGTTCGCCAAGGCATTCCCGGACCGGACATTCGATGTCGGCATTGCCGAACAACACGCCGTAACCTTCGCCGCGGGCATGGCGACGGAGGGGATGAAGCCGTTCTGCGCAATCTATTCCACCTTCCTGCAGCGTGGTTACGACCAGATCGTGCACGACGTGTCTTTGCAGTCACTACCGGTTCGCTTCGCGATGGACCGGGCAGGGTATGTCGGCGCCGACGGCGCGACCCATGCGGGCAGCTTCGATCTGTCATACCTTGGCTGCCTGCCGAACATGGTGATCATGGCACCGTCGGATGAGGCGGAGCTGATGCATGTCGTTGCCACCGCAGCCGCTATCGACGACCGGCCCAGCGCGTTCCGCTATCCGCGCGGCGAAGGCACCGGCGTGGCCTTGCCGACCGCCGGGGAAGTGCTGGCGCTGGGCAAAGGCCGCATCATGCGCGAGGGCACCAACATCGCCATCCTGTCGCTGGGAACCCGGCTGGGCGACGCCATGAAGGCCGCCGATGAATTGGCCGCCCGCGGATTCCCCACCACCGTCGCGGATGCCCGCTTCGCCAAGCCGATCGATACCGCCCTGGTGGAGCAGCTCGCGCGGAACCATCAGGTGCTGATTACCATCGAAGAAGCCTCAATCGGCGGTTTCAGCGCCCAGGTCATGCATCATCTAGCCTGGAAGGGACTGCTCGACAAAGGGCTGAAGGTGCGGCCGATGGTCATGCCCGACGTCTATATCGATCACGACTCCCAGGCCAAACAGCTGGCCGAGGCCGGTTTGTCGGCCAGGGACATCGTCGCGACGGCTTTGTCCGCCATGGGGATCGAAATACCGGTCAGCGGTTCCACGAAAGTTATCACCTCGCGATGATCAGCCTGACGCGCCGAACCTTGCTGTTGACGGCTTCGGCCCTCGCAGTTGCCGGGATACGTCCCGCCTTCGCGCAGGGGACCGGCGCACCGTCGGACTCGTCCATGGAGGCCCCGCTGCGCGAACTGTATGCCGGGCTGGAAACAGTGATGAAGGCGGGCCACGCGACACCTTTCTCCAAGCGCTTCGACACTCTGGAGCCCGTCGTGGACAAGGTTTTCGACCTGGAGACCGTTTTGAAAGTCTCTGTCGGCATGCGCTGGGATACCATGCCCCCGGACGTGCAGGAGCGGCTGTTGAAAGCCTTCCGCCGATTTACCGTGGCGACCTATGTCGCCAATTTCGACAAATATGACGGGGAGCGGTTCGAGGTTCTGGCCGGCTCACGCGAGTCTGGAACCGATCGCATCGTGGCCAGCGAGATCGTCGGTGGAGGTCAGAAATTTCGCCTGGATTATGTGATGCGCGACGGTACTGGTGGGTGGCGGGTGGTGGATGTGCTGCTTGACGGCTCCATCAGCCGGGTCGCGGTTCAACGCTCCGACTTCCGCAAAATCCTGGCGGGCGGCGATGCCAACGCGCTAATCGCTAGCCTGAAGCGTAAGATCGTCGATTTGTCGGATGGCGCGCTGAGCTCATGATACCGGCACTGGCCGGTCTGGCAGCTGTGCTGGCCGGTATCGGCGTAGCGCAGGCTCTGGCCGCGTCACGCCTGGTCACGGCATTCGCCCGCAGACCAGCAGAACCGGCGGCCGAACGCCCCCCTGTCACTGTCCTCAAGCCGCTGCACGGGGACGAACCCCTGCTGGAAGCGGCTTTGGCAACGCTGTGCGAGCAGACCTACCCCGCCTGCCAGATCGTCTTCGGCTTGCAATCCGAGACCGACCCGGCTGTTGCAACCGTCAGCCGCCTGCAAACCCGCTTTCCCGCCATCGACACCGCCCTGGTGATCGATCCGACCCTGCACGGCGCAAACCGCAAGGTCGGCAATCTGATGAACATGTTCCCGGCCGCCCGCCACGATGTGATCGTCATCGCCGACTCCGACGTGCATGTCCGCCCCGACTACCTCGACCGCCTGGTCGCAGCGCTGGAGTCACCCGGCGTCGGCCTGGTAACCACCCTGTACGCCGGCCTGCCAGTCAGCGTCATCACCGGGCCCGCCTCGGCCATGAAGGCAAACGAAGCGGCGACCCCCGACATCTCGCCCCGCCCCCCGTCACCGCCCTCCCTGTCCTCCCGCCTCGGTGCCACCCAGATCACCCACGGTTTCCTGCCCGGCGCCGTCCTCGCCCGCGCCTTCGGCCGCCAGGACTGCCTGGGTGCGACCATGTGCCTGCGCCGCCGCGATCTGGACCGCATCGGCGGCCTCGCCGCCCTGGTCGATCACCTCGCCGACGACAACGTACTGGGGCGGCGCATCGCCGCGCTGGGCATGCGGGTCGCTCTCGCCAAAACCGTGCCGCTGACCACGGTCCCCGAACCCACCCTCTCCGCCCTCTTCCGCCACGAACTCCGATGGGCTCGGACCATCAGGGCGCTGGAACCGGCGGGATTCGCGGCGTCGGTGCTGCAATACCCACTGTTCTGGGCGCTTCTGGCGATCCCGCTGGCCGGCGCCGCGCCCTGGTCCATTGGCCTGTTCATGATCGTCTGGGTCCTGCGCGCCATTGCCGCGCTGGGGGTCGATGCGGCCCTGCTGCCACTATGGAGCCAGGAACGGGGCAGCAATGACGACGCCGCTCTTGCATTCTCTTGCCCAGTCTGGCTTTTGCCGCTGCGAGACATCTTTTCCGTAGCCGTTATGCTGGTCAGTTATGGTGGGCGCCACGTCGATTGGCGCGGTCATGGCTTGCACGCGGACACGCCACCGCCATTTACCCGGCAG
>DAIEHR010000169.1 GCA_027353465.1 Acetobacteraceae bacterium | reverse complement strand
CCGTCTCGGCCACCCCGCTGACCATCACCGAACAGCGTGGATCGGCCATCAGATGCCGCGTATGCTCCGACAGCCGCGACAACAACATCAACAGGGATCCGTCCGGCATGCACGCCGGAGTCACCAGCGATGCAAACGGCTGGTCTTTGGCACTGGTGGCAAGGCAACCGCCGCGTGCCGCCCGCATCAGGCGCCTGGCCTGCCAGGCCGGGCTTTCCGCAACCGAATCAGACGCCATATTTTGTTCACCCCTCGTCCGCAATCCGCCACAAAGGCACTTTATATGGTGTAGGATTGGCGACCAGCCGTTCAAGGAACCCACGATGAAGCAGACCATCGCCCTGGTTGACGACGACCGCAATATCCTGACCAGCGTTTCCATGACGCTGGAGCAGGAAGGCTACACCGTTCGCACCTATACCGACGGCGAAAGCGCCCTTCAGGGCATGACCGCCAAACCGGTCGATCTGGCCGTGCTGGATATCAAGATGCCCCGCATGGACGGAATGGAACTGCTGCAGCGCCTGCGCCAGCGCAGCTCGATCCCGGTGATCTTCCTCACCTCGAAGGACGAGGAAGTTGACGAACTGATGGGGCTGCGCCTCGGCGCCGACGACTACATCACCAAGCCATTCAGCCAGCGCCTGCTGCTGGAACGCATTCGCGCCCTGCTGCGCCGCAATGAGGCTGGCAAGGCCGAGGGTTCGGGCACCGCGCCCGGCGGGGTGATGACCCGCGGCGACCTGGTCCTGGACGAGACCAAGCACCAGTGCATCTGGAAGGGCCACGACATCCAACTGACCGTGACCGAATTCCTGCTCGTCAAGGCCCTCGCCGCCCGTCCCGGCATGGTCAAAAGCCGCGACCAGCTGATCGATGCCGCGTACGGGGAGAATATCTATGTCGATGACCGCACCATCGACAGCCACGTCAAACGCATCCGCAAGAAATTCCGCGTCGGGACCGAGGAATTCAACCAGATCGAAACCCTGTACGGTATCGGCTACCGTTATAAGGAGCAGTGATTGCCGGACGGGGTCATGCTGTCCGGGCTGACGCAGTCCTCCGGGCGCGGCAAGCGGTTCCGCCAGCGCTGGGTGTCACCGCTGCTGCGACGGATTCTGCTGGTCAACGCATTGCCGCTGGCGTTGCTGGTGGTGGCATTGTTGTATCTCGACCAATACCAGAACGGCCTTCTGGAGGCCCAGGTCACCGCGTTGCGCGAACAGGCTCGGGTGTTCGCCGGGGCACTGGGCGAAAGCGCCGTCCGCACGACCGACCCGGACAACCCGAAGCTGGTCTCCGAAGTCGCGGCCTCCCTGCTCCGCCGGTTAACCGAACCGACTCCCGACGCGCAGGCCAGACTATACGCGCCGGACGGCACGTTGCTGGCGAACTCCCGCACGCATGAGGGTCCCGGAGGCACCGTCACGATCGAACCACTGCCGCCGCCGCTGGATCACGGTCCGATCTTTGGCGTGATCGGCTGGATCTACGATCGCGTGCTGGCGCTGCTGCCGCATCAGGCGCCGAGCACGTTGGTCGATATCACGCCTTCGGCCGGGGGCGCGGACTGGCAACCGGACGTGAAAGAGGAACTGCGCCTCAACAGCGCCGGCAACAGCAATGAAACCGCGCCGTATATCCGGCGCACGCGCGACAACCGCCTTCTGGTGACCGTCGCCGTCCCGGTCGAACGAGACAAGCACACAGTCGGCATCATCTCCTTGACCCGCGAGGCGCGGGAGGTGGACGAGAGTCTCTACACTGTCCGCATGTCGATCCTGGCGCTGTTCGGTCTGGCCCTGGCGCTGACGGTCCTGCTGTCATGGTACATGTCGCTGACCATTGCCCGCCCCATCCTCCGTTTGGCAGAGGCCGCCGCCGATATGCGGGAGGGCCGCGGCCGGTCGGGCAGCGTGCCCCCTTCCCTGCTGCGGCGAAAAGACGAAGTGGGCGCCCTGGCGTCGGCCCTGGCCGATTCCTCCACCGCATTGTGGGCCAGGATGGATGCGACCGAACGCTTCGCGGCCGACGTGGCGCACGAGATCAAGAACCCGCTGTCGTCGATCCGCAGCGCGATCGAGACTCTTCGCCGGATCGAGGATCCTGGCCGCCAGAAACAGTTGCTGACGATAATCGCGCAGGACGTAGTGCGGCTGGACCGGCTGATCAGCGACGTGTCGGATGCCTCCCGCCTGGACGCGGAACTGTCGCGCGTGACCGCCCAACCGGTTGATGTGGTGCCGATCCTGCGCACGCTGCAGGAACTGGATGAAGCCACGCGCGATGAAGACAATGACCCCAAGCTGGAAGTCGTGGCGCCCCCTGCCGGGTTGAAGGTCTGGGCGGTGGAGGACCGGCTGGTTCAGGTGCTGCGCAACCTGATTGGCAACGCCCATTCGTTCAGTCCGCCGCGGGGCCGCATCGTCGTACGGCTGCGTGAGGCCGGCGGCGTCGCGGAATTGTGTGTGGAGGACGAAGGACCGGGCATTCCGGACGCGAACCTGGAGCATATTTTCGACAGGTTCTATTCCGAACGGCCGCAGAATGAGAGCTTCGGGCAGCATTCAGGCCTGGGCCTGTCGATCAGCCGCCAGATCGTCGAGGCCCTGAACGGCCATATTTCCGCGGAAAATCGTCGCGATGGCACCGGCCGCGTGCTGGGCGCGCGGTTTATCGTGCGGTTGCCGATCGTCTGATACCCCCGCCTGTATTGGCGGATCAAACAGGCGTCCAAGGCCTCGTCAAACGATTTGTGATCGGCACGAAGTTCTCCGCGGGCCTATCCGTCAGTTAACTTATCGTGCGGTGCAAACAAACGCGCCAAAAACGTGGTTTAGTGCTGTGTACCCAAAACCCGTCGGAGGCTGACATGCCGTTTGATGGCCTTAATTTCGTTTCCGCCCCCACTGTCGCTAAAATTCCTGTCCTGACACGCTTGTCGCACCTCTTGTTCGGCGCGCCGCCAGTAGCGAAAACCTTCCCGCTGCACGCTTTCACACCGATCCCGGCCGGGCAACCCGATGCCGTAACACTTCAAATTCTGACGATCGGTCGCGCGCTGATCGAAGATCGGAAGGATTGGGTCCAGCGACGGTACGAAACCAGGGATGGCCGCCGCTGCGCCGTGGGCGCATTACGAGCCGCGGCCCGTTTGATGGACCTGCACGGCCCGCAAACCGGGGCAACGACCATTCTGCTGTCGGTCGCCATGAGCCGCGGCTTCAACGATATCGAGAGCATGAACGACAACTCCAGTCACCGTCAGGTAATTTCCGCATTCGACGACGCCATCCTCCGCGCTCGGCAATACGCCCAGTAACGGCAGGGGGTCGGAGGGAGCTGTTTCCGGCTCATAGACTGCCGTCGGTCCTGGCGATGGGCCGACGGCCGCGCTTTTATCGTTCGTCTTTAAGCGGCCGCCATGCGCGGCCATCGCGCTTCAGCAACGCGTCCGCGTCGGCCGGCCCCTCGCTGCCGGAGGCATAATTCGGGAACCCGGTGGGCTTTTGATCCGTCCAGTTTTCCAGGACCTTGCCGACAACCCGCCAGGTTTCCTCCACCATATCGGCTCGGTTGAACAGCGTCTGGTCGCCTGTCATCACATCATAGATCAACGTTTCGTAGCCGATGTTTGGTTCCTTCGGAAACCAATCGGCATACTTGAAGGCCATGCGGACCGCCGCGAGGTCAACGACCGGCCCAGGCCGCTTCACCTCAAACTGCAAGGCGATGGCTTCCTCTGGCTGGATCTGCAGCAACAGCCAGTTCGGCGGCAATGCGGCAACGTCGGTGTCCTCGAAGGGCGCTGACGGAGCCGGCTTGAAACGGATCGCGATCTCTGTGACCCGCCGCGTCATATGCTTGCCAGTACGCAGGTAAAACGGCACGCCCGCCCAGCGCCAGTTATCGATGCCGAGCTTCATCGCGACATAGGTTTCTGTGGCCGAATCCGGATCGACATCCTTTTCTTGCCGGTACCCCAGCACGCCATCGGCGCCGGGCCCATACTGGCCACGTACAGCGTCCGCCGGTTCCACTGTATGCATGGCCGCAAATACATCGGTCTTGCGGCTGCGCACCGCGCGCGCGTCGAACCCAGCCGGTGGTTCCATCGCCACCATCGCCAGGAGCTGAAACACATGGTTTGGCACCATGTCCCGCAGCGCGCCGGTTTTTTCGTAGAACCTGCCTCGGGTTTCTACGCCCACGGTCTCGGCGACGGTGATCTGCACATGGTCGATCCGATCGCGGTTCCACAATGGCTCAAACATCCCGTTGGCGAAGCGCAGCGCCATGATGTTCTGCACCGTCTCCTTGCCCAGGAAATGATCGATCCGGTAGATCTGATGCTCCTCGGCGCATCGTAAAATCGCCGCGTTCAGCGCCTTGGCCGATGCCTCATCATGACCAAACGGCTTTTCGATCACCACCCGGCGCCAGTGTTCCGGCTTCTTGCCGTCCTGGTCCCAATTCTCCTCAAACAACCCGGCCTTACCGATCTGGGTCACCACCGGCTCGAAGAACCGATCGGCGACGGCAAGGTAGAACAGGCAGTTGCCGCCGGTGTCGGTTGCCTGCTCAAGCTGCTGCTTCAGCGTCTGGTAAAGCCCTTCGTCGCTGAAATCGCCCTTGATGTAGGACATGCGGCCGGTCAGGTGCTTCCAGACATCATCCTCGATCTTGTCGATCCGGCTTTCACCGGCGGCCTTGCCAATGAAGCTTTCCATCATCTGATGCAGGTTTTCGCGCCACTTGTCCGCGTCCAGGTCGGCCAGATCGACGCCGATCAGTTCGAAGGTTTCCGGCAGCAGGCCGGTGTGGGCGAGGTTATACAATGCCGGCACCAGCAATCGCTTGGTCAGGTCGCCGCCCGCGCCGAAAATGACCATGGTGCATGGGCCGGGGGGCTTGGCCTCCCGCCGCGGCGGGGCCGCCACGACCTGACCCTTGGGATTGGCTGTCGTCGGTTTCGCGTCTGTCATGCGTGACACATGAGGCTCGTACCTCCCGGATTGGCTACACGTTGGGGTGAGTCGGTTTGTACCACGATGGTGTGCGCTTCTCGCGGAATGCCGCGGTGCCTTCCAGACCTTCGGCCGAGGCACGTTGGGTCCAACCCTCATGCGCCAGCATCGACACCTGGCGTTCATCCAGCAGCAGGTTGTTGGCACCTAGGAAGCTGCTTTTCGTCATGGCGATGCCGGTCGGGCTGCCCAGGAAGATCGCGTCCAACACGCCATCCAGCTTCGCCTCCATAGCATCGGCCGCGACGACTTCATGGACCAGGCCGATTCGTTCCGCCTCTACCGCATCGAATCGTTCCCCCGTCAGGGCATAGCGCCGTGTGTGACGCAGTCCGATTGCGTTGACCATGTGGGTGGAAATCGGCGTCGGCGACACACCGACCCGGATTTCGGTGATCCCAAACTGCGAATCCGGTGTCGCGAACGCGACATCCACGCAGCAGACGATCCCAA
Source organism: Acetobacteraceae bacterium (assembly GCA_027353465.1). Taxonomy (GTDB): domain Bacteria; phylum Pseudomonadota; class Alphaproteobacteria; order Acetobacterales; family Acetobacteraceae; genus Rhodopila. The sequence goes on along the minus strand of DAIEHR010000169.1, from coordinate 34,724 downwards.
CCCCGCCGCCGAAGCAGGCGCCATGCACCAGCGCGATCGTCGGCTTAGGAAATTCGTTCAACAACTGCATCGCTCGGGTTGTCGCCACCGATGCGGCGTAATTCTGGGCCGGCGGATAATGGGCCACTTCCCCCAGCCAGCGAATGTCGGCACCAGCCTGGAAGTGCTTGCCGGCCCCGCGGATCACCAGGCAGCGGACGGCTGGATCGACAGCAAGCGTGGTCAGGCCGTCGATCAGGGCGTCCAGCATCGCCGCATTATAGGCGTTGCCGACCTCTGGCCGGTTCAGTGTCGCGGTGGCGACGCCGCGGTCATCGACGGAGAGCAGGACGGGGGCTTGGGTCATGGCGCGCTCCTTGGGGGTTCGGATTTGATCGTGTTCGTGCGACATTGCCCGGGTTGCGAGCGAAGGCAAATAGCAAAGCCGGATCGCGCGCCTTAGCCCCCGGAAGGTAAGGAATGGCCCCCACCCTGACGTTCATCGGCACCCTGCATACCCCTTGGGGTACGATCGCCGAGTGCCCGCGCAACGGTCGCCAGCCTGACCCGGCGCCAGCCTGCACCGTCAAGGTGCTGCCCGAGTATGTCGAGGGGCTGCGTGGCCTGGAGGGCATGTCCCATTTAATCCTGGTGTATTGGCTGGATCAGGCCACCAAGCCGAAACTGACATTCACACCGCCGTTCGATTCCGAACCCAGGGGGGTCTTTTCCAGCCGAGCACCGTTTCGACCGAATCCGATCGGCTTGTCGGTAGTTGCGTTCGACGGATTCGATGGACCGGACACGCTGAAGGTGCGGTTTCTGGACTGCGTGGACGGCACCCGCCTGTTGGATATCAAGCCCTATCTTCGGACCACGGACAGCGAGCCAGCCGCCACGATGGGCTGGCTGGACCCGCATGCCACGCGGAACGCCAATACGAAGCTCTAGCCGAACAGCACCGCCACTTTCGTCAGCGTCATTTCGATACCCCACAGGATCGGAATCCCGACGGCGGCCCAGGCCAACGCCGAACCCAGGCTCAAAGCCGGCACCCGGGTCGAGAACCTGCTAGCCCTCCCGATCTTGTCCCCGCGCAACGAAGCGAGCTCGGCATCAGACATGAACCATTTCGGCGCCAACGGCCGGACCAGCAGATTTGCGACCAATCCGATCACCAGCAGCCCGGCGAGCAGGTACATCGTCACATCATAGACGGATGCACGGGGCACCCCGGCCGAGATGGCGGCTTGGCGCATATAGCCGACCAGCACTGGCCCGATGATCCCGGCGGTGGACCAGGCCGTCAGCAACCGCCCATGGATGGCGCCGACGAACTGCGTACCGAAGATGTCCGCCAGATAGGCTGGCACGGTGGCGAAACCGCCGCCATACATCGACAGGATCACGCAGAAAAAGGCGACGAACAACGCCTTGCTACCGTTATGCGCGGCCCATGGCGTCGCCGCATACATCGCGATGCCCAGCAGGAAAAACACGAAATAGGTCGATTTGCGGCCGATCTTGTCCGACAGGGATGCCCAGAAAAACCGCCCCCCGATATTGAACAACGACAGCAAGCCGGCGAAACCGGCGGCGATCCCGGCAATGATCTGATGCTGGGGATCGGTCAACGCAGTGAACGCAACCCCTGGCTGGCCAATCAGCGATCCGCCGAAAATCTCCTGCAACATCGGAGAGGCCATGCTGATGACACCGATCCCGGCGGAGACGTTCATGCACAGCACAAGCCAGATGCACCAGAACGCCACCGTCTTATGGGCATCGCGCAGATGCACCTGCCCATGGGTGATCATCGCGTTCGCACTCGGTGCGGGTGGCGCCCAACCGGCCGGTTGCCATCCGTTGGCCGGCACCCGGTAACCGAACGCGCCGGCTGTCATGAAGATGAAGTAGATCAGCCCCATGACGGCAAATGTCTGCCACACGCCCACCGAGGTCGCGGTCTGAAAATGTGCCATCAGCATTTGTGCTAACGGCGCGCCGATCATCGCACCGCCGCCGAACCCCATGATCGCCATGCCGGTCGCCATGCCGCGCCGATCAGGGAACCATTTGATCAGCGTGGAGACAGGAGAAATATAGCCAAGCCCCAGACCGATGCCGCCCAGGACGCCGGTGCCCAGCCACAAGATCCACAGTTGATGGACCAGGATACCCACGGCCCCCAGGAGCAGGCCGCCGGACCAGCATAGCGCAGCCACGAAACCGGCCTTGCGCGGACCAGCCTTTTCCAGCCAACCGCCCCACAAGGCGGCGGCAACACCCAGGAAGAAGATAAAGAGGGTGAATATCCAATTGAGATCGGCAACCGACCAGTCGCATCCGGTTGCGAACAACGCATCCGCAAGGCCTGATCCGGCCGGACAGGCAACTGGCTTGCCGCCGGCAAGGGCGTGGGACAAGGGCAGCCAGAAGACGCTGAAGCCATAGGCCATACCAATACACAGATGGATCGCCAACGCGGCTGGCGGCACCAACCAGCGATTGAAATCCGGATTGGCTATGATACGGCTACGATCCAATAATCCGCCACGCGGGCCGCTCGTTGAGTCCACGCGGAACCTCCCTGTTGTTTTTTATTTAGACGAACTCTCGACGGGACACGGCAATCAAACCCTCACGGCACAAAAAAGCGAAAAATTCGTACCATTTCGAGACGATAATTCATAAGGGGTCGATGCAATATTAAAGACTATTTTATGAAATTGCTGCGTGTCCGACGTCATATTGGCCGTTCAGGCCGCGATAACCACCAAGGTTACGGCACGAAAGCAAACGCTAGCGGTAGCTGTTGCCGCCGCTCTTTTCCATGATCTTCAGCGCACTACGGACCCGCATGATGCCGCCCCTTGTTTGTCCATGGTCGCACATGCGCTGCCCCTCCGACGTCAGATCGGTCACTTCCGCGGGCACCGGTTCCGTAGCCAGCCGCACCATGTTGCCGACCCGATGCAGAAGCTTCTGGCAATACTCCGGGGTATCGGTGGTGATTTCCATCGGACCGCTGGACGGAGCGACCTGTGCGTAGCCAGACAGCACAGAGACCAGGACCACCGCGCCGGATACGAGCGCGACACCAATGTACCGAAGGGGATGAGGGGGCACCATCAGCTTCCGTGTGCCACAGCTGAGCTCTCGTTGTCCTGTTCCAAACATGAAAAGCTTGTTAGTATTCCGATGATAGCCGAGATGAAGACGAGGAGACGCGGCTTTCCACCGCATCTGCCTGCGGCAACGACAGGACCGCACGCAGGCCCGGCTTGTTATCCTCAAGTTGCAGACTCCCGCCATGCAAATGAGCGACCGCCAGAACCAGCGACAATCCCAATCCGGAGCCGGGCGTGCTGCGGGCGGTTTCCCCCCGATAGAACCGGTCGGTCGCCCGCTCCCGCTCCGCGACCGGGATTCCAGCTCCCTGATCTTCGACCGAAACAAAGATCATGGCCGACATCGCGGCCCTCAGCCGCACCGTCCCGCCGTCCGGCGAGAACTTGACCGCATTATCCACCAAATTGGCGATTGCCTGTTGAATCATCGCCTTGTCGCCAAAAGCCGGCACGGCATCGGGTGACTCCAGCGCCAAGACGATTCCGCGTTCCTCGGCCAAGGGGCCATACAGATCGGCGACCTCGGCCAACAACGGCGCAAGATCAAACCGAGCGAAGGAGGAGCGGCGGGAACCGGCCTCGATCTCGGCGATGCGAAGCAGGGCCTGGAAGACGCCGACAATCCCGTCAAGGTCCTGCGTCGCCCGTTCGATGGCCGCGCGCAGGTCGTCCGCGCTCTCGGCATGCAACGCCGCATCCTCCAGCCTTGTGCGGGCTCGGGTAATCGGGGTCCGCAGGTCATGGGCGATGGCATTGGAAACCTGCCGCACTCCGTCCATCAGCCGCCCGATCCGATCCAGCATGTCGTTGATGACTTCCGCGATCTGATCGAACTCGTCGCCCCGGCCACTCAGCCGCACCCGTTGGGCGAAGTTCCCACCGGCAATCGCGACCGATGTGGCGGATATATTTGCCAGCGTCCGGCGGAAAAGATTGCGGATAACCAGAGCCCCGATCGTCGCCAGCAGCAGCACGCCGCCCACGGCCCACAGCAACGCGTCGGTCAGCATTTTGCGAAGCTGCGAACGGACCTGAACGTCCCGCCCGATCAATAGATGGAAGCCGCCCGGCAGTTCATACCGCTGCACGCTGGCCAATGACTTGATTCCGGCCCGCATGATCGGGAGCTCATACCACGGGCCCGCCACGCTGACCGCGGGGGGCCAACTGGTAAGGTTCCCCGCGATACGCTTCATTTTGCTGTCGGCCAGAAGATAGATGGCGTCGTCGTCAACGTTCTGCGCCAGCCGGTCCTCGATGGTCACCATCAGGCCCGGCAGGCCGCCCTCCGCCCAGCGTTCGGAGAGTCCCTGGGCATCGGCGATGATCGCCGCCTCGGTCTGCCGGTCCAGCAGGCCGGCGGTGGACCACCACAGAAACAAGGCAAGGGCGGCGGCACTGATCGCCAGCAAAACCGCATACATAGCGCCGAAGCGCAATCCGGCGGACCGGAGCAAACCGCGATCGATCATAGTCCCCTCACTCGCGTCGCCCGTCCGCCGGTCCGGATGTTACGGCTGTTCGGCTCTTAGCATGTAGCCGGCATTGCGCACGGTATGGATGAGCCCGGTCGAGAACGGCTTGTCCACCTTCTGCCGCAGACGAGAGACATGAACGTCGATCACGTTGGTCTGCGGGTCAAAGTGGTAATCCCATACGCCCTCCAGCAGCATCGTCCGGGTCACGACTTGGCCCGCGTGGCGCATGAGGTATTCCAACAGCCGGAACTCGCGTGGCTGAAGATCGATTTTCTGCCCGCCGCGCTTCACCTGCCGCGACAGCAGATCGAGTTCCAGATCCTCCACGACCAGTTTCGTCACCGGTCCCTCGCCCTTGCCGCGACGATTCAGGGCCTCGACCCGGGCCAACAATTCGGCAAAGGCGAACGGCTTGGTCAGATAATCGTCGCTGCCGGCCTTCAGGCCTTTGACCCGGTCATCGACCTCGGCCATTGCCGACAGGATCAACACCGGAACGGCATTCTTCTGGCTGCGAAGGGTTTCCAGGATTTTCAGCCCGTCGATTCCCCCCGGCAGCATACGGTCCAGAATGACGGCATCGAACGTCTCGCTGGCCGCCATGAACAGCCCGTCGCGACCGTTATCAGCGTGCTCCACCACATGTCCGGCTTCTTTCAAACCCCGGACGACAAAACCGGCGACGTCCTTGTCATCCTCGACGAGCAGGATGCGCATCTTAATCTCCTTATCGCTGTTCCAACCCTAAACGCACCCTAACCGGCCGCCTGATCGCTTGGTCGGCGCCCGACATTGACCGGAATGTCAATAATGCGCCCCTGCCGCCGAACCGTTACCGTCACGCTGTTACCCGGCGGGACCACGGCCACCGCACGGATCAGCCCCCGGGAGCTTTCGATCTTGTCCCCATTGATCGCAACAACAACATCCCCGGCGCGAACACCGGCCTTTGCGGCCGGGCCGGCGCGATCCTCGCTGGCGATCGTCACCCCGGCATCGCGATCATCAACCGCGACACCCAGCCAACCGCGTTCGATCGAGCCCTTGCTGAGAAGTTGCGCCACCGTCCGGCTGACCGCCTCGCTGGGGATCGCGAAACCAATGCCCACCGACGCACCGGTCGGCGACACGATCACCGAACTGACGCCGATAACCTGGCCGTCCATGTTGAACACCGGACCGCCGGAATTGCCCGGATTGATCGGCGCATCGAGCTGCAGGAAATTGTCAAACGGGCCAGAGCCCAGATCGCGCCCCTCGGCCGAGATGATGCCGACGGACACCGACCCGCCGAGGCCAAAGGGATTTCCAGCGGCCAGAATCCAGTCCCCGACCTCCGCCTTTCGGGAATCGCCCCAGGTGACGCTGGGCAACGGTTCGTTGCTCTGCACCTTGATCACCGCCACGTCGGTCAGTTCATCCCGGCCGATCACCTTGGCGGCCAACTGCCGGCCGTCCGTCAGCGAGACGACAATCTTGTCGGCGTGATCGACCACATGGTTGTTGGTGACGATGATGCCGGTGGAATCGATGATGAATCCCGATCCGGCACCGGCCACCTGTTCCCGTTTATTGCCAAACCGGCGACGGAACTCCCGCCCCAACGGCGTATCGCGCAGTTCGGGCGGAATCTCGCCCAGCACATCGCCGCCCGAGACAGTCTCGGTTATCGCGATGTTGACGACCGACGGCAGCACCTTTTTGACCAGGGGCGACAGGCTTTCGGGGGCGGCGCGGGCCGCGGCCGGTTGAGGGGAGCAGGCGCTGAGCAGCAGCGCCGCGCTCAGCACAACGGATTGCGAGAACCGCTGCCAGGGTGGCGGAGTCGGCCGGGTCGGCGATCGGGCATCTGGCATGATCTGGAAGCACTCTCCAACGGATCGTGGCATATCAGCTATCAGATGGCATGTGACCAGGGCTGTAACAAGAATCCCGCGGATCAGTTTTCCGATGGATTTGCACCGTCCTCGGGCCAATGGTGTCTGGGGTAGCGTCCGCGCATGTCGCGGCGGGCGTCGGCCCAGGCACCTTTCCAGAACCCGCCGAGGTCCGCGGTAACCGCGATTGGCCGCCCCGCAGGCGATAACAGCGCCAGCCGAAGGGGAATTCGCCCCCCGGCAAGCCGCGGTGTCGTGGACATGCCGTAGAACGCCTGCGCCTTCGCCGACGCCAGCGGCGGCGACTCCGTGTAGTCGATCGCAGCCCGGCCGGCCGGTAAAGCCGCATGGGTGGGCAGTTCCCGATCCATCCGAGCCGCAAGCTCCCAAGGAATCATGCCGCGCAGAATCGCGTGCAGGTCCAGCGCTCCAACGTCCGCCAAGCGCGCGATACCGGCGAGGTAAGGCGGTAGCCACGCCTGGATGCTATCTTTCAGGGCGGAGTCGCTAAGATCGGGCCAACCGGCATCTGGCTCGATCCCGCGCATCAGGGCGACCCGAACCTGAAGCTGGCGGGTGGAGTCGCTCCAGGCCAGCGGCCGCAAATCCCTGGCGGCAACCGCATCGGCCAACGCCTGCGCGATATGGGCGGGATCGCCGGGTTCGGTGCGATCCGACAGGATCAGCGCCCCTAGCCGGCGGCGGCGACGCACCAAGACCGTGCCGGATGCCGGGTCGAACCCGGCTTCGACCTGTTCGGTGACCCGACCGGCGAGCGCGGCCGGCAGCGAGTCGGGATCGAGTGGGGCGCCGAGACGGATGCGAGAGGCGGCTTTCAGTTCCAAAGACGCGGCCACCAGCAGACCCGCCTTGGCCAGCGGATCGGTGGTTGGCAGGCGCGCGCTGCCGCCCCCCGACAGGCGGAACGACCCCGGCTCCCCGCGCCGCTGCGCGATCCGGTCGGGAAACGCGGCGGCCAGCAGCGGCCCGGGTTCGCCCTCAGCCTCGGTGTTACGGGGCACCCGCATGCGGCGGCGATACTGGTCGGCGGTCTGCCGGATGCGGTGCAGGGCGCCCCGGTCGATGGCGGGGTCATTCCAGGAATCGCGGCCGGCGATGGCCGCGATACGGACGCCGATATCGGCCGGGGCGTCCTGCCCGCGCATCGGGTCGCGTTCTTCCAGCAGGGCCGCGAGGTCGGCCGCCAAAGCCGCCTGACCGGGATTACCGGCGGCGAGCATCATCGCCGCCGGGCGGGGATGAGATCCAATCCGCACCATGTCGCGGCCGGCGTCGGTAATCCGGCCTTCGGCGTCCAAGGCGCCCAGTTCCTTCAGCAGTTCGGCCGCGGCGGCGAACGCGCCGGAAGGCGGCCTATCCTGAAACGCGAGGTCGGCGGGCGGCGTACCCCAGGCGGCGCAATCCAGCACCAGGCCGGACAGTTCGGCTTCCAGGATTTCCGGCCGATCGAACGCCGGCAGCCCACGGTGCAGCGCCGGCGTCCACACCCGAACCGCCACTCCCGGTGCCTCCCGCCCCGCTCGGCCGGCCCGCTGATCGGCCGCCGCGCGCGAAATCCGCATGGTCGTCAGTCGCGTCAGACCCGTCGCTGCGTCCAGTCGGGGTGCGCGCCGCCAGCCGCCATCAACGACGATCCTCACACCGGGGACGGTCAAGGAGGTTTCCGCGATCGAGGTGGCCAGCACGACGCGCCTTGTATCGGCCGGACGCAACGCCCGGTCCTGTTCGGCCGGCGGCAGTTCGCCATGCAGCGGCAGCACCAGCGCCCCGCATCCGTCCAAGGCCGACTGGGTGCGGCGGATCTCCGCCATCCCCGGCAGGAACGCGAGAATGTCGCCATCATGCCGCGCCAGCGCCGCCCGGATCGCGCGGGCGACCGCGTCGGACAATTCGCGGATATGGCCAATGTCGCGCGGCTGGTGCTCGACCGAAACCGGATACATCCGGCCGGCGCTTTCGATGACGTCGGCGTCCATCAGCCCGGACAACCGCGCGCCGTCGGCGGTGGCCGACATCGCCAGCAGCCGCAGGTCGGGCCGCAGTTGGCGTTGCAGGTCCAGGCAGAGCGCCAGTCCCAGATCGGATTCCAACGAGCGTTCGTGAATCTCATCCAGGATCACCGCGGCAACACCGTCCAGGCCGGGATCGGATTGCAGGCGGCGCAGCAGCAGGCCCTCGGTGATCACTTCGACCCGGGTTTCCGCCGATCCCGCGCCATCCAGCCGGGTTCGATAGCCGATGGTCTGTCCGACCGGCTGGCCGATCAGCGACGCCATCCGGGCGGCGGCGGCCCGTGTCGCCAGACGGCGCGGTTCCAGCATCAGGATACGGCCATCCTGGCGCCAAGGCGCGTCCAGCAGGGCCAGCGGAACCAGCGTGGTCTTGCCGGCGCCCGGTGGGGCGACAAGCACGGCATTGCGGCCCGCGTTCAGGGCGACCAGCAACGCGGGGAAAGCATCGGTAACAGGAAGATCGAGCACGATCAGCGGCTGATACACGCTGAGGCGAGCGACCGCCATGCGTTATCCCCGGATCTTGTCATCACCAAATCGGGGCGGCACGAATCAAAACCGCCCCGAACGCGGGGCGGTGCTGACCAAATCAGGCAGTTAAGCAACTGCCTGATCTCAGAGGCGTTGCAACCGAAGTCCCGGCGGCTGACCACCCACCGGGACGAACTGTCGGCTTATTGGAACGGCAGGTAACGAACGCTGAACAGGAACATGTTTTCGTTCGTCGTCGGGGCGATCGTGCTGCCTTTGGTGGCACCCACGCCAGCGAAGGCGTTGCGGTTGATATACTCATACTGCAAGCCCGCCTGGACGGTGCCGTAGTTGGAGTGAATCACCCGCCACCAGGCGCCAACCGTGCCTTCGACTAGCGAGGAGGTCGCTGCGGCGCAGGAGCCCATTTCCGTCTGGCAACCAGCCAAGTTCGTGGTTGCCAGGCCGTAGATCCCCTTCGCGGACACGCCTTCCGCGCCACCATAGCCGTAAACATCGACCTCGGGGATCGGATGCCCGACGAACCCACCCATCACCGAATACTCGGACAGTGGCTCGATTGCACCGGTCGATGAGAAGGTCGCGTCGGCAAGCTGGCCGCTGGCGTAGCGGCCAACGCCCTGACCGATCAGGCCGCTGACCTGGAAGTCCAGCATCTTCGGGATCAATGGCAGGATCATGCCGCCGCCAATGCCTTCACCCGTGGTCTGGTGGTTCTGGCCGGTGCCGGATGTCGCGTAGGAGACGCGGCCGCCCATGAAGCGCAACAGCCCATAGACTTCGTAGTGACCCCAGCCCGGATCGGCCGCGATCTTGGCGATGATATCCGGAGCAATGTTGTCGCTGTAAGACTGGATGGAGTTGACGTTCGGCCCGCCGCACTGCGCGTAGTTCAGAGTGCCGCCGAGCCCGGTGCCCGCCTGCGCGCCAGTCAGACAGTTCGGACCCGCGCCGCTGCCGAATGTGGTCTGCGGGCTTTCGATCGACAGACCCGCCCACAGCCTTTTGTCGTAGAAGTCCTTGGCAACCCGGATTTCGGCTTGGCGCGCCCAGTCGAAGCCGACGACGTACTGTGCGTCTATGGTCAGCGGCACGTTTTCCTGTCTAGGCGTCAGCCCGGTCTTATACATGGTCGCAAGGCTCCATGCCTGACCACCAAGGACGTGCAAGCCCAGGTCGGCGTTGTCGTAGTTGCCCCAGAACTGGCGCATACGCAGCGTGTAGCTGTTGCTCTCGTTTGAGTTGGACGAGGTGCCCGCGCTCAGGAAGTCCGTTTCCAGGTACCCGGTCAGCTTTTGCACCGGGTCCAGCTGCCCCTCCGTCAGCAGGGAGAACCGGCTCTGCTGCGCGGTCAGGCGGAATTCCGGGGTGTGATAGTTCGGGCTGTTGCCGAACGGAATGCCTCCGAAGGTGGAGTTGATGCCCGCGGCTTCATTGCGTGAGCGGGTGACACCTTCAGCCGCGGCGAAGCCGCCCAGCGTGACGGTCAATCCGCCGACGCGGAAGGCACCCTGGGGCAACGGCGGGCCGGACGGTGCGACGGGCGCGGCAACCACCTGCGCGACCGGCGCGGCGGCAACCTGGGCAGCCTGCGCCGAGGCCGCTGCGGCTTGTTCCTGCGCGGCCTTGGCCTGCTTCTGCGCCGCGGCCAGCGCGTGATCGCGCGACACCAGATCGGCCTTTACCTGACCCAGTTGGGATTGCAGCGCCTTGATTTGCTGCTCGATTGACTGGATTTGCGTATCGGTCTGGGCTGCGGCGGGATGGGCGAACAAAAGCGCCCCAAGTGCCGCACCGCACAGAAGGGGGTAAGTGGAAAAATTAAGTTTGTGCATCGATTCCTCGACCCAATGATTACAACTGCCGTTGCGGCGGGCCGGAACCTAGGCATCACCCCTGGTCTGGTCTGGGCTGGTTTGATGACAATTTTCTAAGTATTTCGTTAATATATTAAATATTTTTTTAATATCTGGTCTGGCGCGGACAGGTATCAACCCTCCGAATCTGACGCCAAATCAGCGGACGCGCTGGCGGATGGCGCTTCGTCTGAACCCGCGCCATAGTTACCACCAGCACAGCCCGGGCCGACCATGAGTTTCCGATCCCTCTACCGTCACGGCTTCGTCCGTGTCGCCGCTTGCACCACCCGCACCGCGTTGGCCGATCCAGCCACCAACGCACGAACCATCCTGGCCATGGTTCAGGAGTGTCACGATCAGGCGGTCGCGGTCGCGGTGTTTCCCGAACTCGGCCTGTCCGGGTATTCCATCGGCGATCTGCTGCAACAGAAAGCCATGCTGGATGCGGTGGAAGTCGCGATCACGACCGTGATTGCCGGTTCGACCGATCTCATGCCGCTGCTGTTGGTCGGCGCCCCGCTGCGCCATCTTGGCGCACTCTATAACTGCGCGCTGATCATTCATCGCGGCACGCTGCTGGGCGTGGTGCCGAAGATCCACCTGCCGAATTACCGGGAGTTCTATGAGGCCCGCCATTTCGTTTCCGGCGACGGCACCGATGGCGGATCGATTTCGATCGGTTCGCACTCGGCCCCGTTCGGCCCCGATCTGTTGTTCGCGGCGACCGACATCCCCGGCCTGATCGTCCACGCCGAAATCTGCGAAGATATATGGGTACCCAATCCCCCCAGCGGCGAGGCCGCCACGGCCGGCGCCACCGTGCTGGCCAACCTGTCGGCCAGCAACATCACCATCGGCAAGGCGGAGACCCGGCGCCTGCTGTGCCGGTCCCAATCAGCGCGCTGTCTGGCGGCCTATCTTTACGCTGCCGCCGGGGCCGGCGAATCGACCACCGATCTTGCCTGGGATGGCCAGGCATCGGTATTCGAAAATGGCAATATTTTGGCCGAAACCGAACGGTTCCCGGTGGCGGACCAGGCGGCCATCGCCGATATCGACCTGGACCTGCTGATCCAGGAGCGCCTGCAAATGGGTTCGTTCGATACCAACCGCCGCCGCAACGCCCGCGCGTTCCGCCGCGTCGGCTTTACCGTTGGCGCCCCCGCCGCCGATGTCGGCTTCCGCCGCAAAACCGAGCGCTTCCCCTTCGTTCCGGCGGACGTTGCCCGGTTGGAACAAGATTGTTACGAGGCCTATAATATTCAGGTTTCCGGCCTGGCGCAGCGCATCCGTTCGACGGGCGTGAAGAAAGTGGTGATCGGCATTTCCGGCGGGCTGGATTCGACCCAGGCGCTGCTGGTGTGCGCGCAGGCGTTCGACCTGCTGGGCCTGCCGCGCGACGGCATCCTGGCCTACACGATGCCGGGGTTCGCCACCTCGGATTACACGAAATCCAACGCCTGGGCCTTGATGAAGTCGCTGGGGGTGCGTGCCAGAGAGCTGGATATCAAACCGGCGGCGAAGCAAATGCTGGCAGATTTGGGCCACCCCTACTCCACCGGCCAGTCGGTTTACGACATCACGTTCGAGAATGTACAGGCCGGTTTGCGCACCGATTATCTGTTCCGGCTGGCGAATCACCAGGGCGGTCTGGTGATTGGAACCGGGGATTTGTCGGAACTTGCGCTGGGCTGGTGTACCTACGGCGTGGGCGACCAGATGGCGCATTACAACGTCAATGCCGGTGTGCCCAAGACGCTGATCCAGCATCTGATTCGCTGGATCATCGGTACAAGGCGCTTTGAGGATGATGTGCTGCAAACCCTGGATGCTATTCTGTCCACGGAAATTTCCCCCGAACTTGTCCCGGTTGCCGACGGGGAGATCCCGCAAAGCACCGAGGCCAAGATCGGCCCCTATGCGCTGCAGGATTTCACCCTGTTCCACATCCTTCGCTATGGCTTCGTTCCGTCGAAGATCGCCTTCCTGGCGCTGCACACCTGGGAGGACGCGGAGCGCGGGGCCTGGCCGCCGCACTTCGGCGCCGACCGCCGGGTCGCCTATGACCTGAAGCAAATCCGCCACTGGATGCAGGTGTTCCTGACCCGCTTCTTCGCCTTCAGCCAGTTCAAGCGCAGCGCGATGCCAAATGGCCCCAAGGTTTCGGCTGGCGGGTCGCTGTCGCCGCGGGGCGACTGGCGGGCGCCTTCGGACGGTAATGCCGCCGTCTGGCTGGCGGAATTGGAACGAAACGTCCCGATCGAATAGATGGGGGCGCATTATCTCCTGCTCGTGCTGGCCGGGTTGTTGGCCGGGACGATGAACGCGGTCGCCGGCGGTGGTTCGTTCGTGTCGTTCCCGGTGATGGTGCTGGTTGGATTGCCGCCGATCGCGGCCAACGCCACCAGTACAGTGGCGCTGTTCCCCGGAACGCTTGCCAGCACCTGGGCCTATCGCGACGATCTACGCGGTATCGCGGGCGTCAGCCTGAAGGTGCTGATCCCGATCGGCCTTGTGGGCGGCACGATTGGCGCGATCCTGCTGCTGATTACGCCGGGCGCGGCGTTCGATGCGGTTATTCCCTGGCTGTTGCTGCTGGCCACGCTGACCTTCGCGGGCGGGCGAAACCTGGGGGATTGGTTAAGGCGCTATATCCGAATTGGGCGCCCCGCCTTTCTGGTTATCCAGTTCATACTGTCGATCTACGGCGGCTATTTTGGCGGTGCGATCGGCCTGATGATGATGGCAGTGTGGACGCTGATCGACTCGTCGGAGTTGAAGGCGATGGCGCCGACACGGACCGCGCTGGTCAGCGCGGCCAATGGCGCCGCGGTGATCTGCTTTGCCGTTGCCGGCGCGGTTCACTGGACGGAGATGCTGGCGATGATGACCTCCACGATCGCCGGCGGATACTACGGCGCCCGCTTCGCTCGGTATCTGCCGCCGGCCGTGCTGCGCTGGTTTGTCGTCGCGCTGAGCGCCACGGTAACCGCAGCGTTCTTTCTACGGCGCTATTAACGGCTGCGATGGGCGAAGAGGTCGGGTTCTTCGTAGCCCAATATATCGAGCCGAGCGCGAACCGGCAGGAAGGCAAAGCAGGATTCGGCCAGTTCCAGGCGGCTCTCGCGGATCAGGATGGCTTCCAGCTTCGCCCACAAGGCATGCAGATACAGCACGTCCGACGCGGCGTAGGCCAATTGGTCGGACGTCAGTTCCATGGCGCCCCAGTCCGACGACTGTTGCTGCTTGGACAGATCGACGCCTAGCAGTTCCTTGCACAGGTCCTTCAGACCATGCTTATCGGTGAAGGTGCGGACCAGCTTGGCGGCGATTTTGGTGCATTTAACCGGACTGACGGTGATGCCCAGGGAGTGTTGCAGGACCGCGACGTCAAAGCGGCCGAAATGCATGAGTTTCACGACCGCCGGGTCGCTCATGAGCCGCTTCAGGTTCGGGGCGTCGAAACCGCGGCCGCCGCGCTCAGGCGGGATCAGTTGCACCATGTGGGCGTGCCCGTCACCGCCCGACATCTGCACCAGACACAGACGGTCGCGATGCGGGTTCAGCCCCATCGTCTCGTTATCGACGGCGACGACGGAACCGAGCGAGAGGCCCTCGGGGAGGTCATCCCGGTAAAGGTGGATTGTGCCGTTCGGCATGAACTGTGTGATGCTCATGAGATAAAGTTTGGTGCCCAGAAGAAGACTCGAACTTCCACGACCTTGCGGCCACAGGTACCTGAAACCTGCGCGTCTACCAATTCCGCCATCTGGGCAACCGATTGTTCGCGATCCTTGCGAACTCAGGGTGGGCCGGCGATGTAGCCGCCGGCTGGCCCCTCGTCAACCGCTGTTTTCGATAATTATGCGACCCGTCTTGAGGACCGAGCGTGCCAAGGCTATCAGACCCCCACGAACAGGAGACCAGGACGATGGCGACGCGGCGGGTGGCGACAGTTTTCGGCGGTTCTGGCTTTATCGGCCGCTACGTGGTCAAGCGGTTGGCCCAGCAGGGCTATATCGTGCGGGTGGCGGTGCGCGATCCCGAAGCCGCCCTTTTCCTGAAGCCGATGGGTTCGGTTGGCCAGATCGTACCGCTGGCGGCATCAGTGCTGAACGAGGCAGCGGTGCATCGCGCCATCGAAGGTGCCGACGTCGTGGTCAATCTGGTCGGCTTGCTGACCGATAGCCGGTCGGCGTCGTTCCAGGCGGTGCATACGGACGGTTCCCAGCGGATTGCCCGTATCTCGGCGGCATCCGGGGTAACGCGACTGATCCAGATTTCCGCCATCGGCGCCGATACGAACAGCCCCAGCCGCTATGCCTCCACGAAGGGCAAAGCGGAACAGGCGGTGCTGGCGGCGTTCCCGTCGGCGACGATCCTGCGTCCATCTGTCGTGTTCGGGATGGAGGACAAATTCTTCAACCTGTTCGCCGGGCTTGCGCGCCTGTCCCCAATCATGCCGGTTATCGCGGGCGCCACGAAGATGCAGCCGGTTTACGTCGGCGATGTTGCCGACGCGGTGATGGCCGCGCTGGCTTCGACCGCGACCGAGGGGAAGATTTACGAGCTGGGCGGGCCGCGCGTATGGACGTTCCGGGAGATCCTGGCGTTCATCCTGAAGCAGACCAAGCGCGATCGCCGGCTGATCGACATTCCGATGGGTATCGCCAGGATGCAGGCCTGCGTGATGCAGTTTGTTCCCGGTAAGCCGCTGACCCCTGACCAGTTGATCATGCTGTCGAGGGACAATGTTGTATCGCCGGGCGCGCTTGGCCTGTCCGATTTGGGAATAGTGCCGCGCCCGGTAGAACTGGTCGTTCCGCCCTATCTTGCGCGCTATATGCCCGGCGGCGGCCGCCGCCCGGTTGTGCCGCAGCCCGCGAACTGACCGCCGCTCCCGAAGACGGCGCCACAGGCGATGCCGCTTCAGGGATCGCCCAAGGCGCGGTCACGTAGCATCATGATAGCCGGCGACAGGGCGGTATCCAGCGCCGGGTATTTTATCAGTCCCCAGGTCGGTTTTTTGGCATTTTTTGGTTGAGCGGCGGAAATTAAGATCGCCCCATGTTCGAATTTTCCGCTGGAATTTTCGTTAAGTTTTAATTTGCTTCATCGATACGAAATGATTAGAATTTTGCCCGTGGTTCCCGCGGGAGGGCAGTCGTAAACGACGCATGGCACGGGTTGAAATCGTTTTACCCAGCCAACCGGCGAGAGCGTCCCGCTTAGTGGCTTGAATCTGTGCGAGATTCCAAAAAAAACTTGGATATTTGGAGAATAAAAAATGCTGTCTTCGGGATCAAACTCCACGTCGGAAGGGTCGTCCGTTATGGGGTTCCCAGACGTAATTGCTGCTATCGCGGAAGATCACCGGCCGTCCGAAAGAGCCTTCTTTCAACGCCTCCGTTCTCTGCCAGCATCGGTGGCGTCCGACCCGCATATGCTGGGTGAGCTGTATCTGATTTATCAGGCGGCGATGCATGCGACACGCGCCGCCGTTTATTACTTACCGCATCTCGACAGCCCGGCGATGCGCAAGCGGAAGCTTCAGATTTTCATCGACGACGACGGTCTTCCGGGCGGCGATACGCATCATTATCAATTGACAAGGGCATTCAAGAACATTGGCGCCCTTTGCCCGATCGGCGACGAAGATTTCGGCGACGCGGACGAACTGGTGGATCACCTCGATCCGGCCACCGCGAAGTTTGTCCAGTTGGCAAAGACTCTTTATGCACGCTCGCTGGGTCCCTGGTGCATCGTGGAGACAATGTCGGACGATTGGATGCGGGCGCTGGCAGATTCTCTGTCCGTACATTTTCCGTCCGTTCCGACTGAGCCCTACTTCGCTGATTGCTTCTCGCAAGGCGTCGAGGAGCGCCACGCGGAAGAAGCGATCGCGGTCACACAATCCGTGCTCGAACGGCGTCCCGAACTGCTGGCCCAAACGATCGAGGACGCAAAAACCATGGCTGCGGCGCTGGACGACGTTTGGGTTGTCATGGACCAGATTGTCCAGGCTACGATAGCCAAACATGAAAGCGCTCTCACCCGCTGATGACCATCCGCTACCTTTCCAGGAAGGTGCCCCACGCAACGAATACCGCGTGGGGCACTTTCCTGATCGATCGCCGGGACCATGACCGGGGGTAGCTCGCCCACCTTCGCGTACCGTTGCCGGGCGTTTTGTCGCGACCGGTGGACCGCGCTGAATCGGTGGTCGGTCAGCCTGACGGCAAAAATGTTCGTGCTGGTGCTGATCGCCGTCATGCCCGCGCTGGCGATCCAGTCGTATAACGAATACGACCTCCGCCGCTCCCGCGAGGACGATATCCGGAACAAGACCGTCCAGATCACCAAGCAGTTTGGTGCCGAAATGGGCGAGATCAAAGAGGGCGCCCGCCAGTTCCTGCAGGTCATCAGCCAGCTTCCTCCGGTCAGCTCGCTGGATGTCGACGGTTGCATCAAACTGCTGGGAACCCTGAACGCAAGAACGCCCTACTACAGCGTATTGGGGGTTGCCGACCCCACCGGCACGGTGCGCTGCACCAGCCGCCCGTCCGGGCTGTCGTCGGTGGCGAACGCCGCTTTCTTCAAGCGTGCCATGTCGCAGACCGATCTGGCGGTGGGCAATTACTGGGTCGATCCTGTTACCGGGAAAAAGCAAATCCATTTTGCATCGCGGTTTTCCGAAAGCGCCGACGGCCCCATCTCTGGCGTGGTGTTCGCTGGCCTGGATCTGGACTGGCTGTCCGAACATCTTAAAGAACGCGGATTGACGCCGACCCAATCGATCCTGATAGCGGATCGCGAGGGCAATATCATCGCGCGCCTGCCGAATCCGGAGACATTGGTCGGCAAAAACATGCGCACCGGCCATGCCGCGATCATGGATGGCGATGTCGCGGGATGGGAGGAATCCAGGGGGGTGGATGGGGTTGACCGTATTTTCGGTTTCGTTCCCCCTTCGTTGCCGCCGAAAGATTTCTTCCTAAGCGCGGGCGAGTCGAAGGCCGCTGCCTTTTCCTCCATCGACCATGTGACAAAGCGCGGCATTCTGCTGGTTCTGACCGGACTTCTGCTGGCGATCTACGCGGCGTGGCAGGGTGGCCGTATCTTTATCAAGAACCCGATCCAAGGCCTGCTTCACGTCGCGGCGGAATGGCGAAACGGCAATTACGCTGCCCGTGCCAAGGTGAACGGCCACTTGTCCGAAATCGGCCAACTCAGCCTGTCCTTCAATAGCATGGCCGAAGCCGTCGCGACCCGGCACAGCGCGCAGCTAAAGGCGGAAAGCCGCCTGGTCGAATTGAATGCCACACTGGAAGATCGGGTCGCGGACAGAACCGTGGAACTGGTTGCGGCAAACCGGGCCAAATCACAGTTCCTCGCGAACATGAGCCACGAGTTGCGCACTCCGATGAACGGGGTGGTCGGCATGGTAGAGTTGTTGTTGCAGACGGAACTTCAGCCGAACCAGAAAATGTTCGTCGAGATGGCCCAGCGTTCCGCCGAGTCCATGCTGGGTCTCATCGGCGGGATTCTCGATCTTTCCAGAATCGAGGCCGGAAAATTCACGCTGGAGAACAAGAAATTTGATCTTCGGAAACTATTGGATGACGTCATTTATATGCAAACGTCGGTTGCGAACCAAAAAGGCCTGCACTTGTCTTTGTGGGTTGAACCGAATTTGCCGACAGCGCTTATCGGCGATGCGTTGCGTCTAAGCCAGATTTTCAACAATCTGATCGGTAACGCGATCAAATTCACCGACGCCGGTTCGGTAACCGTGCATGCCGCACCGCTGGAAGTGACCGCGGATACAGCTGTTTTGCTGTTTGAAGTAACTGACACCGGAATCGGCATCGCCAAGGACGATCAGGCGATCATCTTCAATGCCTTTACCCAGGCCGACAACAGCAACACCAGGCGGTTCTCCGGCAGCGGCCTGGGCCTGAGCATTTGCCGTGACCTCTGCGCATTGATGGGCGGTTCGATCGAGGTGAGCAGCGAACTAGGCGTAGGTTCCACATTCCGATTTACCGCGCGGTTCGGCCAACAACCCGGCGCGATAAAGCATAGGACTGAGGGCGAACCCAACGATACCGGCACGGCTCGCCAAGTGGGAACGGCGTTCAGAAGCCCCGGGCAGGCGCCCCGGCGTCATGCCCTTGTGGTCGAGGATAACGCCATCAACCGGATGGTGGCGATTGGCGTGCTGGAGAACCTGGGTTGGACGGTCTCCGCCGCTTGCGACGGAATCGAGGCGCTGGCGGCGCACGAGAAGGACAGGTTCGACGTTATCTTCATGGACTGTCAGATGCCGGCGATGGACGGGTTCGAGGCCACGGCTGAAATCCGCCGGCGCGAGGCCGCTGGGTTTGCCCGCACACCCATCGTTGCCCTGACTGCCAGTGCGTATCAGAACTATCGGGAACGCTGCCTGCAGGCAGGAATGGATGAATTCGTCCCCAAACCGTTCACGCGGCTGGCTATCGAAACCGCCCTAATGGCTGTGTCGCTTTAGCCGTGACAACGCATGTCAGCCCGCGGGCCGGCCGGGGCACAGGCTTCCCCAGCCGCCAGGACCTGAACGCGTGAGCGCACCCTGGCGACTGGCGTGTGGCTGGATAACCTTGTTCGTAGTCGGCACCGACCTGTTCATCGTCTCGCCATTGCTGCCGCGTATCGCCGCCGAATGGGGGCTTTCGGTCGGCATGGCCGGGTTGAGCGTTACCGTGTTCTCCCTGGCCTACCTGATCGGCGCCCCGCTGTTCGGCCAACTGGCGGACCGGTTCGGACGGCGCCGAACGCTTGTCGCCTGTCTCCTCGCCTTCGTAATAGCCAATCTCCTGACAGCAATCGCGCCCGGTTTCGAATGGCTGCTGGGGGCTCGTGTGGCCGCGGGGGTGGCAGCCTCGGGCGTGGCCCCGTTGATCTACGCCGGGGTGGGGGAGGCCGCGCCGCCGGCCCGCCGAGCCAGTTGGATGGCAATCGCTGTGTCAGGGCTGCTGCTGGCTTTGTCCGTTGGCGCACCGGCCGGGACGATCGTCGCATCGTACCTGGGGTGGCGCGCTCCGTTCGTGATCCTGGGGCTGCTGAGCGTTGGCCTGGCAGCGGCGAATCGGCGGATCTGGCCAGCCGATCCGCGGCGAAGCGATCACGCGGGGGTGCCGCTTCCCCCCCTGAATTATCGGCTGGTCGGACGCCGGATGCTCCCGACCGTGCTGTGGGCGACCGCGCTGTACGGGGTTTACACCTACCTTGGCACCTGGCTGACGCTGGACGGGGCTTCGACCGTCCAGATCGCGCGCGCCATCGGGTTTTATGGCGTGGGCGCCCTGGTCGGGACGCTACTGGGCGGACAACTCGCGGATCGGTTCGGCACCCGGCGGACGATGATCGTCAGCGCGGCAGGCCTTGCCGCCGGACTGGCGGCCTTGGGCGCCGGGGCCGGCTCCGCCTCGGTCGATATAATTCTGCTGGTCATGTCGATATTCGCGCAGTTCTATTTTCCGGCCCAGCAATCCGGGCTGGCGCGTGATTTTCCTGAACGGCGGGCGTTGATGATGGCGCTAAACAACAGCGCGCTGTTTCTGGGTATTTCTCTAGGGTCAGTGATTGGCGGGGAGGCCATGGGGCTCTCCGGATTCAACGCGAACGCTTGGGTCTGTGCAACGATTGCATGTTTAGCCCTGATCGCGATCCGAACGAGCAACCCGCCCGGCCGGATCGCTTCGTCTGGCTGAAGCGATCCGGCCGGGCCTATATCGAGGCACCCCAGCCCGCGGAATCGCGCATATAATAGCCCGGATACTTGCGCGGCCTCTAAGCGGCTGCTTCGTTGCGCGCCGGAGGGAACCACCAACATGTCACAACAGCTGCTTATTCAGCACCTGCGCGCCGCGCGCGTCGTGCCGGTGGTGCGTACCAGTTCGGCCGACCACGCTGAAACCGCGGTAGCCTGGCTGCAAGCGGCCGGAATACGCATCTTTGAAATCACCATGACAATCCCTGGCGCGGTCCCGCTGATCGCGCGCCTCGCCAAGGACCCAGGATTGCTGATTGGGGCTGGCACGGTCCCGGATGCCACTGTGGCACAAGCCTGCCTCGATGCCGGCGCCCGCTTCCTCGTGGCCCCTTGGATCGATCCGACGCTGTCCGCGCCCTGCCGGGCAGTCGGCGCGGCGCTGATGCTGGGCGCCCTGACACCGACCGAGGTCCGCGCCGCGCTGGTTGCGGGCGCGGATGTTGTGAAGGTGTTTCCTGCCTCCTCGGCGGGCGGTCCCAATCATATCAAGGCGCTGGCTAGCGTCTTCCCGGGCGTCGCCTTCTGCCCAACGGGCGGCGTGGAGCCCGGCAACGTCCAGGCTTTTCTGGCCGCCGGCGCCGCGTTCGTTGGTATGGGCGGGGCACTGGTGGACGAAAAACGCATCGCCGCCGGCGATCGGGCCGCGATCGAGGCCGCGGCGAGGGCGGTGCTGTGACCGCCGATCCGGGCGGCGCCGACTTACTGTGCATGGGCGAACCGATGCTGGAGTTCAACCAGCTTCCCCGCGGCCCGGACGGCGTCCAGCAGTATCTTCAAGGCCACGGCGGCGACACCTCCAACACCGCCATCGCCGCAGCCCGTCAAGGCGCTCGGGTCGGCATGATCACCGCGCTCGGACACGACATGCCCGGCGACAGCTTCATGGACCTGTGGCAGCGGGAGGGCGTGGATACATCCACCGTGCGGCGCACGGATCGTTTTCAGACCGGCGTGTATTTCGTCACCCATGACGAACAGGGGCACCATTTTCTGCACTACCGCGGCAACTCCGCGGCGGCGATGTATGCGGCGACGGACCTGCCGGTCGAGGCGATCGCCAGCGCACGCATGCTGTATGTCTCCGGTATCAGCCAGGGCATTTCCACCACCGCATGTGATGCCGTGTTCGCGGCGATCGATGTCGCGGTTCGGCACGGGGTCAAGGTCGCTTACGACACCAACTATCGCCCGCGCTTATGGCCGCCCGCCCGGGCGGCGGCGGTGATGCATGCGGCGATGGCTCGGGTCGAATACGCGATCCCGGGCCTGGAAGATGTCCGCACGCTGACGGGCATTGAGGATCCCGAGGCGATGTTGGATTTCTACCTGCGCCTTGGGTCAAAGGTGGTGCTGCTGAAGATGGGCGCCGACGGTGCCTATCTCGCGACCTCTGAAGGCCGTACGCGGATTCCCGCCTATCCTGTCGTCCCGGTGGACGCTACCGGCGCGGGCGACACCTTCTGCGGCGCCTTTCTGGCTCGGGTTTTGGCAAGAGACGGGCTGGAGGCGGCGGCACGCTATGCTGTCGTGGCAGCGGGGCTGAAATGTACCGGCTACGGGGCGGTGGAGCCCATTCCACACGCTTCCCGGGTCTTGAAGGTCATGGGTGCTTAGAACGCGCCCCGACCCAATCTTATCGACCCATGACACCGGATTACCCACAGGCACGGGAAATGAGCGCTTGGCGGGTAAAATCCGACGGTTCGACCGCCGAATTTTACCGCCAGGCTTAGTTTCGACGAACCGCTTCGCCCGACCGGGCGATACGCGGGCCGGGGCCGCCGGTTAGCCGGCGCCCTCGATCACATTGCCGAAGCGTTCCCAGGTCTTGCCGTCCCACTTCTCCAGCTGCATCGCCTTGATCGGGTGGAAGTTGGTCGGGCTGGTGTTCACCGTGATTCCCGGCAGCAGGACGGGATCGTAGGCATTATGCAGGTTGGCTGCCTGCTTCATGATGTTGGTTCGGGAGAAATCGCCGTCGCACTGCTTCAGAACCTGCAGCATCACCATGCTCACACCATAGGCGAAGCTGTAATTGCCGTCCGTCATATCCACGCCGGGCATGTATTTCGCCATGAAGGCGCGCCACTCGTTCATCCCCGGATCGTCCTTGAAGGCCGGATCGGTCGGGTCCTTCATATAGCCGGTGGTTATGATGCCAATGCCATTTTCAACCCCGGCGGGGGCCATGACGGCACCGACCGAGATGGACACGTTGGTCAGGAAGAACATCTTCGGATGCCAGCCAAGGTCATGCACCTTCTTGATCGCCTGCGCGGCAAACTTCGGGGTAGCGCCGACCATCAACGCATCCACGCCCGCCGCCTGCAAGGTGGCGAGTTGGCTATCCACCGTGGCGTCGGTCGTCTCGTAGCTGGCTTCCTTGACCGTGGCGGCGTACTTGTCGCCCAGGATGTCCTTCGCCCCGTTGACGTAATCCTTACCAAAATCGTCGTTCTGATACAGGATGCCCAGCTTGGCGGACGGCATCTCCTTCAGCATGTACTTGGTGTAGATCTGCGCCTCGGTCCGATAGCTGGGCTGGTAGCCCATCGTCCAGGGGAAGTGCTGATAGTCGCCCCACTTGTCCGCGCCGGTGGAGATGAACAGGTGCGGCACCTTCTTCATGTTCACATAGCGCTGGATCGCCGTGTTGGTGGGCGTCCCCAGGTTCTGGAACAGAAACGCGACCTGATCCTCCTCGATCAGGCGGCGCACTTGTTCCACCGTCTTCGGCGGGCTGTATCCGTCATCATACGATATGAAATTGATCTTGTGGCCGGCCACGCCGCCCTGGTCATTCACCATTTTGAAGAAGGCGGATTCGGTCTTGGCGATAACGCCGTATGCCGAGGCCGGGCCGCTATAGGCGTCGGTGTTACCGATCTTGATCTCGGTAGCCGTTACGCCCGGCAGATCCGCGGCCGTTGCAGGAGCCGTCCCGCCCAGCAGTACCGTCAACAGCAACATCCCAGACAGCAGACCGGTCGTGCCACATGCATCCATCCAAATCGACTTTTGACCTTTGTTAATCAACGACGCCGACGTTTTCATTCGTTACACTCCCATTGGCTCGCTATTGTTGCCTAACCGGAGGCAAAGCGGAAGCCTTTGGATCGTCGTCGCGGACACCCGGTTCTTTTTCCTCGCCAAGGCCCCTGTTCCGCCACAAGGACCGTGCTACGTCAGCAGCATGAGCACAGCGATCCGAAGAATGGCCGCGCCCGGACGATGATGCCCGCTGAATCCCCACGCAAGCGGCCGGCGGCAACCGCCCCGCGGCTGCAGGAATGCCCCGATTGCGGGCAGATGCAGATTCTTCCGGCCATGGCGCCGGGCGCCCGCGCGGTTTGCCTGCGATGCGATGCCGTGCTGCGCCACACGCGCCGGGATCCGCTGGTGCTGCCGCTTGCCCTCAACCTGAGTGCCCTGATCCTGTTTGGCCTGGGTGCCACGATGACTCTGCTGTCGATCAGCACGGGCGGGCAGCAGCGCGCCGCCGGACTGATGACTGGACCGGCCGAACTGGAATCCTACGGACTTTGGGAAATCTCGGCTGTGGTGCTGGCCACGACCATCGCCGCGCCGCTGGCCCGCGTGCTGTGCATGGTGTTCGTCCTGCTGGGCCTTCGGCTGAAGCGTCCCCCGGCCGAACTGCGCGCGCTGTTTGCCTGGGTCGAGCGTCTGCGCCCCTGGTCGATGATCGAGATCTACCTCCTTGGCCTGTTCGTCGCCTATACGCGGTTGAAGGGAATGGCGGCTGTCGATTTGGGCCCAGCGGTCTATGCGCTGGGGGGGTTGATGGTCATTATGGTGCTGGCCGACTACACGCTGGATGCCCAGGCGGTGTGGGAAGCGATGGAACCGCCGAACCGCCGCGCGCGCAGGGCCTTGCAGACTGACGCTCCGCCGCACCCCGCCCCGGCAGGGCAGCCGCGGCGTTGGCGCATTGGCTGCGACACGTGCGGCTTGGTCAGCCGGGCAGCACCGGGGACGCGCTGTACGCGTTGCGGCTTCAGGTTGCGCGATCGGCGGCCAGCCGCCATCGAACGGACATGGGCCTTGGCGCTGGCAGCGATGGTGCTGTACATCCCGGCCAACATTTATCCTGTCTTAACCGTGGTGCAGCTTGGCGCCGGCCAGCCCAGCACGATCCTGGGCGGCGTCCAGGAACTGATCGACGCCGGCATGTGGCCGTTGGCCGCGTTGGTTTTCTTCGCCAGCGTCGCGGTGCCGGTTCTAAAGCTCATTGGCCTGGGTGTTCTGCTGCTC
This sequence comes from Acetobacteraceae bacterium, assembly GCA_027353465.1. GTDB lineage: Bacteria > Pseudomonadota > Alphaproteobacteria > Acetobacterales > Acetobacteraceae > Rhodopila. The sequence continues at coordinate 9,789 of DAIEHR010000169.1, read as the reverse complement.
ACGACGCATTTTGGAACCGGATGGAGGTTGCATGACCGTACCGTGCTGTACCGGATTGTCGATGCCGTCGGCCGGTGGTCGATGATCGATGTGTTCATGGAGTCGATTTTGGTCGCATTGGTCCAGTTCGGTCAGATCGCCAGCGTTTATCCCGGCCGGGGCGCGATTGCATTCGCGGCTGTCGTGATCCTGACCATGCTGGCGGCCCGCAGCTTCGACCCCAGACTGATGTGGGACAATGACCGGACCGGGGCCGGAACAGCATGAGCGACAGGCCCCCCAACGCTGTCGTCAGGTCCCATATCGACAGCAAGCGGCGCATGTCGCTGATCTGGGCGATCCCGCTGGTAACCGTGCTGATCGGCGGCTGGCTGGCCTGGACGACACTGTCCGAACGCGGCCCGCTGATTACCATAACGTTCGAAACCGCCGAGGGGCTGCAGCCGAATCAGTCCCATGTCCGGCATAAGGACGTTGACATGGGCGTTGTTAAAAAAGTCGGCCTGACACCGGACATGAAGCGCGTTCAGGTCACTGTGCGCATGAACCGCGAAGCTGAATCGCTATTGACCGACAAGTCCCAGTTCTGGGTCGTCCGGCCGCGGTTTTTCGCAGGATCGATCAGCGGGCTGCAAACGCTGTTCTCCGGTTCGTATATCGATCTGCTGCCGGCTGCGTCGGGTGGCGAGGAAAAGCGCGATTTCGTCGGCCTGGAAAATCCCCCCGTGCTGCAATCCGATGTCCCGGGCCGCACCTTTCTGCTGAACGCCGATCGGATCGGGTCGCTGAACCTGGGTTCGCCCATCATGTTCCGCGACCTGGAGGTCGGCGAGGTCCTGGGCTGGGACGTTGGCGAGATGGCGCGCAGCATAACTATTCATGCTTTCGTGCGGGAGCCGTTCGATAAATATGTGCACGATAATTCGCGCTTCTGGAATGCCTCGGGCGTTCAATTCGGCATTGGGGCCGACGGCGTGCAGGTACATCTCGAATCGCTGCGGGCTGTCGTCCTGGGCGGTATCGCTTTCGAAACCCCAGACGATCCGGCGTTCACGACAGAGACCGCGCAGAACCACGCGTTCAAGCTGTTCCACTCGCACACCGCCGCGGATTCCTCTACCTACAAGCGAAGCCTGCCGTTCATCGCCAACTTCAACGCATCCGTCGCGGGCCTGAGCGCCGGAGCGGACGTGACGGTTCGCGGCCTGAAGATTGGCGAGGTTACAAGTGTATCACTGGTGTATGACCAAACCCTGGATAACGTGGTGGTGCCGGTCCATTTCACTCTGGAACCAGAACGGGTGGCCTTGCTCAATCTGCCGAGTGGCAGCGAGCTGGATACCAGGATGGCTGACCTTGTGCAGCGCGGACTGCGGGTGAAGTTGGAAACCGCGAACATCCTGACCGGCCAGAAGCAACTCGCGATGGACATCTATCACGACGTCCCCGCCGCCACGATCAGCAAGGACGGCGATTCGTATGTCGTTCCCGTACTGGGCGGCAGTGCCAGCGACGTCGCCACTGCCGCAACCAACTTGGTCAATCGCCTGAACGATATTCCATTCGAGTCGATCGGTAAAAATCTCGACCAGACGCTTGCCGGCGTCAGCGCTCTGGTCAACGACAAGGAACTCGGACAGTCGGTCACGGCACTGCGGTCCACCCTGGCCAGCACGCAGGCGCTGGTGGAAAGCCTCAACCATGGCGTTTCCTCGCTGACCCCGCGGTTGCCGGGGATGGCGGCGAACCTGGACGCATCGGTGCGCAACACCAACAAGCTGATCGCCTCGCTGGATAGCACTTACGGCGGCGATTCGCGGTTCAGCCGCGACGTTGGTCGGCTGATGTCGCAACTGTCCGATGCCGCGCGATCGATCCGGGTGCTGGCGGACCTGCTGTCGCGCCACCCCGAGGCGCTGATACGTGGCCGCACCGATCAAGGGATTCAATGATGCTGTCCCGACGCTTAATTTTGCTGACCTTGGCCGCGTTGCCGGCAGCCTGCGCGTCCCGCAACCCGACTCTGTATGTGCTGGGAACCGAACCTGGCGCCACCCGAACGGGCGCGCCGCGGATCGTTCAGGTGCGGCCCATCGCGGTTGCGCATTACCTGGAACGCTCCCAGATCGTGCGCTCCTCCGAGGGCTACCGGATGGACGTCCTGTCCAACGAGTGGTGGGGCGAACCGCTGGACACGATGATCAGCCGCATCCTGGTCCAGGAGTTGAACCAGCGCCTGCCCGGCAGTTCGGTGTATGGCGAAAGCGGCGCAATCTCCACCCCGCCTGACGCGACGGTAGAGATCGACCTGCAACGCTTCGACCTGGATCGGTCTGGGTCCCTTCTGCTGACCGCCCAGGCCGCGGTGGACGGCAAGACCCAGTCCTCCCGACCGATAACGCTGACGGTGCGGCCGGTGGATGGCACGACGACGGCGATCGTGGCGGCGATGAGCATTGCGACCGGACAGTTGGCCGACATCGTCGCGGGGATGCTCGCAGGCCGGTAGCGCCGACTATGTTGGGCCGGCAAACCCGATCGCGTGGTTCAGCGGCCCATGCCCCTTACCGAACCCGGGCGCCGATTCAATCGCCGCTCTGACAAACGCCCGCGCCCGAAGCACCGCGTCGCGCAGGCTCATTCCTTGCGCCAAGCTGGCCGCCACCGCCGACGCGGTCGTACATCCTGTGCCATGAGTATGCTTTGTCGGGATACGCGGCGCCGAAAATGCCTCGATGCCCGAGGCGGTGGCCAGCAGATCCGTGATGGTGTCGGACTCCAGATGGCCGCCATTCAACAGCACGGCCGGCGCGCCCAGCGCCCGCAACGCGGACGCGGCCGCGTGCATATCGGCCTCGGTGCGGATGGTCAGGCCGGTTAGCGCCTCGGCTTCCGGCAAGTTCGGGGTGATCAGCGCGGACAGCGGCACCAACCGCTTGCGCAGACCATCGACCGCCTGGGCCGCCAGCAGCGCGTGGCCGCCCTTCGCCACCATCACCGGGTCCAGCACCACCGGAACATCGGGGGCGAAATCCTCCAGCGCATCGCACACGGTCCCGATGGTCGCGACATCGCCCAGCATGCCGATCTTAATGACGTCGGCGCCGATATCCGACAGCACGACGTCGATCTGCTGGCGGATGAAGTCACAGGGCACTGGCATGACGCCATGCACGCCCAGCGTATTCTGCGCGGTCAGCGCGGTGATCGCTGTTGCGGCGAACGCCCCAAGGACGGTTATCGCCTTGATATCCGCCTGGATGCCGGCGCCGCCCCCAGAATCCGACCCAGCGATGACCAGGACCCTGCCCTTCACGATACGGCGGCCTCACGAAGCCTGGCGGCCTCGGCGATGATCTCGCACAGATTGTCCACGACATCAGCCACGACGAAGCTGTCCTCGCCCTCCGCCATCACCCGGACCAAGGGTTCGGTGCCGCTCTCGCGGATCAGGACGCGGCCGGAACCGGCCAGCCGCGCTTCGGCATCGCGGATAGCAGCCTGCACCCCCGCCTCGCGGAGAGGAGACTGGCCCTTGAACCGCACGTTCTTCAGCCGTTGCGGCAGCCGCTGGAATACCTGCAACACCTGCGACGCCGAACGCCCCTCTTGCACCAACACCGCCAGCACCTGCAGCGCCGCGAGCAATCCGTCACCCGTTGTGGCGAAATCCGACAGGATCAGGTGCCCCGACTGCTCACCGCCGACATTGATGCCGGACGCACGCATGTGCTCCGCGACATATCTGTCCCCAACCTTCGTGCGATGCAGGTGCAGCCCAAGGCCGGCAAGATGCCGTTCAAGCCCGAGGTTGGACATCACCGTCGCGACAATCCCGCCGCCGCGCAGCGTGCCTGCCTGGTGCCAGGACTGAGCGATCAGGGCCAGGATCTGGTCGCCATCGACGACCTCGCCGGTTTCATCGGCGATAATCAGACGGTCGGCATCCCCGTCCAGGGCGATGCCCAGGTGGGCGTTGTGTTCCAGCACCTTGGCGCACAGGAACTCCGGCACGGTGGAACCGCAACCCTTGTTGATGTTGAACCCATCGGGCGCGACGCCGACCGGAATGACCGTGGCCCCCAGTTCCCACAGCACAGTCGGGGCCACCTTATAGCCGGCACCGTTGGCGCAATCGACGACGATGCGCAGACCGTCCAGACGGGAGCCGCGCGGAAAACTGGCTTTGGCCGCTTCGATATAGCGCCCGGCGGCGTCATCCAGGCGCGCCGCGCGCCCCAAAAGGTGGGATTCCGCCAGGCGATCGGCGAAAACACTGTCCATCAGTGCCTCGATCTCAAGTTCCATCTCGTCGGACAGCTTGGTGCCATCCGGGCCGAACAGTTTGATTCCATTGTCCTCATAGGCATTGTGCGAGGCGGAGATCATCACGCCCAGATCGGCCCTCAAGGAGCGCGTGAGCATCGCCACGGCGGGCGTCGGGAGTGGCCCGAGCAGGGTGACGTCCATGCCGGCGCCGATAAATCCGGCGGTAAGAGCGGGTTCCAACATGTAGCCGGACAGCCTTGTGTCCTTGCCGATGACAACGCGGTGGCGGTGGTTCCCGCGCGTGAACAGCAGTCCGGCGGCCTGGCCCAAACGCAAGGCGATGCCCGCGGTCATTGGTTCGGTGTTAGCCCTGCCCCGGATACCATCGGTGCCGAACAGGCGTCGTGTCTTTATCATGCGCGGTCCATCACTTCACCGGTTGGATGTAAGGCTATCGCCGGCGTTGGGAAAGCGGTACCGTGCCTCATTCAAACAATGCCCGCCAAACACGAATTGCTTGTACTGTTTCCCGCACATCATGAACGCGAAGGATTGAAGCGCCTCGCAAAATCGCGAACAGACCCGCTGCCAGCGAGCCGCCTAAACGCTGGTCCGGGCGTCGTTCTTCAGACAACGCGCCAATAAAGCGCTTGCGGGACAGGCCGACCAGCATCGGATAACCGAGATCGGCCAAAGTACCGAGGCCACGCAGCACCGCCACCGAATGCGTCGCATCCTTGGCGAAACCCAATCCCGGATCGATAGCGATTCGATCCCGCCGAATGCCGGCGGCGAGGGCGGCATCCACCCGATTCGCGAGCTCCGCCCGCACCTCGGTCACGACATCGCGATAGACGGCTTCTCCGTTCATCGTGGCTGGCGTCCCGCGCATGTGCATCAGCACAACCGGACATCCGTGTTCAGCGACCACGCCCAGCGACCGGGGGTCGTAAGACAGGCCGGAGATATCATTGATGATGGTGGCACCGGCGCCGAGTGCCGCCCGCATCGTGGAGGCGTTCCGGGTATCGACCGAAATGCGGATATCGGCGGCGGCCAAGGCGCGAATGACGGGCAGGATACGAGCCTGTTCGGTTTCAGCAGAAACTTGATCCGCCCCCGGTCGAGTGCTTTCCCCGCCAACATCGACGATGTCCGCACCCGCTTCGGCCATCGCCAGACCGGCCGCGATCGCGTTGTCCACGCCGACATGGCTGCCGCCGTCGCTGAAGCTGTCCGGGGTCACATTCAAGATGCCCATGACCCGGGGCTGGTCCAGTGTCAGGCCGGCCCATTTGGTGTCGCTGTCGGAAGGCATCATAACGGTCGCTATTATCCAAAGTTACATTTAGCCAGATGAATACCGCCAAAAGCATTTGCGATCAATCATTTACCGGACACGACCTCGCCGATCCCAGCCCTGACGCGCGCACTGCCCGCGCATGTGCCTGCCGTTTCGGCAGCAACTGCTCAGGGACGGTTCATATGAAGATTTTGGGCCATGACGTCTGGCGAGTGGTGTAGCGTTGCCTATATCAAACCGAAGCGGCGGAACGAAAACGATACAGATTAACCAAATATTAAGGAATTCGGAGTATGCCGAGTTCTTCGGTTCGGCGGAACGCTGGATACATGAATTGGCTCGAAGAGGCGCATGATGCACCTGCCAGCCGTTTACTCACCGATTGTGGGCTTGCCAGCCGGCGATGCCACCGCGGCCCCACGTATCGTTGCGTCAGTGCAAATTACCCAGCACCGCGCCATCGCGGATTTATTCAGTCCAATGCGGAATTTTCTTGAAATCACCCTTGCCGGCTTTCACTATTCCGCGATCGGCCATTTTGCCACGCTCGGCCGGTCTCTCGGGATCGCCGAATACCATCCCTTGAATGACGAAGTCCCGGCCTCGACTTGTCCCGAAGCCGCGGCAATTTCTGACGTTCGGGTTAACGCCGAATGACGACTTCAGCCCGCCGCGATCCGGTTGCGTTTTCAAACCGGCACAAGAAAGATTTATACAAAGGACCGCGCTTTTGCTGACACGATGCAAGTCCACATCTCGGTCTGGAATGTCAAAATGATCCGGATCGCCGAAAACATTCACGCGACGTATGCCAAATCCGCTACGGTAGCACCCATCTTGCATAGATGGATTCGCGTGCTTCCTACCCACCGTGGCTCCACCCATAACCAAGGAGCGACCGATGCAAACGGTCGATGACATTTTCACCGCCTATGCGAAAACCTTCGAGGCTCATCGCGAAGCCGAGATGTCGCTGGCGGAATACCTGGATGCCTGCAAGAAAGACCCGCTGGTCTACTCCACAGCGACCGAACGGCTGCTGGCCGCGATCGGCGAAGCCGAGATGGTGGACACGTCCAAGGATCCGCGCATGGGCCGGATCTTCATGAACCGGACGATCCGGGTCTATCCCGCCTTCAGCGAATTCTACGGCATGGAAGAGACCATCGAAAGGATCGTCGGCTTCCTTCGCCACGCCGCGCAAGGCCTGGAAGAACGCAAGCAGATCATGTACTTGCTGGGTCCTGTCGGCGGCGGCAAGTCGTCGCTGGCGGAGCGGCTGAAGGCGTTGATGGAAACCTTTCCAATCTACGTGCTGAAAGCCGGAAACGAGCTGTCGCCTGTGTTTGAAAGCCCGCTGGGGCTATTCGACCCCGATCGCATGGGATCGATGTTGGAAGATCGCTACGGCATCCCAGCGCGCCGGTTGACCGGCCTCATGAGCCCGTGGTGCATCAAGCGGTTGGATGAGTTCAATGGCGATATCTCCAAATTTCGCGTTCAGAAGCTGATCCCGTCACGGTTGCGCCAGATCGGTATCGCCAAAACCGAACCGGGTGATGAAAACAACCAGGATATCTCCTCGCTGGTTGGCAAGGTCGATATCCGCAAACTTGAAATGCACGCCCAGAATGATCCGGATGCCTACAGCTATTCCGGTGGATTAAACCGAGCGAACCAGGGCATGCTCGAGTTTGTCGAGATGTTCAAAGCGCCGATTAAGATGCTGCACCCGTTGCTGACCGCGACACAGGAAGGCAACTACATCGGCACCGAGAATATCGGCGCGATCCCGTTCCAGGGGATCATCATGGCCCACTCCAACGAATCGGAGTGGCAGGCCTTCAAGAACAACAAGAACAACGAAGCCTTCATCGACCGTATCTACGTCATCAAGGTTCCGTATTGCCTGCGCGTAACCGAAGAGCAGAAGATCTACGAAAAGCTGGTATCTCGCTCCGAACTCGGCGACGCCCCCTGCGCCCCCGCCACCCTGGAAATGCTCGCTCGGTTTTCAGTCCTTTCCCGCCTTAAGAAGCATGAAAACTCGACGATCTTCGCCAAGATGCGGGTCTATGACGGCGAAAGCCTGAAAGAGACCGACCCACGCGCCCGCTCCTTGCAAGAATACAAAGATACTGCTGGTGTCGAGGAGGGCATGGACGGTGCTTCCACCCGCTTCGCCTTCAAAGTGCTGGCAGCTACGTTCAACCACGACACCACGGAAATCGCCGCCGACCCGGTGCATTTGATGTATGTGCTGGAACAATCCATCCGCCGCGAACAGATGCCGCAAGAGACCGAAAAGCGATATCTGGAGTTCATCAAGGGCGAATTGGCACCGCGTTACGCGGAATTCATCGGCAACGAAATCCAGAAAGCCTATCTGGAATCATATCATGACTACGGCCAGAACCTGTTTGACCGTTACGTCTCCTATGCCGACGCCTGGATCGAGGATATCGACTACAAGGATGCGGACACGGGACAGTTGTTGAATCGTGAACTGCTCAACCAAGAGCTGACGAAGGTCGAAAAGCCCGCGGGTATTGCGAACCCCAAAGACTTCCGCAATGAAGTCGTGAAGTTCAGCCTGCGTGCCCGCGCAAACAACAACGGCAAAAATCCGTCCTGGACCAGCTACGAGAAGATCCGCGACGTCATCGAACGCCGTATGTTCAGCCAGGTGGAGGAACTGCTGCCCGTCATCAGCTTCGGCTCAAAGAAAGACGGCGATACCGAAAAGAAACACACCGAGTTCGTCGATCGCATGACGGCCCGCGGCTACACCGAACGGCAGGTCAGACGATTGGTCGAATGGTACATGCGCGTGAAGCAGGCGGGCTGACAATGCACGCCGTTCACCGGAAAGGTCTGACAGGCATACGATGCACATAGTCGATCGCCGCCTGAACCCAAGTGGCAAGAGCCTTGCGAACCGCCAGCGCTTCATGCGCAGGGCGAAAGCACAAATCCGGAAGGCCGTGCACGAAAGTGCCGGCAACCGGAGTATCAAAGACGCCGACGAAGGCGGCGAAGTCGTTCTCCCGGCGCAGGGGGTTCAGGAGCCCTCGTTCCGCCGCGGCTCCTCCGGCGGAGTCCGCGACCACCTGCTGCCCGGCAACAAGGAATATATCGCTGGCGACACTATCCAGCGACCACCAAGTGGCGGCGGTGGCGGCGGTTCGGAAGGCAGCCCGGATGGCGAGGGCGAGGATGATTTCCGCTTCGCCCTTTCCCGCGACGAATTCGTCGATCTGTTTCTGGAAGACCTGGAACTGCCCGACCTCGCCAAACGGCGTGTCGTGAACGCCGAGGCTCTGGTTTACCAACGCGCCGGTTACTCGGTCAGTGGTTCGCCGGCCAATTTGGCGCTGAACCGCACCGTGCGGAACAGCATGTCCCGGCGCATCGCGCTGCGCCGGCCGAAACCCGAGGAACTTCAGGCGCTGCGCGATGAAATCGACGCGCTCGATCCCGCCGACGAAGACAAGCGCATCGCCCTGGAAGAAGAATGGGCTCGGAAAAAGCGCCGCACCGGCCTGATCCCCTACATCGACCCATTGGACGTGCGTTACAAACGGTTCGAGGCCCATCCCAAACCCGTGGCCCAAGCCGTCATGTTCTGTCTGATGGATGTGTCCGGCTCGATGACCGAACACATGAAGGATCTGGCGAAGCGGTTTTATGTGCTTCTGTATATATTCCTGAAGCGCCGGTACAAGAACGTGGAGGTGGTATTCATCCGCCACACCCATCAGGCATCGGAGGTCGATGAGGAAACCTTCTTCAACAGCCCTGAAACCGGCGGCACTGTCGTGTCCACCGCGCTGGAGGAAATGCAGCGGGTGATCGAGGACCGCTACAGCCCCGACAACTGGAACATCTACGCGGCACAGGCATCCGACGGCGATAACACCGCCAGCGATAACGACAAGACCGCCGCATTGCTGACCCGGGTGCTGCTGCCAGCCTGCCAATACTATGCCTATCTGGAGGTCGGCCGCGATTCGGAGCACTTCCCACCAGGTTTCATCCGCCGGGACAGTGACCTGTGGCAGACCTACTCAACGATCATCAAGGCCGGCGCCCCGATGGCGATGCGCAAGGTCGGACATCGCCGGGACATTTATCCCGTGTTCCGGGAACTGTTCGCGAAGAAAACCGGAGTGGAGGCCGCAGCCGAATGAGCTCCACGTCAATCCGAGCGGAACGAC
>DAIEHR010000074.1 GCA_027353465.1 Acetobacteraceae bacterium | reverse complement strand
CACCCCGTCGGTCAGGAACACCCCCTCGGCCAGCGGGCCATCCAGTTCCGCGACCTCCTCCAGCCCAACCGTCGCCTTGTAATACTCCGCCGTTTCCCAGGGATCGGCGACGCTGAGTGCGACGTGGCGCAGATAGCCTTTACTTTTCACGGTCATGGACAGGCTCCCTGTTTTATTATGATCAGGGGAGTGTGACTCCGGTTCGGCGAAATGGGCAAGTTTCGTCGATGTGGCTGTCGATTCTGGAATCGGATGAAAAGTACCTTTGGAAATCCAGGGTGAATGGTAACCCACCGGCAACGGCGCTTCGTTCGTTTAACGCGGCCCAGATGTCACACACGCTTCGGTTGCTGACGCCGCTTTCTTCTCCGGCGACAAGCGCGGCTCGCAGCGCGGCGGTGCATTTTACTGTGATGTTCCAGAAGCTCGATTTCTCGAACGGCCTTTGAGAAGGCCTTGGCCCATGAACTACGCAAAGCCGGACTTGCCGGAACGAATGGCAAAACCCGTGGAAACCGCTCCATCTGCGCGATTTGTGCCACCGCCTTGCTAATCTGCGTTGTGTTCTCGCCTTCTCTCTAAGGTCCCCGCCATCGAGCATTCTGGGGTATGCACAAATCCTAGGCCTGCTTCCGCTCGATCAAACTCCGCCGGATCTTCCGCCCACGCTCCACCTTGTCCTCGATATACGCGGTGTCACCCCAACGCACCGCCCGGGCCATCGCCTGGGCGTCCTCCATGAACCGCTGCAACATCTCCAGCAGCGCCTCACGGTTGTTCAGGAAAATGTCCCGCCACATCACCGGGTCCGATGCCGCGATCCGGGTGAAGTCCCGGAAGCCGGAGGCGGCAAAATTCACCACCTCTTGCCGGCTCTCATCGGCCAGATCGTCCGCCGTCCCGCAGATCGTGAACGCGATCAGATGCGGTAGATGCGAAACGATCGCCAGTACCCGGTCATGATGGCTGGGTTCCATCCGTTCGGTTTGGGCCCCGCAGCGCTGCCACAGCGCCTCGACTTTCGCGATGGCGGCCTCGTCGGTGCCCGGTACCGGGGTCAGCAGCGTCCACCGGTTCTGAAACAACTCCACAAACCCCGCATCCGGCCCGGAGTGTTCGGTTCCCGCGATCGGATGCGCCGGCACGAAATGCACCCCCGCCGGCACCAGCGGCCCGACATCGCGGATCACCGACTGCTTGGTCGATCCCACATCCGTCAGCACCGCACCCGGCGCCAGATGCGGCGCGATCTTCGCGGCCAGATCGGCAAACGCCCCGACCGGGGCGCACAGCATCACGCAGTCCGCACCCTCCACCGCCTTGGCGGGATCGAGTTCCACGCGATCCGCCAAACCCAGTTCCATCACCCGGTCCAACGTCTTCCGCGTGCGGGCATTGACCACGACCTCCGCCGCGATATCCCCCCGCTGCCTGGCGATTCGCGCGACCGAGGACCCGATCAACCCAACGCCCAGCAGCGCCAGCCGCTTGAAAACAGGATCAGCCACGGGCTTGCCGCATGAATTCGGTGAAGCCATCGACCACCAGCCCAACTTCCTCGGCGGTGCCCACCGTAACCCGCAGGCAATGCGGCAACCCATAGCCGCCGACCTTGCGCACGATGATGCCGTTCTTGCGCAGGAACGCATCGGCCGCATTCGCCGCCTCGGTCGTCCCCAAATCAACCAGCACAAAATTCCCCTGGCTCGGCCAAACCTTCAGCCCCGCCGCCTCGATCCCGGCCGCCAGCTTCGGTCGATACTCAGCGTTATGAGCGCATCCCGCCTCCACCCAACCCGGTTCGGACAGCGCGGCGATGGCGGCAGCCTGCGCCGCGACCGACACGTTGAACGGCCCGCGCACCCGGTTCAGCACATCCACGATCCCCGGCGGCGCATAGCACCAGCCGATCCGCATGCCGCCCAGCCCGTAAATCTTGGAGAACGTCCGCGTCATCACCGTGTTATCGGTCGCATCGACCAGCTTCACGCCAGCGTCGTAAGCCGGATGCGTGACGTATTCCGCATAGGCCGAGTCCAGCACCAGCAGCACCTCGGGCGGCAGCGCCGCACGAAACCGGGCGATGTCGTCCGACGGCACCATCGATCCGGTGGGGTTGTTCGGATTGGCGATGAACATCAGCTTCGTCGCCGGCGACACCGCCGCCAGCATTGCGTCCAAATCGGTCGTCAGGTTGCGTTCCGGCACCTTGATCACCCGGCTGCCGGCATAGGTTCCGGCGATCTGGTAGATCGTGAAGCCATGTTCCGACATAACAATGTCGCGCCCCGGCCCACCATAGGACAGGCAGAACTGATACAGCAGATCGTCCGACCCCGCGCCGCAGACGATCCGCGCCGGGTCCAGGCCCCAGCGCTTGCCGATCGCCGCACGCAGCGCCCCGGCGCTGCCATCCGGGTAGCGATACGTCTCCGACGCCGCCTTGACGATGGCCTCCCGAGCCGACGGCGGCACGCCGAAGGCGCCTTCGTTGGAGGACAGCTTGACTGTCCGGTTGGCGCCCGGCAGTTCCGATTCGCCTGCCACATAGGGGTGAATCGTCAGGATTTCGGGCCGAGGCGACGGCGTGGTCATCGTGTATTTCCCTGCAACGGCACCGCGTAACTGCCCAGCACGACCGGGCGGCGCAACACGGAACCCAGATGGTTCAGGCGGTCGTCGTCATCGGACAGATAGCCCTCGACCTCCACCAGCACATTGGCGACCGGCGAGCCCGGCTGACGGATCAGCACCATCGTCTCCGGCTTCAGCCCCGCCGCCGTCAGTTCGCTGGACAGCTTGGTGCGGCTGACATCGCTGTCGCATTCCAGGCCCAGAAACGACTGATCCCGCTCGCTGGCATCCGGCGCGGCCGACGCCACCACCAGGGCTTCGGCGGACGGAAATCCCTCCGGCCGCGGCTTCCAGAACGGCAACCTGGCAATGATGTGCAAACGGGGTTCGTGGTGCAGCAACGCGACCCACCAGTTTTCCAGGTCCGACGGGTAGGGCAGGATGGCGACCGAGGCGGTGCCCTGACTGACGTCGAACAGCGCCTGTCCTGGCTTTGCATACGTGCGCAACGGTGTCAGCGCGCCGAAATGCTCGCGCGCCAACTGGGTTAGCGGCACCCCTGGTTCGGAATCGCAGACAGCGAGGTTCAGCCCGCCCTGCATGCCGGTCGTCCCGGCCAACAGTTCGCGCCAGATGCGGACCAGTGCCACGGCCGGCAACGCGCCCTGGTGGCGGCCGACCAGCCGGCGGATGATCGACGCCTCCCGCCCCGGGCGGAAGGCCGCCGGCTTGCCGGATCGCGCGACGTACTCGACGATTTCGGCACGCTGCATCAGCAGGTCGTGGATGGTGTTGTCGATCCTGTCGAGTTCGGCCCGCAACGCGGGTAACCCACCGGTACGCCAGCCATCGACCGGGGAAGGTTCCTCCGTGCCAGTGGCGGCTTGGGCAACATCGATTATGGACACGGGGCTGGACATCGTTCTCGCCGTTAAGGGACGGCAGACTTAGCGGATGCGCATCGGTCTGCAAACCCATTCGGCTGTTCGCCGGTCCATCGGCGCGGAATATATCCGCCAACCGACGGGGCAGGCGGCGCCTGCGCGCGCCCGCCCCGTTCAGGATCAGCCGAACAGCTTCGCCGCCACCTCGGCCACCCGGCGGCCCTGATAGCGGGCGCCGTCCAAGTCGATCTGCGAGGGCTGGCGTGATCCGTCGCCGCCGGCGATGGTCGTCGCCCCATACGGCGCGCCGCCCACGACTTCACCCAGCGCCATCTGCGCCGCATGGCCGTAATCCAGGCCAACCACCGTCATGCCGAAATGCAGCAGGTTGGTGATGATGGAGAACAGCGTGGTTTCCTGGCCGCCATGCTGCGTAGCCGTCGAGGCGAACGCCGCGCCGACCTTGCCGTTCAGCGCGCCGCGCGCCCACAGCCCGCCGGCCTGATCCAGGAAGTTCGCCATCTGCGAGGACATCCGCCCGAAGCGGGTGCCGGTGCCCACGATGATCGCGTCGTAATGCTCCAGGTCAGCGACAGCCGCGACCGGCGCTGCCTGGTTCATTTTGAAGTGCGACTTCTCGGCGATATCGGCCGGGACCAGTTCCGGCACCCGCTTCACATCGACCTGAGCGCCAGCGCCGCGCGCGCCTTCGGCGATGGCATTCGCCATCGTCTCGATATGTCCGTAAGTCGAGTAGTACAGCACCAAAACCTTCGCCATCGCGATCTCCTGTAACATTGAGGCGCCCGGCACCACGCCGGTTCGCGCTAGTAGGGGGGCGCCGCGAAATAAACCGATCGATAGACGGAAGCTGCCGGCCCAGCATCGTCAGGGCAGGCGCAGGGCCGCCATGACGACCTCTGTCGGCTGTGCGTCCATCGAAGCGGTTGTTTCGCCGCGTATCCTTGACCGGATACTGGTGGACGGCCGATCCGTTAAGAAATAGAAAATAAGATAAAACAGGATTCCGGATTCTTATGTCCAGGCTCCCCGACCTTGAAGGCATGGCGATTTTCGCCAAAATCGCCGAAACCCGAGGTATCACCGCGGCAGCGACCGACCTTGGCTTGTCCGCCCCCACCGTCTCCAAGGCCCTTGCTCGGTTGGAGCAGCGGTTGGGGTCGCGGCTGCTGAACCGCACGTCCCGTCGCTTTGCCCTGACCGATGCCGGCACCGCGCTGGCCGAGCGGGCATCCCGCCTGCTGGCGGACGCGGAGGCGGCGCAGGACGCGATGCTGGCGCAGTCCGCCACGCCGCGCGGGCTGGTGCGTCTGGCGGTGCCGATGTCGTTCGGCGTCAGCCAGGTCGCCCCGATTCTGCCCGCGTTCCTGCTGCGATACCCCGATGTCTCGGTGGACCTGCACCTGAGCGACGCCGTGGTGGATCTGATCGGCGACGGCTTCGATGTCGCGCTGCGTGTCGGCGCGATGCCCGATTCTTCGTTACGCGCCCGGCGGCTGGCATCCGTTCCTGGTATCGTCGTTGCGGCACCGAGCTATTTGGCGCGCCGGGGCCGGCCGGCGCATCCGTCCGATCTGGCGGCCCATGACTGCTTCACCTACGCCTATCTGCGAACCCGCGACGTCTGGCATTTCACCAACGCAAGCGGCGAGGACGCCACCGTCCGCCTGCGCGGGCGCATGCGGGTCAATAACGGTGAGGCATTGCTGCCCGCCGCCATCGCCGGCCTGGGCATCGCCGCCCTTCCGGAATTCATTGCTCGGCAACCCGTGACCGAGGGCCTGCTGGAACCGGTGCTGGCCGACTGGTCCGGCTCACGGTCCAGCCTGTATCTGGTGACCCCGCCGAACGGACCCAGGCCGGCGCGCGTGCGGGCGCTGATGGACTTCTTCGTCGACCACCTGTCGCGGCCGGACTGATCTGGCCCATGCACGAGCGATCCTGAACATTGGATATGCGTCGGACGCTCGCCGAATGGACCGAAACGACTTCAAGCGCGAGGTCGTGGTTTCGTACACACTTGCTATTCCAATTCGTTTTAATGGCATTATGGAATACCAAGCAGTCAAACCACGATCTGGCGCAACCCAACCCCTATCATGTGGTCGTGAAGCCCGTTGCGCCTACTGATCCTCCACCCGACGCGCGACGTTATCAGCGTGGCCGGTCGCCAGCGAGCGTGACACGATGCATAATCCGTCTAAAGCCATGATAGTCGTTGATGGGGTTGTGTTGGGCGGCGCGATTATCCCAGAACGCCAGTGAACCCGGCTGCCAGACGAAACGGCAGGTAAACTCCGGCTTAATCTGGTGTTGGAACAGATAGGCAAGGATCGGCGCGCTCTCCTCCTCCGTCATATCGGCGAAGCGCACGGTATGCGCCGTGTTCACATACAATGCTCGGCGTCCGGTTTCGGGATGGGTCCGCACGGCCGGATGTTCGGCGGTCAGCTCCTTGCGCGCCTCTTGCGTCCCCGAACTCTTGATCCGGTCTTCGCGGGTGCGGGACACGTCGGCCTTGGCGGAGCTGGAGACTCCCACCGCCCCGTCGAGGAAGCGGCGCATCCCCGGCGACAATGTCTCATAAGCCAGATACTGGTTGGCAAACAGCGTATCCCCGCCATACGGCGGCAACTCCCTTGCATATAGCAGCGAACCCATGGGCGGCTGTTCCAGATAGGTCGTGTCGGAGTGCCAGACGCCGCCGAAATTGACCCGCTCGTGCTCTAGTTTCGCCACTTCGATAATCTCGGGGAAGCCGTCGAGGCCCTTGACGAACGGATAGGCCACAGGGTCGCCGAAGCGGCGAGCAAAGCTGGAAAACCGATCGGGGGAGAGGGTCTGGTCGCGAAAGAAGATGACGAGATGATCGAGCAGCGCCTGACGGATCGCCACCACACTCTCGGCATCGAGGTCCTTCGACAGGTCAGCGCCTCGGATTTCGGCGCCCAGCGCACCCGCGATTGGTCTGATATCCAGCTTTACGGTGGCCATTTCACATCCTTGGATTTCTGTATTGTGAAGTCTATTTCGGTATATCGAATTTCTCAATGGGCGCCCGCCGGGTATGGGGCGATGCCCTGTTTTGCAACAACCGGATCAGGTTTGGCCGCGCAACGCCGCGTGGATCCGCAGCAGGGCGGCGCCGGCTGTTGTCAGCGCGGCGGTAATCGCGGCTTCGCGCCTGTCGATGCGCGCGATCGGGCCGGCGACAGCGATGCCATAGGATTCCTCGCCAACCGAACGGGCGATCGCGATCGCCATGACGTCCGGCACGTTCTCGCCACGGGTGATGTAGAGGCCGCGCTGCCGGCCGCGAACGACATCCAGGGTCAGGTCGTTGACGGTTCCGATGGTGTTTGCGGTGATCTTGGGTAACGGCAGCTTGCGCAACAAGCCCGCCAGTTCGGTGTCGGACAGGATACCCAGCATGGCCTTGCCGATGGCGCTGGAGTGCAGCGGCTTTACATCGCCGGGATTGGCCGCGTAACGGATTGTCTGGCGGCTTTCCATCACATCCAGATAGACAACCGCGTTGGCCTGACGTTTGCCCAGGATAATCGTTTCCCCGGTATCGGCCTGTAGCGCCGCCAGCACCGGACGGATACGCTCCTGCACCGGGTCGTTCTGGGCGATTTGCTGCGCCAGCATCAGCAGGCGGTTGGTGGGATACACGCGTTTACGTTCATCCAGAATGTAAACGTAGCCGCGAAGCTGCAACGTCCGCACCAGGGCATGGCAACTGGACATCGGCGACCCTAGCCTGGCGGCGAGTTCGGTTAGTGTCAGTGGACCTTTTACCGCGGCGAACACCTCAAACACATCGAGGGTGCGAACCGCGGTCTTGACCGGGTCTGGTGGCGGCATAGGCGCGGTGTCCATTTCGGGCAGGCCAGGCCGAACGCGTGTTCGGCGGCCGAGACGTGGCATGGATTGCTCGATGCGGAAAGGCGCTGCTGTTTCGCCCGGCGGCGGCTTCATCTACAGCGGGCTGCCCAGCAACCTCGGCACCGACAGGGTGATCCACGGCACGAAGGCGATCAAGCCGATCGACAGCACCAGAACGACCAGATACGGGACCATTTCCCTGGCGGAGCGTTCCACGCGGGATTCGGCGACGGCGCAGGCGACGTAGAAGCCAACGCCGACCGGCGGCATGAAGGCGCCGACGCCCATCGCCAGCAACAGAACGGTGGCATACTGGACGCCATTGATGCCGAACTGTGTCGCGATCGGCATCAGCAAAGGTGCCAGGATGATCAGCGCCGGCAGGCCTTCCAGCAGCGATCCGATCAGGATCAGCATGACGATCGACCCTGCCAGGAACACATATGAATTGTGCCCGGCCGCATCCAGCAGGCCGACCAGATGCTGCGGCAAATTGGCCGCCGTCAGGGTCCAGGCGAAGGACGCGGCGGAAGCCAGCACGAACAACACCATGCCCGCCGTTCCGGCACATTCCATCGCCAGCGGAAACACCTTTCTGAACGGAACCGCTCGGTACACCAGAACCGCCAGAGCAAGCCCGTAGAGGACGGCGAAGGTTGAAACCTCGGTTGGTGTGGCGATACCGAACTTGATGCCGGACACCATCAGGACGGGCATCGCCAGGGGCAGGATCGCGGCAGGGATCGCCGCCAGCCGGCTTCCGGATTCGATTTCCCCGACATGCTGTGTGTTGCGCGACCGGAACCAGATGAGCGCCATCAGGCAGGCCGCGATGACGGCCGCCGGCAGCAGACCGGCCACGAACAGGGTGCCGATGGAGATCGGCGTGACCGACCCCAGCACCAGCATCGCTATCGAGGGCGGGATGGTTTCCGCCATGGCCGCCGATGCCGCCAGTGCCGCGGCCCCCTGCTCCGGGCGGTAACCTCGGCGCTTGAGTTCACCACGCATCACCGAACCCACCGCCGCCACGTCGGCGACCTTGGAGCCGGAAATACCGCTGACCAGATAGATGGTGACGACGATCACTTGCAGCAATCCGCCCCTGGCCCGCCCGACCAACGCCATGGCGAAGCGCACCAACCGCACGCTGATCTCGCCACGTTCCATGATCAGGCCGGCGAAAATGAAGAACGGCAGCGCCAGCAGGATATAGTTGCCGGTGCCATCGATCATGTTCTGCGGCACGGCAATGAACGGCGCGGCATCGGTGGTTTGCAGATAGACCAGCGTGCTGAGCAGCATGGCGAAGCTGACCGGCAGCCCGAACAGCACGGCGACGAAGAACAATGTGACCATGACGCCCAGCGACATGTCGGGACGAGCGCCGAAATACGCGGTTACGTCGAAGCCGGCGAAGAGGGCCACGCCGGCCGCGACGGTCAGGGCCGCCGCGACAACGATGGCGGGCGGCATGCGCAGCACCAGTCGTTCCAGCGCGAAGAGCGCGATCAGCAACATCGAAAGCGGCAGCGGCAAGGCGTACCAACCGGTGCTGACCTGCAGGATGGGCGTGGCATTGGCCCAGTTGTCATGGATCAGCGCATAGGATGCCCACAGCGCCAGCCCGGTCGTCACGATCACGGTCCATTCCAGCATTGCCAGAATAAAGGCCCGGGTACGCACCGGCATCAAATCGAGAAACACCCGGATCGAGGTGTGCTGGCCGCCGCGATATGCCGCCGCGCCGCCAAGGAAAGCCACCAGCGACAGCGCCATTTTCGAGGCCTCATCGCCCCACAGGAATGAGGTGTGCAGCACCTCCCGCCGCAGTACGTCCAGGACGATGATGGCCAGTTCGATCAGCATCCCGGCCGCGGCGATCGCTCGGGCGGCGGTATCGACACTGCCGCAGAACCGCCGCAAAGCCTCCCTGGCCGCCCCTTCGCGGGGCGCCAGTGCGGTCAGCGCCGCGTCTTCGGCCAGGGTGACCATGGTTCAGGCGGCGCCGGTCTGTTTCAGCACCATATCGACCAGGTCGTCGCCGATCACCGGACGGAATTTGTCGTAGATCGGCTTCAGCGCCTTGGCATAGGCAGCAGTATCGACGTCGGCGATTCGCACGCCGGCGGACTTCATGGTCTCGTTTGCCTTGTCCGTCGCGGTGGCCACATCCGCCCGCCAGTAAACCGCCATGTCCTTCGCGGCCTCACGCACGGCCTTTTGCTGTTCGGGGGTAAAGGAGTCGAAGCGGCGCTTGCTGACCAT
>DAIEHR010000120.1 GCA_027353465.1 Acetobacteraceae bacterium | reverse complement strand
CATATCATGGCAAGCAACATCGTTGGCCGCGTGACTCAGGTCCTGGGCGCGGTCGTGGACGTCCAGTTCGACGGCGACCTGCCGTTCATTCAGAACGCGCTGCACTGCAAGATCGAAGACCGCACCCTGGTGCTGGAAGTGGCGCAGGAACTGGGTGAGCGTACCGTTCGCTGCATCGCGATGGACAGCACCGACGGCATGGTCCGCGGCCAGGAAGTGGTCGATACCGGTGCGCCGATCTCTGTCCCTGTCGGTCCGGAGACGCTGGGCCGCATCATGAACGTGATCGGTGAGCCGATCGACGAAAAGGGCCCGGTCAACACAAGCCGCCGGATGCCGATCCACCGCGCCGCCCCCGCGTTCGAGGAGCAGGCGACGTCGGCGGAAATCCTGGTGACTGGCATCAAGGTCGTCGATCTGCTGTGCCCCTACCTGAAGGGCGGCAAGATCGGCCTGTTCGGCGGCGCCGGCGTAGGCAAGACGGTGCTGATTCAGGAACTGATCAATAACATCGCCAAGGCGCACGGCGGCGTGTCGGTGTTCGCCGGCGTGGGTGAGCGCACCCGCGAAGGCAACGATCTTTACCACGAAATGATCGACGCGGGCGTCATCAAGATGGATGACAACCACAACCTGGTCGAAGGCTCCAAGGTGGCCCTGATGTATGGCCAGATGAACGAGCCGCCGGGCGCCCGCGCGCGCGTCGGCCTGTCCGGCCTGACCATGGCGGAATACTTCCGCGACGAAGAAGGCCAGGACGTGCTGTTCTTCGTGGACAACATCTTCCGCTTCACCCAGGCCGGCGCCGAAGTGTCCGCTCTGCTGGGCCGCATCCCGTCGGCGGTGGGTTATCAGCCGACACTGGCCACCGACATGGGCGCGCTGCAGGAGCGTATTACCTCCACCAACAAGGGTTCGATCACCTCGGTGCAGGCCATTTACGTCCCCGCTGACGATTTGACTGATCCGGCGCCCGCCACATCCTTCGCCCACTTGGACGCCACGACGGTGTTGAACCGCCAGATCGCCGAACTGGGCATCTACCCGGCGGTCGATCCGCTGGACTCCACCAGCCGCTCGCTCGACCCGCGGATCGTGGGTGAGGAACATTACCTGGTGGCGCGCGAAACCCAGCGCATCCTGCAAACCTACAAGTCGCTGCAGGACATCATCGCCATTCTGGGCATGGACGAACTGTCGGAAGAGGACAAGCTGGTCGTGGCCCGCGCCCGGAAGATCCAGCGCTTCCTGTCGCAGCCGTTCCATGTGGCGGAAGTGTTCACAGGCTTCCCCGGCAAGCTGGTTCCGGTCGCCGACACCGTCCGCAGCTTCAAGGCGATCTGCTCCGGTGAATACGACCATCTGCCGGAAGCGGCGTTCTACATGGTCGGCACCATCGAAGAAGCCGTCGCGAAGGCCGAAACCCTGAAGGCGAACGCGTAATCATGGCCGTCTCTCTGGAAATCGTCAGCCCGGAGAAGCTGCTGCTGTCCCGTCCCGTGGACATGGTGGTGATTCCGGCGTCTGAAGGCGACATGGGGGTGCTGGAAGGCCACACCCCGATGATCGTCACGCTGCGCGGCGGCACGATCGACCTTTATGAGGGCGACCGGATCACCGAACGGCTGTTCGTCGATGGCGGTTTCGCGGAAGTTACGCCAGAGCGTTGCACCGTTCTGGCGAACAAGGCGATCCCGCTGGCCGAGGTCAACAAGGCCGATGCCGAACGCCGTCTGGCCGAGGCCGAGGCTGCGTATGAAGCCGCCGACAAGCGCGACACCGCCATCGAGGACGCAGCCCTCGATGTCGTCCAGTCCGCTCGGGCGATGGTCGAAGCCGCCGGTTAAATCATTCCGCGGTTAACCCGAGATGCTGTGCAAATTGGGTTAACCGTGACAGACATAGTCTTCGGTAATAACGCCGGAGCTCAGGTAAAACTGAAATTCCAATTTCGGCCAGTGAGCCGTTTTCTGGTCCAGGCTTAGGGCCAGGGTTGTGCGGGAGCATGCGGCGCCAGGCGGCTGCCCGACGTACTTAGAAGGCGAATATTAATAATTTTGCGGTTTGAATCGAACAGTCTTTTTGAAAATAATTAGCTGGCGCCGCACCGGCCTATATAGCAATTATGTCGATCTCAAACTCTATGTAGGCATGACGCAATCGCTCAAAAGCAATGCCTTCTGCCGCACCGAGTCGATGCAATAAGGTCGATTGCCAAACGCTTGCTCATCAAGGCTCCCTGATGCCACGAGGGGAGTTCAGCGGAGCCGCTCCGCAATCGCATATTGGGAGATCAAAGCGTTGCGTTGGCCTAGACTGACTCACATGCGTCTCGTTATCGCCCTGTTTTTATTGCTCTTTGGCGGACCTGCCTGCACGAACGTCAGGGTAGGACAGCATGTCGCAGCTAGCGACTATGCCGGCAGTCCGCAGCGCATCTTTATTGTGAATCGGATGGATGCCAGTTTCTCGAAATCGCTCCCCGACGGATTTGCGACGGCGGCTAAGCAGGCGTTTGCCCGCTGTAATGTTACCGTTTCGGTTTACCGTCCGGATGCGGCGGCAGCGAACCCGGTGGAGCAGGTCAAAGCAGAACTTCAGACATTTCGCCCCGACACGACACTCACAATCCAGCAAACCAATCGGACGCTGTCCCAGTACGGTGAGGTCATGCAGGGCACTTATGTCCTGATACTCCACGATTTGGCTCGGAATCGGGATATTTGGCGCGGTGTCGTCTCCGCGTCGGCGTTACCCTATAGCAGCGGGGGCTTTCTGGCTGATCGGAGCACCATTGGTGCGACAGTGGTGGACCAGCTTATTCGCACAATGGTTGACGACAATGTTCTAAAGACTTGTCCGCCGTCTCAGCCGGTCGACCGGACCTGACCGCCGCACGAGACCAAATCGCAGCGGACATCTGCGCTCGTTACTCTTTGGCTTTAGCAAATCGATTCACATCCTTCTCACGCGGATAGCCAGACATGCGTTTGCAATTTGCCGCCCTCGTACTTCTGATCGGCACGGTCTCATGTTCAACCGTTGAAATCGGCGATCACACGGGGGCCAGCAATTACGAAGGCAATCCGAAGCGGATCTTTATTCTGAATCAATTGGATAATTTCCAGCACAAATCGTTGCCCGAGGACTTCGCCGCGGCGATTGAGCCAGCCATGGCCAAATGTAACGTCGAGGCGACGGTTTACCGTCCAAACTCGATGGAATTGGACGCTGAGGCGAAACTCAGAACGGCTGTTCAACTCTTCAAGCCCGATGCGGTTCTCAGCTTTCAACTGACTCACCGCCTATTCAAAGGCATGAGTATCCAAAACGAATCGTATACAGTCACACTCTATGACACCCTGCAGAAGCGTCAGGTATGGCACGAGGAGATTTCAACACGAGGCCAAATGGGCTTTCCGTATAAGGACGTGGTAGTCGGTTCGCTGTTAGCGGACCAGTTGCTGCGAACAATGGCAGCGGACAACATAATAAAGACTTGCCCTCCATTCCCGCCGGAATAGCCGAGGAAGAGCCTGCGCAAAATTTTCCGCCAGTTTTGGCCAGCAACAAGCATCTATATCAAGATTTCTATTTCTTCCCGACTCGATATCCCGCGTCGTCTGGGCTAGCGATATCAGAGCGTTGAAGCCTGAACGGGAGATACCTGGTTTCCACGACGACCGCGCATGCCTTGGAGTGGTCTGGTCCGCGACGGAGAGGGTTGGGACTTATGACCGGGCCTTTTTGGGCCGGTTGGGCTCTGTTGCCAATTGGCATCGCGGCCGAAGCATCAGCAAGCCTTATCTGCCGCGCGCGGTTTCAACCGCGCCGCGGCGTTCATATATGGACCAAGTAGGTGCCCAGCGCCGTCGTCCAGCGAACCTTCAGCGAGCATGACACCACGATGAAACACTGGCGCCTCGAAGATGTCGCCTGGGACCAGTTCGATCCCAAGGCCGTGGACCCGGCGCTGATACCGCTGGTCAAAGCCGCCGCGATGGTGGAGGCGAACGGGCGCGACTATGCCCGCTATCTGGGCGGGGTGTTCGAAGACGACCCGGATTTTCGTAAAGCCGCCGATTACTGGGCCGAGGAAGAGGTTCAGCACGGTGACGCCTTGGCCAAATGGGCCACGCTGGCCGATCCAGCATGGGACTCGGCAGCGGCGTTCCAGCGATACCGCACTGGCTACACGGTAAATACGGATGCCAGCGCGTCGATCCGGGGCTCGCGCACCGGCGAGCTGATCGCCCGCTGCATGGTGGAGACCGGGACCTCCAGCTACTACACCGCACTGGCCGAGGCGACGGGCGAACCCGTGCTGAAACAGGTATGCAAGCTGATCGCCGCCGACGAATACCGGCACTTCAAGCTGTTTTACGACCACATGCGCCGCTACCTGGCGCGCGAGAACCTGGGGTTGCTGTCCCGCCTGCGGATCGCCTTGGGCCGCATCGGCGAATCGGAGGATGACGAGCTCGCCTTCGCCTATCACTGCGGCAACAAGCCTGAGTCGGAGACCTTCCAGCACGGAAGCTGCACCGCCGCTTACATGGCCGGCGCGATGGGTTTCTACCGCTA
>DAIEHR010000082.1 GCA_027353465.1 Acetobacteraceae bacterium | reverse complement strand
GCCATCGTCGGCGACTGGATCGCCCAGCGCACGCTGCCGGAGGCGATGGCGGTGTTCGAGGCCGCCGAGGTCACCGCGACCCCCATCTATGAAATCGATCAGTTGCTGGACGACCCGCACGTGCAGGCGCGCGGCGTCATCGTGGAGGCACCAGACGAAGAAGCCGGATCGGTGCTGATGCATAACATCATCCCCCGGCTGTCCGACACTCCGGGCAAGCTGCGCATTCCGGCCCCGAATCTGGGCCAGCACACACGATCTGTTTTGGAATCGATTGGCTACAGCGCGGACCGGCTGGCGGCACTGACCGCATCCGGCACGATCAAGGAGGGTTGAGCATGCGCGACGATCTACCGGTTTGGCGGTCGATGATGTTCGTTCCGGTTACGGCGGAAAAATTCGTCCGTACCGGCGCCGACCGGGGTGCCGATGCGATCATCCTGGATCTGGAAGATGCCGTTGCCCCGTCCCAGAAAGACCACGCCCGCACGCTGATCGAGGGCGCGATTCCCCAGGTCGCCCGCAACGGCGCCGATGTCGTGGTGCGGGTCAACCGTCCCTGGCGCCTGCTGGTGCGCGACCTGGAAGCAGCGGTGATTCCCGGCGTGGCCGCAATCATGCTGACGAAAGTCGATAGCCCCGAACACGTACATTCCTGCGGCGACATCGTTGCCGAACTGGAAACCGAACGCGGCCTGCCGCCGGGACGCATCAAATTCATTGCGTTGGTTGAAAACGCGGTTGGTTTCTTCCGTATCGACCAGATCGCCAGATGCCATCCAAGGCTGGTGGCGATCAGCCTGGGATCGGAGGATTTCGCCGCCGATGTCGGCATGCAGGCGGAACCCGAGGGCCTGTTGTATCCCAAGCAGCAAACCATCTTCGCCGCCCGGGCCGCCGGAATCCTGCCGATGGGTTTCGTCGGCTCGATCGCCGATTTCCGCGACCAGGATGCGTTCCGAGCGATCGTGCGCCGTTCGCGCCGGCTGGGTTTTATGTGCGCGAGCGCGGTGCATCCGCTGCAGGTTGCTGTGCTGAACGAGGAATTCTCGCCTGATCCGGCAGAAGTCGCCAAGGCGGAAAAAATGATCGCCGCGTATGACGATGCCTATGCCAAGGGCCTGGGCGCGGTTCAGTTCGAGGGCGCGATGATCGACGTTCCCGTCGTGGAGCGTGCGCGGTCAGTTGTAAAACGCGCGGCGGCGCTGCGCGGGCGGGTGAAGGGCTAAGCCCGCTCCGCTTGATCCGATCGCTTTGTATCGTCTTAACCGGGCGAGACACAGACCGGGGCGCCTAGCGGTTCCGGGCCATCCGGGCAAGCCCCCGCAGCGGTGCCGTCAGGCGCCACGCTATGCTGCCCCGAAGCGCATCAGCCTCCGCGCGGGCATTGGCGAGCGCTGCCGTCAAAGCCCGGACTTCTCCTTCCAGATTTTCATTTCTTTTAATCACTGAATCCCGCTCCGCGGTCAGCGTATCCGCGATCACCACGTCCGGCATCAGTCGGGATTCCATCCCCACCCCGCCGGGCACCCCGTGGATGTTCACCGCCGGGACGCGATCCGCGATGCGGCCCCTGCCGCCCAACGGCGCCCCGCCCGCCTTACGGAAAACCGCCACGAAATCCGCCCAACGCTCGGTCTTCGGCTGTCCGATAAAGGACTCGATCAGTTCGACCTGAACGCCCCGTCGCGCGGCCCACCGCACCAGCGCAACGCCGGCATCGGGGTAAAACCGCCAGCAATCCAGCGGATACCGGTGGAACTCCCCGTTGCTCGGCGCATTCACATACAGCAGCCCGCCAGGGCGCAGAATCCGTATCAACTCCAGAAATGTGTCCCAGAAGCAAACGTCATGCTCGAACGCCGAACTGGTAACCACCACATCCGCGCATCCCGTGGCGAGCGGCAACGGCCGCTCTGGATCGACGATCAGATCGACACCCTTCGCCGGCATCACGTCCAGGCCGACGTAATGCACCCAAGGCGGCGCGTGGTCGCGCAACGCGCCGTTGACGTCCTGGCTACCCAGTTCAACAACAGTCCGCACCGCGTCGGAACAATAGAGATCGAAGAACAGTCGGCCGTGTTCGTAAGCAGTATCGTGCAACGGGACCCCCGTCAGGATGGACTGAACCCAGCATGACGGGATCGACCGAAATTGCAATCTAAAGTTGTATTATGAACCCGGACGTATCGCCCTTCACCGGGAAAACCAGGATCGAGGCCCGTCCCCCCGCCAACGGCTGTCGGAACCGTCGGCGGATACGGGGGCCGCTATGACCCGGCGATGTGCGCCCGCTTATCGACGCGGGCAATCCTGGCGAGGAGATAATCCACCTCGGCCTTCGCTGCCGCGCTAAGGGCAAGGCTGGGCCTGCGTTGCGTGTCGGAGGCAATGACGCCGCGCCGCATCAGCACATATTTGCGGACCGCCAACCCCAGGGCGCCCTGCTGCTGCTCATACACAAGGTACGGCAGATGGGCGTCGAACAGATCGTGCGCCTCATCCCGCTTACCGGCGGCGGACAACCTGACCACGTCCACCAACATTTCCGGGAAGGCGTAGCCGGTGTTGGCACCGTCGGCGCCGCGATCCATCTCGAAATCCAGGAACAGGCCGCCGTTGCCGGTCAGGATCGCGATGTGGCGCATCGACCCGTCACGTTCGAAGGCACGCAGGGCGCTGATTTTCTCCAGGCCCGGCCAGTCCTCGTGCTTCAGCATCACGCAGGATTCGTTTTCGGTGACGATGCGGCGGATGACGGCGGGCGTCATGACCACGTTGAAGGTCAGCGGGTAATCCTGAAGGATGAACGGCACGTCGGACCCGATCGCCTCCACCGCCTGACGGTAATAGGTCACGACCTGGTCGTCGGTGCGCAGCGTGTTGGGTGGCGCGATCATGACGCCGGCGGCGCCCAGATCCATGACATCGCGGGTCAGGGCGCGCATCGCGGCGAAGCCCGGCGCTGACACGCCGACAATGATCGGCACGTTGGCGCGTTGGATGACCTTGCGGGCGATGCCGATGGCTTCCTGGTGGTCCAGCTTCGGCGCCTCTCCAAGCTGGCCGAGGATGGTGATTCCGTCGATGCCCGCGGCGAGGAAGAAATCTGTCATGCGGTCCAGGGATACGTCATCGACCCTTCCGTCGGTATGGAACGGGGTTGGCGCGATGGGGATGACACCCTTGATGCTGCTGGTAAGAACCACGTCTGGACTCCTGGTGACGAAAGCGACGGGCGTTAGATAACGAGTGTGAAGCCAGCGTCATAGGGTCAGGGTGCGACGCTCAATCCGCGCCACGGGCGTAAGCAGGCCGTGTGACTTCTTCTTTCGGGAACTCCTTGCGTCAGACTCTTAGATCGTTGCTTCGATTTGACCTGACGGCGATGCGTTGTTGCTGGCCACTGTGGCAGCATGCAGCAACAGTTTCTCGACGCGTTCCGCCAATTGCAGCGCGTTGATTGGCTTGTGCAGGACGGCGAAGGGGCCGCCGATAACACGACCGACGGCGCCCCCGATCCCCATGTCGGCCAGTCCGGTGAGCAGAATTGCTGGCAGGTTCGGGCGAATCCGCTGGGCCTGCTGGATGAGTTGAATTCCATCCATCCCGGGCATCGACAGGTCCGAAACGAGCATGATGATAGTGGGATGCTCTGCAAGCATGGTCAGCGCCATGGCACCCGACGGAGCGGTTGAAACGGAATAACCCGCGGCCTCCATCTGTGCCGCCACAACCTCCAAAACGAGGCGATCGTCGTCCACTACCAGGACGTGACGATTCCGCGGACGGTGACTGGCAGTCGTGGTTTCGATTTCCATTGGAATCAACACACTTTTTTCAAATGTCAAGCGATCACGAAAAGCCGCCGCCGCGTTGAGATAATGGGGTGGGTGGCGATGAATATGAAGGGCGAAACTGACGCGGAAGAAAACATCCGCGGATCCGGGGCCGAAAAGCCCGTTGAGCCGGATACCATTGGGAGTTGCGCCGGGCTGACAGCGTTCCGCGGCTTCCTACCCTGCCCCCAAACTGGCCGACAGCCGTGGGGACGGAGCGGATTTCGGAGCGCTTCGCTGCCGATCGAATCCCGCCTCGCGGTCACCCTGGTATCTGCGTTAGGTCAAGACGCGGCGGAAAAGCAGGCGCTTGCATAGAATTGCGCCAATTATTTTATCGAAGCTTCGCAAGCGTTGTTGAGTTGACAAGAACATTGGGTTGGCATGTAGTTTGCGTGTAGTCCGAATAGTTCATTCATCCGGACCTACCGATACGATTGTGCATGTGGCACCGTAGCCGAACTCGTGCACCCATGACAGCAACGCTGTGTCCCTGGCATTGTCGCCTGCGCCTCTGGCGCTATCGGGCCGCTGTTGAAATTGAGTTTGGCAATGGGGCAACAGACGGTTCCGATCGGGGTGTTGTTTTCCGTAGATGGCTCCTACGCGGACGTGTCGCGCAGCATGCTCAACGGTGCCCTTCTTGCCTTTGCGGAATGGAACGACAGCAACCAGTCCCCGGTGAAGCTCGCGCCGACGATTGCCAACCCCGCGGGCGACTTGTCCCGCTATGACGCCTTGTGCCGCGACCTGCTGGCGCAAGGCCATCAGCACATCGTTGGATGCTACACGTCATCAAGCCGCAAGGAGATTATTCCGCGGTTCGAAAAAGCCGACGCGCTGCTGTGGTATCCTACGCACTACGAAGGCTTTGAGTGTTCGGCCAACGTCATCTACACCGGCGCCGTCGCGAATCAGCATCTCCTGCCGCTGGCGGACTATATGTTGGGGCATCACGGCCGCACCGCGTTCTGTGTCGGATCCAACTACATCTGGGCGTGGGAGAATAATCGCATCCTGCGCGAACGTCTGACCGCCGCGCATGGCCGCATCTTAGCCGAGCGTTACTTCAGCATCGGTGAGACCGATTTTGCGCAGGTGATCGAGGCGATCGTCAAGGCGCGTCCGGCATTCGTGTTCAATACACTCATCGGGATCTCGTCCTACTGGTTTCTGCGAGATCTGCGCGCCGCTTGCCAGGCGCGGGGTATCGACCAGCCGAATGCGATCCCTGTCGCCAGTTGCACCTTATCCGAACCAGAGCTGGAGGCGATCGGGGCGGACGCGGCAGACGGTCACATCGCCGCCAGCGTCTATTTCTCTACCATCGCCGCACCGGAAAACGATCGTTTCGTCGCCGCCTACACTGCTCGTTATCCGCAAGGTCCGGTGGTGTGCGCCGACGCCGAGGCAGCTTATATCGCCGTCCAGCTTCTCGCCCTGTCGCTGGCGGAAGCGCATGGGCGTACCGATGTTGACGCTGTCAAGCGCGCCGTAACGCAAGTCCGCATGCAGGCGCCGCAGGGCTTGGTGAGCGTAGATCCCGAAACCCTTCACGCGACACTGACGCCTCGTATCGGCCGTTCGCGAAAAGACATGCGATTTGAAATTCTTGCCGAGGCGCCCGCCCCGGTGCGGCCTGATCCTTATCTGATCTGGAACTCGCCGCGCTTCGGGACCGCGGGCTCGCCCCCGGCGATGCAGGTGGCGGTATGAGCGGCTCTCGCCTCGTACAGAATTTCCGAGGCCAGCGCGGTGTGCTGTTGGGCGGTCCTGGCCTCGCTGTCGAGACACTGCGGGCGAGCTTTTCCAGACTTGGCATGACGCTGGTGCGTCTGTCCGATATAGACGCAGCTTGGATTGACGCGCAGCGCGATATCTTGCTGGTGGATGGCGATTGCCCGCTCGATCCTGGGCTTGCCGGACCAGCAGGCAGTCTTATTCCAAGGGCGCCGGCGATCGGCCTTGTTGGTGTTGAGGCACCGAGCCGGCTCAAGGCGCTGATGGATCTTGGCGTCACCGCTTTCCTACGCAAGCCTGTGCATGCAGCGGCGGTCTATGCGGCCCTGTTCCTGTCGGTAAACAGCTACAACCGGCTGCGCGGCATGGAGCTCGCGCTGGCCGATCACGAGTCCCGCAGGCGTGGCCGCAGGGCTGTGGTGAAGGCTGTCGTGCAGCTCATGCAGGCCGCTGAAATCAGCGATGACGAGGCCTATGACGTGCTGCGCCGCGAAAGCATGCGCCGACGCATCAGCATCGAGGATTACGCCGGGCTGCTGATCGCAGACCTGAGCGTTACCCAACCCCTACCTGACCGAAAGAAATGGGCCTGAAACGATGGACACAAGAGCCACCCCAAAGACCGCGATCGATCTCGTCGAACTGACCGTAGCGCAGGTGCAGGCCGGCCTCGCCACCGGGGCGTTCACCTGCGAGGCGCTGACGCAGGCCTGTCTCGATCGGATCGCCGAACTCAATCCGCGCTACAACGCGCTGATCTTTATGAACCCGGACGCATTGGCGGATGCCCGCGCCATCGATCGCAAGCGCGCCGCCGGTGAGACGTTGCCGCCGCTTGCCGGTGTGCCGGTGGTGATAAAGGATCCAATGGACATGGCGGGTATTCCCACTACCGCCGGCTGGTCGCTGCTTTACAGCGCGAAGGGCGGTGTTGACCTGATACCCGCGACGGACAGCCCGGTAGTGGCCCGCATGCGCGCGGCCGGCACCATCATGCTGGGCAAGACGAACGTGCCGGTACTCAGCGCCAGCGGCACGCACGCCAATGACAGTTGGGCCGGCCCCACCATTAACGCCGCCGCCCCCGATTGCGTGCCGGGCGCAAGTTCTTCGGGCACCGCCACAGCGGTAGCCTTGTCCATGGCCGTGCTGGGACTCGCCGAAGAAACGGGCGGTTCGATCCAGAACCCTGCCTCCGCGCAAGGCTTGGTCGGCATAAAGCCTACATTCGCGCTGGTGCCGAACGCAGGGGTTGTCCCATTGGCGAGCCAGAGAGACGTCGTAGGGCCAATCGCCCGCTGCGTGCGGGATGCCGCGCTGTGCCTCGATGTATTGGCCGGGTTCACGATGGCCGACCCCAAGACCACCGCGGCGATCGGTAAGCTGCCAAAGGGCGGCTACACGTCCCGGCTCAGTCCGACCGCGCTCGCGGGTAAGAGACTTGGGCTCTATGGTCCGGGGTGGCGCGATCAGCCTCTATCGGACGGTACGACGGCGCTTTACGCCCGCGCGCAACGCGAGATCGCGGAGCGCGGCGCCACGCTGGTGGCCGATCCGTTCGCCGGCACCGGCTTTGCCGCCATCGGCCGTGCCATGCCGGGCCCCGGCCATTTCGACCCGCGCGGCATGGAATCGGTGCCCTATGACCTGCAGCAATACCTGCAGCGGCTCGGGCCGAATGCCGCGCTCAAGACGTTTGCCGACTTCGCCGAGGCGACCAAGGCCGAGGCCGCCTTCGGACCCACCGGCGCACTGCGCTACCTCGCGGACCTGCCGCCGCTGAAAGCCTGCCTCGCCGATCCAAGCCAGCCACCCGATATGTCAGAGTTTCATGCGGCGCGGGAGGCGTATCTCAGCATCTTCACCGCCGTCATGGATACGCATCGGCTGGACGCGCTGGTCTTCCCGCAGATGCGCGACCCGCTGCCGCCTCTTCATGGCGGCGAGCCGATCCACGAGACGACGGTGTGCGAAATCAATATCGCAGGCCTGCCGGGGGTTGTTGTGCCAGCCGGCGTACATGACGGGGGCGCACCATTCTGCCTTATCTTCGTCGGCCGGCAATGGAGCGAAGCCGATCTACTTGCCTATGCCTACGACTATGAGCAGGCCACGCGCTATCGCCGCGCTCCCACACTGACCGAGGCGCCGTGATGGATTTCGCCATCAAGTTCGCCTTTGACATCATGGCCTTCACCTCGGTGATGGTGCTCATCGTGCTGGGCCTGGGCGTGATCGCCAGCATGATGGGCATCTTTAACTTTGCCCATGGCGAGCTCGTGCTGCTTGGCGCCTATACCGTCTATCTTTGCGACGAATATGGCATGGGCGCGTGGACCGGGGTGATCCTGGCCCCTCTCGTGGTGGGTGCGGTGGGCCTCGTCCTGGAACGAACGATCATCAGGCGGTTCTACGCCACGCCCATCATCGCCATGCTCGGCACCTATGCCATAGGCCTTATTATCCGCGAAATCGTGCGCGGTCTTTTGGGTGGCCATTACAAGGCCATTCCAGAGCCGGTTTCAGGCGCGTTCGCCATCGGCGGGCTGGAATTCTCGATCTGGCGCAGCTTCATCATCGCCACCACGCTTGCCGTGATCGCCGGCTGCTATCTGCTGCTGGCTCGCACCTCGATTGGGCTGCGGGTGCGCGGCGCGTTAGAGAATCCGATGCTGGCGCGCGCGTGCGGCATCTCCACGGGCCGGCTCTATGCGCTTACCTTCGCCTTCGGCGCCGCGCTCGCCGGTCTTGCGGGCGCCTTGATCGTGCCTCTCTACGCGTTATCCGCCGATATCGGAATTCGCTTTCTGGTACAGGCGTTCCTCTCGGTGATGCTCGGCGGTGTCGGCACCTTCGAAGGCCCCGTACTGGGCGCCGCCGCGGTGGGCGGCATGGCAGCGAGCCTGCCCTGGGTCGTGATCCCGGTGTTAGCCGATCCGCTGGTCTTCGTCATCGCGCTCGTCATCGTCCGTCTGCGGCCGCAGGGCTTCATCACGGTCGGTCGTCTTTGATCCATCAAGCAGGAAACAAATTCATGAGGGAAGCAAAACTAGGCCGCCGCGGTTTTTTGGGCAGTGCGGCAGCCCTTTCGGCAGCGGGATGGGCGGGCAGTATTGCCGGCGGGCTGGTGTTGCGGCCAAGCTGGGCGCATGCGGCCGGCCCAATCAAGATGGGCATCGCCACCGATATCACCGGAGCCATTGCACCATCCGGCAATGCCAACTGGCAGGTGGCGCAATACGCCGTGGAGGAAATCAACAAGAGCGGCGGCATTCTGGGCCAGCCCATTGAGCTCTATCTGGAAGATACCGCATCCGACCCCAAGATCGCGGTCGGCAATGTCCGCAAGCTGATCCAGGAGCGCCATGTCAATGTCGTGCTGGGCGGCATCACATCCGCGATGCGCCAGGCCATCAAGGACCCGATCGTCAATCGCGGCAAGACGCTCTACATCTATCCGCAACTGTATGAGGGCCAGGAATGCACCAAATTCCTGTACAACACAGGCCCCACGCCCGCGCAGCAATGCGACCGGCTGATCCCCTATCTGATCAAGACGCTGGGTAAGAAGCGATTCGCCATGCCGTCGGCCAACTATGTGTGGCCGCAGCTCCTCAACAAATACGCCCGCAAGGTGATCGAGGCCAATGGCGGCGAGGTGGTGTTCGAGGAATACTACCCGCTCGACCAGGCCGAATACTCCGCTACGATCAGCAAGATCAAGGACGGCAATGTCGATAGCGTGTTTATGACCATCATCCCGCCCGGCCTGCAGCCATTCGTGAAGCAGCTCTATGAATCGGGCTTCCAGAAGAGCGGCGGCGTGCTGACCTGCGTCTATTATGACGAGAACCTGCTGAACTATCACCCGGCCGAGGAGATGGAGGGGCTGGTGAGCTGCCTCGACTATTTCCAGGCGGTTGACGATCCGTTCAGTAAAAAACTGCAGGAAGGCTACGCCAAGATGTTTCCTGGCACCAAGTACCTGTTCACCGCCGGCTCGGCTTCGACCGGTATGTATCGCGGTGTGAAGTTCTACGAGGCGGCGGTGAAGGCCACCGGCGGCAAGCTGGGGCGCGAAGAAGTAGCAGCGGCGATGGATCATGCCGTTCTGACCGAGGGACCGGGCGGCGGCGCCGAAATGGTCCCGGGACATTACCATGCGAAAATGAACATGTACATCGCCGTCTGCAAGAACGAGGGCGGCAAGACCCGGTACGACATCATCGACAAGGCGTCGATGGTCGATCCGCGGGAGTGCTGAGGCGATGAATGTCGCGACCGGGGCAGCGGCGCTGCGGCAAGTGCGGGTGCGTTCGAGTTCGTTGCCGCTGCTGCCGGTTATTGAACTGGCAATGCTAGCCGCTTTGGTCGCGACACCCTTCGCTCTGGCCTCCAGGCCGGAGCTGATTACCTTGATGACCAACATCCTCATCCTGTCGCTGCTCGCTTTGAGCTTCGACCTGTGCTGGGGCTTTTCTGGCATCATGTCTTACGGTCAGGCGCTGTTCTTCGGCGTGGCTGGCTACGTGGTGGCCCTGGTTGGACGCGATCTGGACTTCAGCCAGATGTGGGCCACCTTGCCGCTGGCAATGCTCGTGGGTGCATTGCTGGCGGCGGCGCTCGCCGCATTTCTTTTGCTCGGACGCAAAACGCCCACCTCCATCTTCGTCGCGTTTGGCACGCTGACCGGCGCCTATGCCGCCGAACGGCTGGTGGCGGGCTGGCAGTATGTTGGCGCTGGCAACGGATTGTCGTCCATCAAACTGATGGCTTTCGGCAACTACGAGTTTGTCGAGGGCTTCGAATTCTACTCGGTGGCGCTGGGGGCATTGGTGGTAGTCTATCTGCTCAGCCGGGCGGTCGTGCGCTCGCAACTGGGCCTGGTGCTCGCTGGCATGCGCCAGAATGAGGAGCGGCTGGCGTTCTTCGGCTACCGGGTGCAGGTGTTCAAGGCGCTTATTTTCACCTTCTCCGGTGCGGTCGCGGGCCTGTCCGGCGCGCTTTACAGCTATCACCAGGGCTTCACCGGGCCCACCAATCTTGGACCAGGCCTGTCCACCACCGCGGTCATCTACTGTTTGTTCGGCGGCAGCGGAACACTGATCGGACCTGTGATCGGCACTATAGCGATCGAGCTGCTGAGCTATGTGCTGGCCGACACCGATGCGATCCGCCAGTTCTGGCCGGTGATCCTGGGTGTCGTGCTGCTTGTGGTCGTGATGTTCCAGCCGACCGGGCTGCTTGGCCTGGTGGTCTCGCCGCGTGAGCGGATCGGCTCGTTTGGCGCCCGGCGGAGGGTTGGCTGATGGCACTGCTCGAAGTCGCGGGCCTGACCAAGGTGTATGGCTTGCTGCGTGCGCTGGATGGTGTCGATCTGAAGGTAGATGCCGGCTCGTTTCACGGTCTGATCGGCCCCAACGGCTCCGGCAAGAGCACACTTCTGAAATCCATAGCCGGTGCGCATTACGCGACCGCCGGCACGATCCGCTTCGATGGGCAGGACATCACCACGGCGCCACCGTATCGGCGCAGCCGGGCCGGCCTGAGCTTCAAATTCCAGATTACCGCGGTGCTCAACGACCTGTCGGTTTACGACAATGTGCTGCTGGCCTTGCAGTCGATGGAGAGCAACTGGGCGCTTTTGCGCAACCGCTCCCGCCTGCGGCTGGATGGCGAGGTGATGCACGCGCTGGAACGGTTCCGCCTCGCCGATCGTGCCGATGACCTGGCTGGCGAGTTAAGCCATGGCGAGCAGCAATGGCTGGAGATTGCGATGGCGCTGGCCCCACGCCCCAAGCTGCTCCTGCTCGATGAGCCGACCGGTGGCATGAGCCCGGAGGAGCGCCGGGTCACCGGCGAATTGCTGGCGCCGATCAAGAACGAATGCGCGCTGATCATCGTCGAGCACGATCTCGACTTCATCAAGAACATCTGCGACCGCCTGACCGTGCTCGACCAGGGCCGCGTGCTGGGTGACGGAACGGTCGCTGAGATCGAGCACGATGCCAGGGTCCAGGAGATTTATACCAGCCGTGTCTGATGTCCTCACCGCCCCCCTGCTGGAAGTGGCCAACCTGTGCGCCGGTTATGGCCGCAGCCAGGTATTGTTCGACATGTCTTTTCGCGTTCCCGTCACTGGCGCCGTAGCCATCCTGGGCCGAAACGGTGCCGGCAAAACGACCTTGCTCAAAACGATTGCCGGCGAACTTCGTCCGATGTCGGGGCGCATTGCCTTCCAGGGACGAGACATCACCTCCAGCACGCCAGAGCTGCGCGCCCGCGCCGGCATCGGCCATGTGCCGCAGGAACACGCAATATTCGCTAAGATGACGGTGCGTGAGAACCTCCTGTTGGGCGGCGGTGGCTCGCCTGACAAGCGTGCGATCGACGAGATGCTGGCGTTCTTCCCCAAGCTCGGTGCCCGCTTGGGCCAGACCGCGGCCACACTCTCTGGCGGCGAGCGCAAGATGCTGGCCATCAGCCGCGCCCTGCTAGGCCAACCCAAGGTGATCATGCTGGATGAGCCGACGGAAGGTGTGTGGATCGGTGTGATCGAGGAGATCGCCGACCGCCTGGCCGAGCTCGCCACCCGCATGTGCGTGATCCTGGTCGAGCAGCACGTCGAGCTCGCGCTGCGCGTGGCCGACACCGCCTACGTGATCGACCGC
Organism: Acetobacteraceae bacterium; assembly: GCA_027353465.1. Taxonomy (GTDB): domain Bacteria; phylum Pseudomonadota; class Alphaproteobacteria; order Acetobacterales; family Acetobacteraceae; genus Rhodopila. Next base: position 22,462 of record DAIEHR010000082.1, on the reverse strand, counting down.
GGCACCATCGCACTGCACGGGCCAGCTGATCAGGTCCGCGATGATCCAGCACTGCTGCGCTACCTCGCCCCGTGACCATACTAGCCCGGAAGGATTCAAAATGGCCGTCCAGACCCCAACGCCAGCAGAGATGCGATCGGTTGCCGAAGAAATCGGGCTCCATCTAACTGAAGCCGATGTTGCGTCGTTCATCGGCCTGTTTGGCCCCTCGATCGCCGCCTACAACGTGATCGATGCGATGCCGGACAATCTGCCGGCGGTCCGCTATCCCCGCACGCCGGGCGTCCGGCCGAGCGCCACTGAGAACCCGCGCAACGCATGGTATGTCAAAACCACGGTGCCAGGTGCGGCCGCGGGGAAACTTAAGGGACGCAGCATCGTGCTGAAAGACAACATCATGCTGGCCGGCGTGCCCATGATGAACGGTGCGGCCACGCTGGAAGGCTACATGCCGGATATCGACGCAACCGTGGTCGAACGCGTCCTGGACGCCGGGGGCACCATCGTTGGCAAGGCGCATTGCGAATCGTTCTGCCTTGCCGGCTCCAGCTTCACCAACGCGACGGGACCGGTGCACAACCCGCACAGGATGGGATATTCCGCCGGCGGATCCTCCTCCGGCAGCGCCGTGATCGTCGCGCTCGGCGAGGCGGATATGGCGCTTGGCGGCGACCAGGGCGGATCCATTCGTATGCCCGCCAGTTTCTGTGGAATCTATGGCATGAAGGCTACGCACGGCCTGGTGCCCTACACCGGCATCATGCCGATCGAGATCACCGTCGATCACGTAGGCCCAATGACGCGGAGCGTGGCAGACAACGCGCTGCTGCTCGAGGTGCTGGCTGGCCCGGACGGCTACGATCCGCGCCAGTATAACGTCAAAACCCAGCCTTATACGCAGATGCTGCAAGGCGGCGTGGCCGGAATGCGCATCGGCGTGGTCAGCGAGGGCTTCCAGCAGGCCAATGCCGAGGCGGACGTGAATGCTTCCGTACGCGCCGCCGCCGCCCGGCTCGCAGGGCTAGGCGCCGTGGTCGAGGAGGTATCAATCCCAATGCATCTGCTAGGCGCCGCGCTGTGGACACCGATCGGTGTCGAGGGCCTGACGCAGACAATGATGCATGGCGATGCCTATGGCGTCAGCCGGCCCGACCTTTACGTCACCAGCCTGATGGACTTCCATCGCCAGTGGCGCACCCGCGCTGATGAGATGAGCGAGACCACCAAGCTCTTTACCCTGCTCGGCACATATATCCGCAAGCATCACGGCAGCCGTTATTACGGCAAGGCCACCAACATCACCCGCCGTCTGACGGCAGCCTACGACGCGGCCCTAGCGAACTACGACCTGTTGCTTATGCCAACGACGCCGATCAAGGCCAGCGAGATCCCCCCCGCGGGGTGCCCCCGCGAACTGATCATCGATCGTTCGTTGAACATGATCAGCAATACCGCGCCGTTTGACATCACCCATCACCCGGCCATGGCAATCCCCTGCGGCATGTCCGACGGGTTGCCGCTGTCGATGATGCTGATCGGCAAGCATTGGGATGAGGCCACGATCTATCGTGCGGCATATGCCTTCGAGCAATCGGGCGACTGGACCACTTTTTAGAGGACCGGCGGTCGGACAATAGCCATTCGACGGAGCGGCGGAGATCAGCAGACCGCGGCTATATCGCCGCTCAGGCGCGAGGCGCCCCGCGGAGTTAATGCGGGCAGCCGGTGTTAGCGCGTGACGAATCAACCTGGAAACCGGCAAAGTGCGACCCCGCCCAGGCGGTGAGAAAGGAAGTCGCCCATGATGCCCGTTTCGCTCGATGTCATTGCCAGGGAAGTCGGCGGCACGGCACGCAACATCGCGGCCGGGGTGGTTATCGACCGCATCTGCACGGATTCGCGCGGCGCGTCGCCGGGTGCGCTGTTTGTCGCCCTGCAAGGTGGCCAGACCGACGGTCATCGCTTCCTGGCGGATGCGTTTCGCAACGGCGCTTCGGGGGCCATCGTTGCCAGCTTCATGATCGACCGCATCGCCGTCGATCCGTCATGGCCGGTGATCGTCACCGAGTCTCCGCTGCGGTCGTTGCAATCACTGGCGAAATGGTATCGCCGAGCGTTCATGGCCAAGGTGATCGCGGTGACCGGCAGCAATGGCAAGACCGTGGTGAAGGATGCCCTTGGTGCCCTGCTGTCCCGACAGGGCGTCACCACGTCCCCCGGCAGTTACAACAGCCAACTGGGTCTGCCGCTCGCCGTCCTGGCGAATGAGAAGGAGGCACCGCTGGCGGTGCTGGAAGCCGGCGTGTCGTCGCCCGGTGAAATGGCTGTCCTGGAAGAAGTCGCCGCGCCGAACTACGGAATTCTGACGAATATCGGCATGGCCCACCTTGCGTCCTTCGGCGATCGGGCAGCCATCGCGCGCGAGAAAATGGCGCTGTTCCGCAACATTCCCCCCGGCGGGTGGGTACTCGTGCCACACGGCGAACCCCTGATCGCGGCCGATGCGGCGCAGCTTCAGTGCCGGGTCTATCGCGTCGGTGCGGACGATCAGGTGCTTTCGCTTGAAACACTGCGCGCGATCGACGGCGGCCAGGCCATCGCGCTGACAGCCCGGACCGGCGAACGCGTGGAGGCCCTGGTCAATACCAGATCCCCCCACCTCATCGCCGACATCCATATCGCGGCCACCGCTGCGTTTCTTCTTGGCAGCAGCCTGGAGGAAATCGGAACGACTCTTGACGGCTATACCCCGACGCCAACGCGGACGGAGGTGTGGTCTTCGGCTCAGGGTGTCCGCATCGTCAACGACGCCTATACTTCCGACCCGATCTCAATCCATAACGCCTTACGAACGGCCGCGCTCGGCGCGCCCCGCAACGGGCGGAAGATTTTTGCCTTCGCCGGGGCCAAGGACCTGGGGCAGGATGCCCATGCCGAACAACGCCAGATCGGCGCGCTGGCCGCGGATTGCGGCTACAGCCACATGTTTCTCGTCGGTGAAGGCAATCTGAAAAGCGTCGCCGACGGCTTCCAGTCCGCACGCCCCGACGGCACTGTCGTTTCGGTCAAAGACCCGTCTGAACTGAAAGACCAGTTGCTGCCGCTGCTGCGGTGGGGTGACACTGTACTGTTCAAGGGGCCGCGCAACGCCGGCATGGTTGCCGCCGCCCGGGAACTCGCCGGATCGATCGCGCCAAGGGCCATGTGGGTCGATCTGGCGGCAATCGCGGAAAACGTCGCCCGCTTCCGCCGGCACACGGGTGGCAAGCCCAAGATCATGGCCGTGTTGAAGGCCTTGGCCTACGGCACCGAAATCGTTCACCTCGCGTCCTTGATGGCGCGCCTGGGTATTCACCACATTGGTGTCTCCACCACCGATGAAGGCGTTCTGGTGCGAAAGACCGGCGTGGGACAGGACATTTACGTGTTCATGCCCAATCCGACGGACATCGAGAGCCTCGTTCGCTATCGCCTGACGCCGATCCTTTACGATGCCGACCAGATCGAAGCGTTCGATGCCGTGCTGACAGAGGCCGGCCACACGATCGACGTGCATTTGAAGGTCAACACCGGGATGAACCGGCTGGGCGTCGAACCGGGCCAGGTCACGCCTTTGGCCCGGCGGTTCAAAACGTCGGCGACCATGCGCCTGGTCGGCGTCTGCACCCATTTTGCGTCCGCCGATGATCCAGAGCAGGACGACGGCACACGGATGCAGATTGCGCGTTTCGATCGCGCGATCGCCGATCTGAAAGCCGAAGGGTTCGACGATCTGCTGATCCACGCAGCCAACACGGCCGGAACGGTGCGATTTCCGCAGGCGCATTACAACATGGTCCGCATCGGACTGGGGCTTTATGGCATCTACGGCTCCCCAGCGCAGGAGGAGGCGCTCCCGTTGAATTTGGCCGTCGGCGTTACCAGCCAGATTGTGCGGATCGCCCACCTGAAGAAGGGCGAGAGTCTTGGTTACGGGCGCCCCTATATCGCACCAAGCGACCGCACGATCGGGGTGATTCCGTTTGGTTATGATGATGGGATTAAATGGCAGGTTGCGGCGACGGGGTCAGTGATGATCAACGGTCAACTCGCGCCAATCGTCGGGCGGGTGAGCATGGATCAGATGCAGGTGGATATTACAGATATTCGCGGGGCGGCGATCGGGATGCCGGCGCTGCTGTTCGGGGCGCACGAGGGGTATGTTATTCGGCCGGAGATCGTGGCCGAATTAGCGGGCACCATCCCGCATGCGATGCTGGTGGGGATGGGGCGCCGGGTTACGCGGATTTATATCGAGCCTTAAGGGAATTGGACGATTTAGGCGGGAAGAGTCCGATCACTCCTCCCAGCGCCGCCTACCCAAACGCCCCAACCTCATGCGTGACCGCCGTGGCAATCTCCCGCACCATGCCGAACAACCGCCGCATCGGTGCAAAAATCTCCTCGTGCTCCCTCGCATACGCCGCCGTACGCCGCTTCGGCGCCGGTTCGCCATAATCGCAATCGGCGGCCGGATCGGTCGCCGACGGGAAAATCTCCGACAGCATGTTCAGCGACGCATCGATATCCAGCCGCAGGATCGCCGCCTCCAGCGCCAGCCGCGTCACCCCATGGCGCGGTGAGAAATCAGGAATCTCCGTCGCCAGCAGCCAAATCCGGTGGATCAGCGCCAACCGCAAGGCGTGCAGCAGAATCTCCCGGTTCGACATATGCGGCACGTCCGGCCATGTCACCCGCAGCGCCAGATGATCCGCCGAGATCCGCCGGAACATCGACTGCGCCGCCGCCCAGATATCCAACCGCTCCAGCGCCCGCGCGACCGCCACCAGCGCCTCCCGCCGTCCCGGCCGCCGCGTATGGGCGGCACGATCCAGCCATGTGCCGGGATCTAGCGTGGCGATAACCGCGCGCAATACCTCGATATCCGAATGAGCCAGCGCGTGACTGGCCAAATCCATCGCCCGCTTGAACCGCCTGCTGGTCTGGCGCAATTCGGTGAACGTCTCGGGATGACGCGCGGCGGCGGCGCCGATGCCTTGCAGCGTGTTGGCGCACCAGCCGATCTGTTGCAAAATCGCGTTGTTGGGGATCGCCCGCAGTTCCGATGGATGGCGGATACGCGTCGCCCCACCCATGCCGTCAGACTGCCGCGCGGCGGGCCGAGAGCCAGTGCGGTCCAGCAACGACGGACCGAACGCGCCCAGCAGCGCGGCGTAACCGGCATCCTCCACCAGCCCCGCCATATTGCCGCGGATCGTGGCGAAGAAATCGGCGGCGAAATCGGGATCGGCATAAACTGGATCCTCGATCTCCCCGGCCGCCGGGTGATACGTCTGTTCGGCGATCCGGGTGATCGTCGCCAGCGCCAATTCCGGAGTGCCAAACAGCAAATAACCATCGCCGCCCTGGAACGCCGCTTCCTCCCGCACCTTCAGCCCCGCGCGGCCAAGCGCCTGCCTGGATGCCGTGGGCGACAGATACTTCAGCCGATCGGCCAGCGACCCCGGATGCGCGCCACGGCCGATGCTTTCGCCGTGCGTATCGAACAGAATAATCTCGACGCCGGTAACCCCATGACGCTCCAGCGTCTGTCCGATCTTCAGCCGCAAACGCTCGATCAGGTAGCTGGCGGCAAGCTGCCCGACATAACGGCCTGAATCGGAATATCCGAACTGCAACGCCAGCCGCCCGGTCTTCTTCAGATACGCCCGGTAGTGCGGACTGCGCAGCGCCTCTTCCAGCACCACCGCGCCCTGCTCCAGCGCCTCCGCCGTTTCGAACAGCGGGGAGATCTCGACGTAATTCTCGACACCAAACAACCGGGCGAGCCAAAGCGCGGCGAGCAACGTGTAGCCGGTTTCGGTTTCGGCGATCAGGAAACGAACCGGCACAGACCCGTCGATGTGTTTGACGATCTGCGCCACCGTCATCATCAGCTTGGCGGCGGAGGCCTGCTCGCTGATCAGCGCACCGAAATCCACCGGCTCCGGCGTTACGGAATCCAGTGCGGCGTTGATCGCACCGAACAAGGCTCGGCGGCGCGACGGGTCTTCCGGCGGATCGGCTATGCCAAGGCGCTGACGCACCACATTGTGGATCTGCGCCGCGTTCAGCCGCGTATGCGTATGGGCCAGCGCCATGCCGTGCGACACCAGTCCGGCGCGCGCCACCGTCAGCGCCAGCTTCTCGTGATCAGCGGCCTGGGCGATTGCATCGCGGAACAACGGCAGCAACGGCGCGGGGGTATTCAGCGCGGTATCACGGGTTTCAATCAGCACATGCGCGAACGAAGCTGTCTTGCCGGGTTCTGGGTGGTCCGGGCACAGCTCGATCTGGCGATCCACCGCATCGCGCGCCTCCGCGACCCGCTCCGCCAGGATGCCGGCGCTGGGCAGCACGGAAACCTGGGCATAAAGCCGCATCAGCTGCAGCCGCTTCATTTCCAGGCGCAGCCGCAACGTGTCCCACCAGCCGATATCGGTACGTCCGTCGGTGTCGTAGCCGACCCAGGACGACAGAATGATCGGACGCGGCGTCAGTTCGGTCCATCGATCCCCCCACGCCCCGCGCGCGACGGAAATCAGTGCGGCATTGAACCGATCGATGGCGTCCCGCCCATTGGCGATGGCGGATACGGCCTGCTCGAACTCGCTGCGCAGGGTAATCGGCGGTGGGCGATGGGACTCGAAACTGAGCACCGGCCGACCGCACGCGGCCTCGGCCAGCGCCTGATTGACCGCCAGCGGCAAGGAAAATGTAGGATGCGCGGTGAACACCGCCGCGAATCGCGTCCGCTCGGTCAGTGCCCGGTATTCTGCCCAGCGCACCGGGCTGTCGTTCGGGTCTGGCCGCAACAATTGCTGTGCCAGGCTGGCCAGGATGCCATCATTCGTCGCTGTATCGATGCCGCCCAGATAAACGCCAATACGCGCTGCCCGGTCCGCGAAGGCGGCGTCGCGGATATGGCGGATCAGCGCGCCGATATCGGCTTCGGTCAGATCGCCGTTGTCCAGTTGCCGGGTAATCGCCAGCGACACCAGCAACACAGGGTTGCCGAAAGGATCTTCATCGGCGCGGACACCGAGCCGAGCGGTAAGGTCCAGGAGCTCCTGGGCCAACGCGGAAATCTGCGAAGCAGCGGGAACATCGGGCATGACGCGGAGTGTGACTGCATTTGTGCGACGCCGCAAGTGCGCGGAACGGCCTGGTCAGCGGTTGCATGCCGCTTTATCGAGGCGATGATCCTAACCATTTGATTGGCGGCCGGGTTAGCGCGAGAACAGGATGGTACGCGGCTGGAAGAACCGCTGGACTCTGGGCTGATCTGATTGCGCCCGCCGCCTTCCCGCGGCTAGGCTGCGGTCCCATGACAAGTGCCATCCGATCTTCTGTCTGTCCGCACGACTGCCCATCCACCTGCGCCTTATCGATCGAGGTGCTGGACGGCACCCGCATCGGCGCCGTGCGGGGCGCCGAGGATAACACTTACACCGCTGGGGTCATTTGCGCGAAGGTGTCGCGCTACGCCGAACGCATCCATCATTCGGATCGGCTGACCCAGCCGTTGCTGCGCACCGGCCCCAAAGGCGGCACGCAGTTCCGTCCGATTGGTTGGGAGGAGGCGCTGGACCGGATCGCCGAACGGTTTACCGCCGATACCGCGAAGCATGGGTCGGAATCGGTCTGGCCGTTCTTCTTCGCCGGCACGATGGGGCTGGTGCAGCGCGACGGCATCAACCGGCTGCGGAACGTCATGCGCTACTCCCGCCAGAAGATGACGATCTGTACTTCGCTGGCCGAACTCGGCTGGCAGGCGGGCATAGGTCAAAGCCGGGGCGTGGATCCGCGGGAGATGGCAAACTCCGACCTGATCGTGGTCTGGGGCGGCAATCCGGTTTCCACCCAGGTCAATGTCATGACCCATATCAGCCGAGCGCGGAAGGAGCGCGGGGCGAAACTGGTGGTGATTGATCCGTATAAAACCCCAACCGCCGCCGTTGCCGATATTCACCTCGCGCCACGTCCGGGCACCGATGGCGCGCTGGCCTGCGCGGTGATGCATGTCGCCTTCCGCGATCGCTATGCCGACCGTGACTACATGCGCCAATACACCGACTGCCCGGACGCGCTGGAAGCCCACCTGCGCGATCGTGGCCCCGGCTGGGCCTCCGCGATTACCGGATTATCCGTCGAATCGATCGAGTCTTTCGCCTCCCTGTACGGGCAGACTCAGCGCAGCTTTATCCGCGTCGGCTATGGATTCGCGCGCAGCCGCAACGGCAGTGCCGGCATGCACGCGGTGTCGTGCCTGCCCGCCGTGACCGGCGCCTGGCAGCACGAAGGCGGCGGCGCACTCTGGTCCAATCGCGGCATGTATCATTGGAACAAGACTCTCATCGAGGGGCTGGACGCGCTGGATACCAGCATCCGGGTGATGGACATGAGCAGGATCGGCAGCGTGCTGACTGGCGACCGCACCGAACTGGGCGATGGCCCGCAGGTCCATTCCATGATTATCCAGAACCAGAATCCGCTGACCGTCTGCCCCGACAGCAACCGCGTGCGGCGCGGTTTCGCCCGCGACGACCTGTTTGTCGCCACCCACGAACAGTTCTTGACCGAAACGGCTCGGTGGTCGGATATCGTGCTGCCCGCGACGATGTTCATGGAACATGACGATCTGTACCAGGCCGGCGGCCACAGCCACGTTCAGATCGGCGCCAAACTGATCGAACCGCCCGACGGCTGCCGCTCCAACCACCAGGTCATTCAGGCCCTCGCCGCTCGGTTGGGCGCGAAGCATCGCGGGTTCGATATGACAGCGATGGAGATCATCGACGCGACGCTGCTTGCGTCTGGCTATCCCGACGCCAAAACCGTGCTGGAACGGCGCTGGATCGACGAAATGCCGCCGTTCCGCACCGCGCATTTCCTGGACGGTTTCCCGACGAAAGACCGGCGCTTCCACTTCGCGCCGGACTGGGCTTCGCTGGGCGATCGCAACGGGGTGATGCCGAAACTGCCGGACCAGATGAACAATATTGAGACCAGCGGCCCGGACGCGCCGTTCCGCCTGGTGACGGCGCCGGCCCGCAGCTTCCTGAACACCAGCTTCACCGAAATGGCCACTGGCAGAAAGCGGGAGGGCCGGCCCACCGTGTCGATGCACCCCGACGACGCCCGCAAGCTGGGCCTGACCGACGGCGCGAAAGTACGCCTGGGCAACGTGCGGGGCGAGGTCGTTCTGCATGCCCGCATCGCCCCCGGTCAGCAACCGGGCGTGCTGGTGTCAGAAAGCATTTGGCCGAGCGAATGTTTTGAGGGCGGGATCGGGATTAACGCTCTGACCAGCGATGATCCGGGTCCGCCATTGGGCGGGGCGGTGTTTCACGATATTGCCGTCTGGCTGCGCGCCGAGATCGCCGAGGTGGCGTTGGCGGCCGATTAGCCCTGGTTCACGGATGCCGCTCAGGCTCCGCCCCCTGCCATTCGCCGATCCCGCCCCATATCCCTGGGGCCCACACCGGATTGGCGGTGGGGCGCGATGGAGGAGAAAGCGGAATGGCCACGATCAAACGGCACGCATCGGCGAAATGGCAGGGCTCCGGCAAGGATGGTAGCGGCAGCCTGACAACCCAAAGCGCGACCCTGAAGGACACGCCTTACGGCTTCAACTCCCGCTTCGGCGATGGCAAGGGCACCAATCCCGAGGAGTTGATCGCCGCCGCACACGCCGGTTGTTTCAGCATGGCGACCGCGTTTCAGCTCAGCGGCGCCGGCCACCCGCCCGAAAGCCTGGACTGCTCCGCCGACCTGACGATGGAGCAAGCAGCCGGCGGCTGGAAAATCGCCGCGATCCATTTGAAGCTGACCGCGAAAGTGCCGGGGCTGGACGACGCGAAATTCCAGGAGTTGGCGAAAGGGGCGAAGGAGAATTGCCCGGTATCGAAGGTGCTGAACGCCACGATCACGCTGGACGCCAAACTGCTGTAGCGATCGTCATGCCATGGCCGGCCAAGCTGGCCATGGCATGGGCGACGACCGCCCCGGCCCGTGATCACACGGTCCGATACCGATCTACTCCTCCGGCATCCGTCTCCAACCGCAACTGCCCAAGTCCCAGCATGTGGTTTACATGCGCCAGCACCTCGCCAAAGGCGAAGCCGGTCTGGTGCGCATCCAACGGCCGGGTGAACAGGAACGGCACGATCTCCGCCACCGACAATGGCCGGTCCTGGCACGCCACCGCCAGTTCCCCGCAGCGCAGCGCGTGATGTTCAATCAACTCGTCCACCCGATCATGCAAACCGTGGAATGGCAGCCCGTGTCCGGGCAGCACCAGCACATCAGGGGCGACGCTGGCTTTGATCGCCCGCAGCGAGGCCAGGTAGATCCCCAGCGCATCCAGATCCGGTTCCATCGGATGCACGCTGACGTTGGGCGAAATCCGAGCGATGACCTGATCGGCGGCGAGGAACAGTTTCTCCTCGGGACGGTAAAGCATTGCCTGCTCCAGCGCGTGTCCGCCGCCGGTCTGCACCCCGAACGTCCGGCCACCGATGGTGGTCGTGTCGCCGTGCTTGATGCGATGGTAGGACGCGGGGACGCCGGTGGTGCGCTTCAGATACTCGTGGCCTCGGCTGAGTACGATTTCGGTCGCTTCGACCGAGAGGCCGTGCCGCTGATAGAACGGGCGGAACACGGCTTCTCCATAGTCAGCCGGCGCGCATTGCAGCACCACGCTGTGCAGATACTCCGGTCGGGGCATCGTCAATTCCAAGCCGTATGTCTCGCACATCCATCCGGCGAGGCCGACATGATCTGGATGAAAATGAGACACAACTACTGATTTAAGATTTTGTCCGGCGAGCGGACCCGACAAAACCGCCTTCCACGCCTCCCTGCATGCGTCTGTACCCAGCCCCGTATCAAAAACCGTCCAACCACCGGAATTTTCGATAAGATAGATATTTACATGATCCAGCCTGTAAGGAAGTGGTAACCTTAGCCACGCTATACCGGGCGCTACTACGATGACTTCGCCCAAAGCGGGCGGAGCGGCGAATGGAAACGTCAGCTTGGACGGATGAGGAGGTTGCATCCGGCATAGCTAGCAAACCCGTCGCCGGTCGGAAACCGGCGGGACCGCGGAAGCCAGGTTAGAGTGGATGGATCGAGTGAGAGTTAACGGCGCATGACCCTCCACGGAGGCGGACCATTCAAGCCGCGCGGGCGCACGCCGCCGCATCCGGCATACCGAACCGTCATCGCGGAGGCGCTTCCGCGCGGGTTCCGCCACTTTGCCCTGAAGGGTCGTTTCCGGCCGCCCGCGTCGGGAAACCGCAAGGAAACAGCCGAACGCTTCGCCCGCCTCGCGGCTCGGATGAACGCCCGCCTGGAATGGGATGCCGCGCCACACCGCCAGGCCGGGCTGGAAGATCCCATCCGCAAGGACCATCCCGACTCGCGCGATAATCCTTATGTGCCGTCGGGATATACCTATCTACTGCAATTCGTGGCGCACGATATGGTCGCGACGCGACTTCCGTTCTGGGCAACAACGAACCTGGATCAAGACACCGCCAACGATCGCGATCACCGGCTCGGACTCGATGCGCTTTACGGTGACGGTCCCGGCATGTCGCGCATCATCTTCGCACCCGACGGGCCTGAAGACACCGCGCGGGCCAAGCTGCAACTCGGCCGATCGGGCGCGGTGCCAACCCAGGATGGAGCGACGGTCTGCCCGTTTCGCGATATCGCGCGGCTAAGGCTGGACAACACGGCAGCCAGCCTGCCCGGCCTGACCGAACCCCTGATCGCTGACGCCCGCAACGACCATCACGCGGTGATCTCTCAGCTAACGATGGTGTTTTCGCACCTGCACAACATCTTCATTGACCGCCAGGCGCCCCCCCCGGCCGACGCCGCCACGGCGGACTTCGTCCACGACACCGCAAAGCGCTTCGCCAAGGCCCGGGAAGCTACCACGCTGATCTATCGCCGCATCATCCGCGACGATCTGCTGAAGCGCCTGCTGCATCCATCCGTGCATGCGCTGTACTCCACCGGCCGGCCGCCATTTCTGGATTTGCTGTCCGGCGCCAGGACCGCGGGGGTGCCGCTGGAGTTTTCCCACGGCGCCTTCCGGTTCGGCCACGTGATGATAAAGGACAGCTATCGAATCAACGCCAAAAGCCCCGCCTTCGGTCAATTCATGAAGGACGCGCTGACGCGGTTTTCATCCGCCAGCAACACAAGGATGGAGCCGCTGCCGGCGGCCTGGCTGATCCAGTGGTCCAACTTCTTCAATGTTCCTGGCGTTTCCGATCCAAATCATATCAACCTCAGTCGCCGCATTGGACCGGCGGAGCCGATGACATTGTCCTCGGCAACCTATGGACCCATCGACCCTTCGGGCGGTGGCGGGGTTCTGTATCGCGACCTGATCAGCGGCGAACTGGCCAATCTATGGCCGGTGTCCGAACTATTGGCCGCGATGCGGGAGAAAGAATCGCTCGCCCCGATCGTCAACGATTCGCCATTGCTGCGCGACGACTATTGGCAGAACGAGATCATGGCATGGCTGCGCGGCGGTGACTTTCAAGGCGCGCCGCGGCCGTGGGCCGGACTTCGCGAGGAAGCCGAGGCCGATGACATCGCCGCCCTGTGCGTCGATCCGCCGCTGCTGTTCTTTGTATTGTTTGAAGCTTTCAAGGACCCCGAAAGCCTGGGCTGCCGGCTCGGCCGCTTCGGCTCGATCGTCGTCGCCGACCCTTTGTTCGGAGAACTGAACAATCGCCTGCCGTCCGAGGAACACTATGGGTCACTGGCCGAACAACTGGAATCGATCCACCCGGGGTTCGGCGACCCGGTGTTCGACCGGCCACCCACGATGGCGACGGTGATCAGCTTCGTTGACCGGAATCTGCGGGCCAGCCCCGACCCGGCAATGAACACGCCCTCGTTGTTGTAATCGCCGCCGCGCGCGCGGAAGCCGGCTGGCCCCTGCCCTGGCGCCAAACCGCCCGCCCCGCCATAATGCCGGCAAATGGCAATCGGAGACTTAACCTCATGGCAACACAACCCATCCTCGCGCATCGTCCGCTCGGGCGGGGCGGCCTGTCCGTATCCGCGATTGGCCTGGGATGCATGTCGCTCTCCGGCATTTACGGTTCGGCTGAGGACGCGGTGTCCGAGGACTTGATCCGCCATGCGATCGACATGGGCGTGGATCACTTCGACTCCTCGGATATGTACGGCTGGGGCCATAACGAACAGGTGGTCGGCCGGGCATTGAAAGGCCGCCGCGACAAGGTCGTGCTGGCCACCAAGTTTGGCCAGACCCAGCGGCCCGGCCAGCCGAACGGCGTCAACGGCCGCCCCGAATATGTTATCGAGGCCTGCGAGGCCAGTTTGAAGCGGCTCGGGGTCGAGGTGATCGACCTGTATTACCAGCACCGCGTCGATCCGGCTGTCCCGGTCGAGGATACGGTCGGCGCGATGGCGAAGCTGGTTCAGCAAGGCAAGGTGCGGTTCCTGGGAATGTCCGAAGCGGCACCGGATCGAATCCGCCGGGCGCACGCCGTGCATCCGATCGCCGCCGTGCAGACCGAATACTCTTTGCTGTACCGCCAGGAGGCTGAGGAAACCCGCAAGACCACGACTGAACTGGGCATCGGCTTCGTCGCCTATTCCCCGCTGGGGCGCGGCTTTTTGACGGGCGCGATCAAGACTTTCGCCGACGTCGATGGCCGCAGGGCGGCGCATCCGCGGTTTCAGGAGGCGAACTTCGGCCAAAATCGGGCGCTGGTCGCGAAGATCGAGGAAATCGCGGCGGCGAAGGCCTGCACCCCGGCGCAGGTGACGCTGGCCTGGCTGCTGGCGCAGGGGCCGGACGTCGTTGCCATTCCAGGCACCCGCTACGCGCCGCGCCTGGATGAAAACATCGGCGCCCTGAACGTGGTGCTGTCAGCCGCCGATGTGGCGCTGATTTCCGCCGCGATCCCGGTGGGGGCGGCGGCGGGGACGCGGTATCCGGCGGGCGGCATGGCGGGCGTGTTCATTTAGCGGCTGTGGGGCATGGGCATCGACGGTCTTCCGGCCCTCGATGACCATCTGGATAATGAGTTAGCGGAACGCGTATTTGCCTATTCGTCATGGCCGGGCCTGTTCCGGCCGACACGGGATGGAGAAATCCTCTTTCCGCCAACCTGTTATCTAAATCCACAGACAAACACCGCGTCACTCGCGGGACAAAACCCGAAGGATCATCGCCCTCCGTTAACGCCTGTGATGGCCTGCGCCAGCCATGACGATGAGATGCCGACGGCTCCCGTCAAACGACTCGTTTATTTCGCCGCGTATCCTTACGGGTATCGCAGCGGTTAATCGCCTTCCCTCCTCCGCCCCTTCTGCTGTGCATGGCTGAACCGGAGAATGGTTGATTAAATTCCCACGTCTGTATATAAGCCGTGACATTGGCAGAGAGGGCAACCGCATCGTTGGATGCGCATTTTTTGCGCGACTGCCTTAGCCTACAAACGCAACTGGAAGCAGGGACCGTCCATGTTTTGAGGATTAGTGCAAATTATCGTTCTTTGAGACGCTCGTTAGACGCCGCACGCTCACCCACCCGACCCAACCAATCGCGTCAACGGCCGCACGCCGCGATTGTTCACCACATCGGCCCAGCCACTTTTCTCGTTCTCGTTGACCCTTGGCGCTTCGGGTCCTATCTGAAGGTCGCGCGTCTGGGTCTGCCCGGACTGATAGCGCTTGGAAGGTCCGTATGCTCGCCTCTATTGCCCGTGCCATTTTCGGCTCCGCCAACGACCGCTCCCTGAAAGGGTACCAGCGGCGTGTTCCGGCGATCAACGCACTCGAAGACGGCATGAAGGCGCTGTCCGACGAAGCGCTGGCGGCCAAAACAGTCGAATTCCGAGCTCGGTTGGCATCCGGGGCAACGCTGGATGATCTGCTGCCCGAGGCCTTCGCCACGGTGCGCGAGGCCAGCCGGCGGGTCCTGGGACAGCGCCACTTCGACGTTCAGCTCGTCGGCGGCATGGTGCTGCACGACGGCAAAATCTCCGAGATGAAGACCGGCGAAGGCAAGACCCTGGTCGCCACGCTGCCGGTGTACCTCAACGCCCTGGCCGGCAAGGGCGTCCACGTCGTGACGGTGAACGACTACCTGGCCCGTCGCGATGCCGACTGGATGGGTCAGATCTATAACTTCCTGGGTCTGAGCTACGGCGTGGTGGTGCACGGCCAGGATGAGGATACCAAGCGGACGCAATACGCCGCCGACATCACCTATGGCACGAACAACGAGTTCGGCTTCGACTATCTGCGCGACAACATGAAGTATCGGCTGGAGGACATGGTCCAGCGCGACTTCTTCTTCGCCATCGTGGACGAGGTGGACTCGATCCTGATCGACGAAGCCCGCACGCCGCTGATCATCTCCGGCCCCGCCGAGGACAGCTCCGACCTGTATCGCCAAGTCGATCTGGTGGTGAAAGAGCTGGTGAAAGACCCGTCCACCTATGAGAAGGATGAAAAGTTCAAGACGGTGTCGCTGACCGAACCCGGCAGCGAACGGGTCGAGGACATGCTGAAGGCCGCCGGGGTCATCACCGAGGGCAACCTTTACGACATTTTCAACGTCTCGGTCGTCCATCACGTCCAGCAGTCGGTCCGGGCGCATACCCTGTTCACCCGCGATGTCGATTACATCGTCCGCGACGATCAGGTCGTCATCATCGACGAATTCACCGGCCGCATGATGCAGGGCCGCCGCTATTCCGAGGGCCTGCATCAGGCGCTGGAGGCGAAGGAGCACGTCACAGTCCAGGCCGAAAACCAGACCCTGGCGTCGATCACCTTCCAGAACTACTTCCGCCTGTATCCCAAGCTGGGCGGCATGACCGGCACGGCAATGACCGAGGCCGATGAGTTCGCCGAAATCTACAAGCTGGATGTGGTGGAAATCCCCACCAACGTCACCGTCACCCGCAAGGACGAGGACGACGAGGTCTATCGCACCGCCGCCGAGAAGTATGAAGCGGTTGCCGTCCTGATCGATGAGGCCCGCGCCAAGGGCCAGCCGGTGCTGGTCGGCACCACGTCGATCGAAAAGAGCGAGACGATCAGCGAGCTGCTGAAGAAGAAGAAGGTCCCGCACTCGGTCCTGAACGCCCGCTTCCACGAGCAGGAAGCCGAGATCGTGTCCCAGGCCGGTGCGCCCGGCGCAGTGGTGATCGCCACCAACATGGCCGGCCGCGGCACCGACATCAAACTCGGTGGCAACCTGGACGTGCGGCTGCGCAAGGAACTGGCCAACATCCACGACCCGGACGCCAGGGCCGCCCGCGAAGCCAAAATCCGCGAGGAAAACGCGATCGCCCACCAGAAAGTCAAGGACGCCGGCGGGCTGTTCGTGATCGGCACCGAACGGCACGAAAGCCGCCGCATCGACAACCAGTTGCGCGGCCGGTCCGGCCGTCAGGGCGATCCGGGCCGTTCGCGGTTCTTCCTGTCACTGGAAGACGATTTGATGCGTATCTTCGGCTCCGATCGGATGGGCGGCATGTTGCAGCGCCTGGGCCTGAAGGACGGGGAGGCCATCGTGCATCCCTGGATCAACAAAGCCCTTGAAAAAGCACAGAAAAAAGTCGAGGCTCGCAACTTCGACACCCGCAAGAACGTGCTGAAATACGACGACGTCATGAACGCCCAGCGCAAGGAGGTCTATGCCCAGCGCAAAGAGTTCATGAAGCTGCCGGATGTCGCCGAGACGGTCGCCGACATGCGCAGTGAGGTCCTGGCTCTGATGGTCGCCGCTCGGGTTCCGGAAAAGGCGTTCTCCGAACAATGGGAGCTGGCCGATCTGGCCGCCGATGTCCGCCGCGTCTTCAACATGGAACTACCCATCGAGGCTTGGGGCAAGGAAGAAGGCATCGACGAAACCCACCTGCGCGAGCGGATCGAACAGGCGGTGGACCAAATGATGGCCGCGAAAGCCGCCAACATGGGTCCCGAACTGATGCGGTTCATCGAAAAGAGCCTGCTGATCCAGACGCTGGATGCGGTGTGGAAAGAGCATCTGTATGCCCTGGACCACCTGCGCCAGGGTATCGGTCTGCGTGCCTATGGCCAGCGCGACCCGCTGAACGAATACAAATCCGAGGCCTTCACCCTGTTCAACGCCATGCTGGGTGAGTTGAAGGAACGTGTCACCGGCATGCTGGCCCGCGTGGAACTCGCCCCCGAACGCCCGATGGAACCGCCGCCGTTCCTTCAGATGACGGAAAGCCATGCCGAACCGCGATCTGCCCTCGCGGGCGATCTTGCCCTGGCTGAGCCGCCGGTGGACACCGGGATCGTGTCGATCGCGCAGTCCAGGCTGGCGGCTGTTGACCCAAACGACGAAAGCACCTGGGCCGGAACACCGCGCAATGCGCAATGCCCCTGCGGATCGGGGAAGAAGTACAAACACTGCCATGGCCGCTTGGGCTGAGGTGTCCACAAGCGGTTGAGGCACCATCCGCAGGTGACAGGCGCTAGCCGGCGCTCACCACACGCCTGACCGCGCGGAGAGCCCGACGCATATCAAACAGCAGGGTGCGGATATTGGTGATCCGGACCCGAGTGCGTTGCCGCCACAAATGCACGAGGATGCCGCCGTGCCGGCGCCACTCCAACTCGCGCTGCGCCCGGGCCGTCTTGTGGTGGGCGCGCCAGGGGAAATGCCGTTCGGTTTTTGCCGGGACCGGCACCGTATCGAAGATCAAAACATAGGCCATCCGGTCACCGCCCGAGGCGTTTGGGCCAGCGCCATGCACGGTTTTCCCGTTATGGATCACGCACCCCCCGGCCGGCAGCGGACAGGAAACCGCGTCCAGCGGGTCGAAGCCGTCGATGCACTCCAGCGCGTGAATGCGGGAGTCACCGCCGGGAAAGCCATGCGGCAGCACAGGGCCTTTGTGGGAGCCGGGGA
This sequence comes from Acetobacteraceae bacterium, assembly GCA_027353465.1. Lineage (GTDB taxonomy): Bacteria > Pseudomonadota > Alphaproteobacteria > Acetobacterales > Acetobacteraceae > Rhodopila. The sequence continues at coordinate 4,461 of DAIEHR010000082.1, read as the reverse complement.
CATAGGCCATGCACCCATTGGACGTATCGACGGGCTGGAGCGCCAGCCAGAAACTGATTTCCTGATAGTCGAAGGCGGGGTCCTGGAACGCCTCATCCTGGTGCCACGGCGTGGGACCGCCAATCTGCGCGGGCTTCAGCAACGAGATATCGGCCTTGAACCGGACATCCTTACCGAGGATCTGTTCGGCGATACCGCGGGCGATCCGATAGAACGGGCTGCCGATCAGTTGGGGCGCGAATGAACGCGGGTGCAATATCTGCGGAAACCGCGCTGGGGCGGAGCCGTCGTCGACGCCCATCGCGTCGAAGAGCGCTCCTTCCTTGAAACCAACGTTATCGGTGTGCAACGTTGAAAGTGTTGCGCGCAGCGTTGCGATTTCCGGTGCGGACAGCCCGGTATCGAAGCAAAGGAACCCATCCTCACGAAAGCGTTGAATCATGGCTTGGTCGAGACAGATCGTCACAGGGATCGGTCCTTTGGGCACAATCGATGGAAACACAGCCGCGTAAAGCGTGTTGTTCGGAACGAAGTTTACGGATCGGTGGTACCTTGAGTCCAATCACGAACCAGATCGGTCCCCGATCGATCGGTTAATCAGAGGCATTTATGGCCCGTCTGGCGATCAACTTTCGCCGAGCGGAGAGAACCAAAATGCAGCGGCATTTGGCGGCGGCGTTTCCGCGCCAATCATCCGTAATTCTGTTAACAACAGCCATGTTCCGGTTGTAGAACGCTTGGCGGGAGACGGCGCGCAAGCCGGTTCGGAACCAGGATCAGGATGTTCGGAATTTCTAAGACAACCACTGGCACGGTGCTGTTCGCCCTGGACGCCATACTGGTCATGTCGGTCTGGCCGCTGGTGTTGGCGATATCGCGACCTGATGCGCTGGACCTGTTCAGGCTGCCGGCTGACTCCCGTGGCCTGGGATATCCGGCGTTCGACCTGCTGCTGCTGTTCGCCATGGGGCTGTATCGCCGGGAAGCGATCCTGGAAGCCGGACGCTCGTTGACCCGCGTGCCGCTGGTGGTCGGCATGGGTGGCGGGTTGGAGGTCCTGGTTTCGTTGATCCAGCCGCTGCTTCTTCCCCACGCCATCACGCCGGGTGGCCGCGACCAGACCATGCTGTTCAGCCTGGCGGTGGTGACGTTCACGTTCTGCGCGTTCTTGGCCCGCCTGATCATCGATGTACTCATCCGCCGCCGGGTGCTGCGCCGCCGCCTGCTGATCGTCGGCGCCGGTCAGCGGGCCTGGGACCTACTGCATATGCTGGGGCGGGAGGGCAGCAGCCTGCATGACGACGTCACCCTGGTGCATGACCAGCAGGAGATCGTGGACCCGCGGCTGCTCGCCGAACGGCCGGACCACATCGTCTGCCCCGAGGGCTTCAACATCGTCTCCGCCGCCATCAAGGTGGATGCCGACCTGATTATCGTCGCACCAGACGAGCGCCGCGGCATGAATCTGGAACGGCTGCTGGAGTGCAAGAAGGCCGGCTTTCCGGTGATCCAGTACCTCAGTTTCGTGGAGCGGGAGATCCGTCGCATCGACCTGAAGCGGATGGAACTCGGCTGGTTAGTCTATACCGATGGTTTCACCTTCGGGGCGCTGGACCGGTTTCTGAAGCGCGGGTTCGACCTGATTGTGAGCTCTTTAGTCCTGCTGCTAACAGCGCCGCTGATCCTGGGCGGCATGCTGGCGATCCGGCTGGAGGGCGCGGGACCGGTGCTCTACCGCCAGGAACGCGTAACTATGGACGGAAAAGTGTTTTCTATCATGAAGTTACGCACCATGAGAGTCAACGCTGAGGCCGGCGGGGCGGTATGGGCCGCGAAGCGGGACGACCGCATTACCTTGGTTGGCAACTTCCTGCGGCGCGCCCGGATCGACGAGTTGCCGCAACTGGTTAACATCTTGAAAGGGGAGATGTCGTTCGTCGGCCCGCGACCCGAACGGCCGATGTTCGTAAAGGAGCTGGCCGAGAACATCCCACTCTATAATGAACGGCACATGGTCAAGGCCGGGCTGACCGGCTGGGCGCAGATCAACTATCCCTATGGTGCCTCGATCGACGATGCCCGGTCCAAGCTGAGCTACGATCTGTATTATGTGAAGAATTTCTCCATCCTGTTCGATTTCGTCATTCTGCTGCAGACCTTGCGTGTGGTGCTGTGGCCAAGCGGAGTCCGGTGATCCGGGAGCGCGACAGGAAGAACAGGGCGATCGCGAAGTTCAGCGCGTTCCACCCTATCCCATTGGCAAACGCTGCTCGGTAAGATCCCGTGTAATCGAAGATCACGCCGCTCATCCACCCGCCCAGGGCCATGCCCAGCAGGGTCATCATCATCACCACGCCGACACGGGCGCCGGCTTGCTTCGCGGGGAAGCACTCGCGGATGATGATCGCGTAGCTGGGCACCAAGCCGCCCTGAAACAGGCCGAACAGGGCGGAAATGATGTAGAGCGACGTCAGCCCGTCCATCATCAAATACAGGGTCAACGCCGTCATTTGGGCGGCGGAGCCAATCAGCAGGGTAGCCACGCCGCCGAGCCGATCAGCCAGGAATCCTGACCCAACCCGGCTGACAATGCCAAAACCGAGCATGAGGGAGAGCATCTGGGCGCCTCGGGCGGGGCCGTAGCCGAGGTCGGCGCAATAGGCGACGATATGGACCTGCGGCATGGACATCGCCACGCAGCAGGCGAGGCCGGCGATGGCCAGCAAGGTTTGCAAAGTCGCCGGCGACAACGCGATTTGCCGACGCGACGCGGCGGGGATCGCAGCACCCGCCGCGCGTTGGGGCGGGCGGCTGCGCAACAGCAGGGTCAGCGGCGGCATGACCAGCAGGCAGAAGGCGCCGATGGCGAAATGGGTGGGCCGCCAGCCGTGGGTGCGGATCGCCCATTCGATCAGCGTGGGCCAGATCGCTCCGGAGACGTAATTGCCGGAGGCGCACAGCGCGACCGCGATGCCCCGGCGCTTTTCGAACCAGAACGAGATATCGGCGATCAGCGGAACGAAGGTCGCCGCGGCGCCGAACGTGCCGATCAGCGTATAGGCAGCAGCGAACGACCACAGGCCGGTGGTGAACGAGGCCAGCATGTAGCCAGCGCCAAGCGTGCAGGCGCCGATCATGACCGGCAGCACGATGCCCCGCTTGTCCGCGACCCGGCCCATGATGACTCCGCCGATACCGAAGCCGATCATGGTGAGGGTGAACGGCAGGGACGCGGCGCCGCGCTCCGCGTGGAATTCCGCCCCGACGGTGGGCAGGACAACCACGACGGACCACATGCCGACCCCGCCGATGGCGGACAGCAGCATGGAAACCCCAAGCCGGAACCAGGCGTAGGGGGAGTCAATCTCTTGGCGTTTAAGCATGGGACTCTATCTTATTGGCGAATCAGGTCTTCTCGAAGTCGATACGCTCGACCACGGGCAGTCCTTGCAGGAAGCGGCGCAGGCAATCGAGTGCCAATTCGACCGCGCCCAATCGGACCCATTCCCGGCCGCCGAGGATGCGCGAGCGACGGAATTCCATGCGATCGGCGGTGGCGATACCGATCCAGATGGTGCCGCCGAGGTCGATGCGATCGGTGCCCTCATCCAGTTCGATCAGCACCGCCAGAGCGTGGGTGGCGCCGGTGTGTTCGCGCGCGGCTCGGGTCACGGCCTCGGTGGTGGCCTGATCCAGTTCGGGTGGAAGTTTGACGCCGAACAGTTGGTCCAGGTGGCGGGCGACGGTGCCATGGCGGAAGACCTTCTCCGCCGCCGGCAGATGGGCGATGCGGGCGGCGATCTGGCCGGCGGTGAAGGTTTCCACCAGGGTCAGGGTGGCGTCCTTGGCTATCAGTTCGGCCAGGGTGACGCCTTCCAGCGTCTTGTCGTCCTCCGCGAAGATGAAGTTGCCCAGGCGCTTTTGCACCTCGGCCGTCACCGGGGCGAGTTTACGGTGAACGTCCGTCATGTCGGTTCCGCGCACTGTCAGCTTGGTTTCCAGCTGCGGATAGTGCGCCCGGAATCCCAGCTTCACACCGCCGTCCGGGTCCAGGGCCTCGACCCCGGCCAGAAGCTGATCGACATGAGATTCGCCCAGGCCGTAGGAGTGGAACCGTTTCAGGAAGATCGATGCCGGGGCGCCGGAGCGGGCGAGGATGCGGGGGATCACCTGCTCTTCCAGCATGCGGCGCAGTTCGCGCGGCACGCCGGGGGTGAAGAAGAAGCGGGCCTTGCCGATGTCCAGCGCGAAGCCGCAGGCGGTGCCGATCGGATTGTCGATCATCTCGGCCGTGGCGGGCAGCATCGCCTGCTTGACGTTGTTGGGCGGCATGGCGCGGGCGCGCTTGGAGAAGAAGCCCTCCATCTTAGCCAGCCATTCTTCGTGCAGGACCAGTCCCACTCCGGCGGCCTGGGCGGCGATTTCCTGCGACAGGTCATCGACGGTCGGGCCGAGGCCGCC
>DAIEHR010000050.1 GCA_027353465.1 Acetobacteraceae bacterium | reverse complement strand
ACCCCCTACAGTATCTTACATAAGCGGAAATTCTGAACTGCCCAGCTTGGGCGTAATGAATTTGCCCGGGGCGAATGATCCCAGCCGGAGTGTGACTTCCGTTCGGGCGGCCGGATCGGTCCCGATCGTTTTGATGTAAGGAATGAAGACCTCAGGCCATACTGGTCGGGTCGCTTTGTCTCAACGAGGCACATAATTCCCGCGAAACGGCCGTAAGACGTTCGCGGAGTGCGGCCTTCGCCCTCCCGGCCATGTGGCATTCGTGGCCCGATCCCGACGCAAGCATCCTGGCATCGGGTGAATCGGCCCACAAAATCAGCCCCGGGATGACCTCACGGGCCCCCGCCATGACGGCGATGGGCCGGTCGCCCCCGTCAAGCGGTTCGTCTACCTCGTTGCGAGGCCTAAGCTGGGCGTCCTGTCAGGCGTCCATCTTCAGGGCGGCGAGGAACGCCGATTGCGGGATCTCCACCTTGCCGAACTGGCGCATCCGCTTTTTGCCTTCTTTCTGCTTTTCAAGCAGCTTTCGCTTGCGGCTGATGTCGCCGCCGTAGCACTTGGCGGTCACGTCCTTCGACAGCGCGCTGATGGTCTCGCGCGCGACCACTCGGCTGCCTATGGCCGCCTGGATGGCGATCTTGAACAATTGCTTGGGGATCAGGTCCTTCAACCGAGCGCAGATCTGGCGGCCACGGTTCTCGGCGGCGGCACGGTGGGCGATGAACGACAGCGCATCCACCAGGTCGCCGTTCACCAGGATGGAGATGCGGACCAAGTCGCTCTCGGCATATCCATCCATGACGTAGTCGAAGCTGGCATACCCGCGGGAGACGGATTTCAGCCGGTCATAGAAATCGAACACCACCTCGTTCAGCGGAATCCGATAGACCGCCATTGCTCGATTGCCCACATAGGTCAGGTCCACCTGCTGGCCACGCCGTTCGGTGCATAGGCTAAGGACGCTGCCCAGGTATTCGTCGGGCACCATGATGGTGGCCTTGATCCATGGCTCCTCGACATGGTCGATCGAACCGGCGTCCGGCATATCGACCGGGTTGTGCAGCTCCATCATCCCGCCGCCATGGGTTTTGAAGATGTGATAGACGACGGACGGCGCGGTGGCGATCAGGTCCAGGTCGAACTCGCGGCTGAGCCGTTCCTGGATGATCTCCAGATGCAGCAGGCCCAGGAAGCCGCAGCGAAAGCCGAAGCCCAACGCGGCGGAGGTTTCAGGCTCATAGTGGAAGCTGGCGTCGTTCAGGCGCAACTTGCCCAGGCTGTCGCGCAGCTTTTCAAAATCGTCGGCGTCGATCGGGTACAGGCCGCACCAGACCACCGGGATCGACGGCTTGAAACCGGGCAGAGCCTCCAGCGCCGGCACGCGGTCGTCGGTGATGGTGTCACCCACGTTGCAGTCGGCGACGGTTTTGATGGCGGCAGTGATGTAGCCCATCTCGCCCGGGCCAAGTTGGTCCACCGGGATCATCTTGGGGGTGAAGACGCCGACCTGTTCGACGGTGTGGATCGCCCCTTGTGCCATCATCTGGATCTTCTGGCCGCGCTTCAGATGGCCGTCCTTGATGCGGACCAGGATGACCACGCCCAGGTACTGGTCGTACCAGCTATCGACCAGCAGCGCCTTCAGCGGTGCGTCCGGGTCGCCTTTCGGCGGCGGCAGGCGGGTGACCAGGGCTTCCAGCACGCCTTCGATGTTCAGGCCGGTCTTGGCGCTGATCTCCACCGCGTCCGACGTATCCAGGCCGATCACGTCCTCGATCTGCTGCTTGACGCGTTCCGGTTCGGCGGCGGGCAGGTCGATCTTGTTCAGGATCGGCACGATCTCATGATTCGCGTCGATCGCCTGATAGACGTTGGCCAGGGTCTGCGCCTCGACGCCCTGGCTGGCATCCACCACCAGCAGGCTGCCCTCACACGCGGCCAGGCTGCGGCTGACTTCGTAAGCGAAGTCCACATGGCCCGGCGTGTCCATCAGGTTCAGCACATAGGTCAGGCCGTCCTTCGCCTTATAGCTCAGGCGGACGGTCTGCGCCTTGATGGTGATGCCGCGTTCCTTCTCCAGCTCCATGCTGTCGAGGACCTGGGCGGTCATCTCGCGCGCGGTCAGACCGCCGGTGTATTGGATCAGCCGGTCTGCCAGGGTGGATTTCCCGTGGTCGATATGGGCGATGATCGAGAAGTTGCGGATCTGCGAGAGGGGGGTGTCGGTCATGAACCTGTGCTATCGGCGGCTTACGCTGGGGGCCGGCTGGCGATGCGCCAACCGGATTTGCCGCACAGATAGAGTGTCCGTCAGCCCGTGTCACCCATTCGTAGTTTACCAGGCTTGGGAAGCCGCCCCAGCAGATCGTCCGCCTTCGCGCGCAGCTTGCCCATGCGCCCGACCCCGGCCAGCCGGCGGTCCAGAAACGCCAGCGTGTCGGCATCGTCTTCTGACGTGTCGCGCAGCCAATACAGGATCGTGGCGCCATAAACCGCTGCCAGGATGGCGCGTTTGGAATACCAACTGAAGCCGGCCGATTCGTCGCCAGCCGAACGCCAGATGGCGTCGATGGTCCTGGCTGCTGTCGCCGCCGAGATCCGGGCGTTTTGCGGCAGCGCCAGCACGCCGAGCGCCCGCCTGATCGCCTCCTTATGCGGCCGGTTCTGTTCCAGCCGCAGCGCGATCACCGCCCGGACCCGCCGGGACAGCCGGGTTTCCGCCAGATGCGCGGCGCCTTCCTCCATCTGCCGGTCAGCCAGGTCGCAGAACGCCTCGATCATCTCGGGCGCGCCCAGCGGGAACAGAAGATCGGCGTCGCCGTCCTGGATCGCCCGCTTGGTCCAGCCGTCGAACGCCACGTTGGGCAACATCGCCACGATCGCGGCATCGCGTTCGGGGGAACGTTCGGGGGCGGGGGTCATCCTTTTGCTCCGGCGCGGTCGAGTTCATCGGTAAAGCCGAAATAGCGGAAATCCGACATTCGCATCGGGTAAAGAATGCCGTCGAGGTGGTCGTACTCATGCTGGATGACGCGGGCGTGGAAGCCGGACGCCTCCCGTTCGATCACGTTGCCGTCGCAGTCGGTGCCGCGATAGCGGATACGCGCCGCGCGGGGCACGGCGGCGCGCAGGTCGGGAATGGACAGGCAGCCCTCCCAGCCCATCACGGTTTCCTCACCGATCGGTTCGACGATCGGGTTGATCAGCACGGTGTTGCCGATGGGCGTGTCCGCGGGGTCCTGCCGGCCGCCGGGGACGCGGAAGACGAACAGCCGAAGGGCCTGGTAAACCTGAGGTGCGGCAAGGCCGACGCCGGGCGCGTCTTCCATCGTTTCCATCATGTCGGCGACCAGCCGGCGGATATCCGCCGCGCCGGGATCGGTGACCGGGGCGCATTTTTGTAGCAGAACCGGGTGGCCCATTCGGGCAATTTTCAGAATGGCCATGAGCGTTCGGTGCCTTCGGTAGCGGAAATTGAGCTTGTAAGTATCCAAGACCATGTTATAGGGCCAGCCCCCGCCCCGGAATCCTCGGTGCGAACGTATTTGCGCACCCGGTGGCGGGGGCGCCCTGAATAGGAGCAGGCTGCCAAGTGCAAGTTCTCGTGCGTGACAACAATGTCGATCAGGCGCTGAAGGCGCTCAAGAAGAAGATGCAGCGGGAGGGTATTTT
>DAIEHR010000049.1 GCA_027353465.1 Acetobacteraceae bacterium | reverse complement strand
TAAGCGCCGACACGCCGAGGCCGCCGGCGATCGCATGACCAGCCCGCTGTGCGTTCGCCGCACGCAGATCGTCGCTTCTTTCGATTCGCGATGCCTCCGCATCCAACGCCATCACCTCATTCGCCGCTCGGATGGCCCCGGCGATGTCGCTGATTCGGCCGGCGGGGTCATCGATGAGGTCCAACAAACGAGCCAGGAAACCGGCCTGGATCAGAGCGTCAATCTGACTTTCGATCGCCTCCCGCTTCCGTTTGTTGCGCCATCGCTCCAGATCGGGGCGTAACCGTCCGGCCGCCCACCGAACCAATGCGGGCATGGGATATGGATAGAATCGTGCCTGCAGGTCGCGCAGCAACATAAGTTCCCGCTGCCGAATCGCGTCGGCTTTTTTCAACCCCGCCAGGTCGGCCACCTGCGCTTCGGTTTTGCGATCGGCTCGCGCGGCGATGAATGCCATCAGATGCAGGTCAATCGTCTTATCACCGGCCTTGCCCGCGTTTCGCTCCAACCCAGCCATTAATGCCGGAATATCCGCGACCCATGCGGCCGTCAGGCCCTCGCTCCGGCATGGCAGTAACGGGTTCAAGCCATAAAACAGCCGCAACAATCCATTTGGCGCACCCAGCATCGTTCGGTGCGCGAAGATATCCGGCGCTCCGGCATAGGCTTTCCTGCCGCCAGCCGCCAACCAATCGGCGACGATTTCGTTCAACAGAAGTTCCTCGGCCGCAAGCAGCGAGCCCGCATCGCCAGCGATACCATCGGCCAGCAAGGCCGGCAGCGAATCGGGCCAAAGGGCGATCCCCCGCCAGCAAAGCGGCATCCGTGGATTGATCGTCCCGACGGTATGCATAATCAGAGTCGGGTCGTCACGAGTCTCGCTTCGGGTCTCGTTCGCGCGTCCGCGCACCAGATCCTCGATCTGCGCTGCCAGGGTGGCGTCGCCCAATCCCCGCCGCAGCCACTGGGTCACCACGCCGCTGCGCAGAAGCTGAACGGATCGCTTCTGATCCCGCAGCAACGCGAACGCCAACATGCGGGCATCATAAACGGCAATGTCGTTCAGCATCAGCGCCTGCTGCGTTCGCCGAGCCGGGCGGGCGGCAAGGCGGCGGCCGCGCAGAGCGGCAAGGTCGAGCAATTGCGCCGGCTGGGGCCGATAGTCCGGATCGTCAGCCAGCATCCCATGTAACAGGTCGGCAAACGAGCCGGACAGCGGCGAGTCCCGGGTCAGCGCGGAAAAGCTACCCACATCCAGCTTCAGCCGGATCACCGACAGGTCGTCCATGCCAGCCATGGGCAGCCTGCCGTTCAGCAAGGTCAACAGCAAGACGCCCAGCGCATAGACGTCGTCGGCGATGGTGCCGTCCCCCCGGCCAGCCGGATGGCACATGGCACTATAGGGCGACTCGAACACACACGGCTGATGCATGGCGGGCGGTGCGGCCCACGCGGCTCCCAGCGTCACCGACTGGCCGGGCGCCGACTGAAACACATTATTTGGGCGGATTGCCCGGTGCGTCAGTTTGCGCTGCTGCAGAACATCCAATACCCCGGCGATCGGGCGCAGGACGAGGTCGATCAATGCGCGCTCCGGCCAGCGGTTCAACGACGCGGACACGGGCGGCCCGGGGGGCGGCGGGCAAATCACAAACCAGCCTTCGGTCTTGCCGCCCGGAAGTAGGGCCGGCCCGTGCCCCAGCGGGACCATCAGATTGTCGATGCCGTCGGGCAGAAGTTTTAGATGCCTGCTACGCGGAGATGCGTCGCGGGAGACGGCGATGGCGACCCGTCGCGCATCGGCGGCCATGCGGTCGCGAGCCAGATAGGCCGTCAGGCCACCGCCGGCATCCAGCAGAACCTGGGCGGCGTCCACGGCATAGCGGCCGGCGATAAGCCCGGTCGTGTGGATCGGCGGTAAGGCGACTTGCATGCGGGCGAACCATGTTGGTCAGACCGCGGCAGCTTACCGGGCAAATGGTTTACGTATGGTTAACGCGGCCGGGGCACCGCCACCCCGGCCTTGGTGCGGCGGGCGAAATCAGCCCTCGAACGGATCCCTCACCATGATCGTATCGTCGCGCTCGGGGCTGGTGGACACCAGGGTAACGGGAGCTTCCACCAGTTCCTCGATCCGGCGGACATATTTGACCGCTTGGGCGGGAAGGTCCGCCCAGGACCGCGCGCCACGCGAGGAGCCAGACCAGCCCTCCATGACCTCGTATTCCGGAATCGCCGCCGCCTGGGCGCCGGGCGCGGCCGGAAGATGGCGGGAGAACGTGCCATTGATCCGGTAGCCGGTGCAGATTTTCAGTTCGTTCAGGCCATCCAGCACGTCGAGCTTAGTGAGTGCCAGACCCTGAATGCCGCTAACCTTGATGGCCTGACGCACCAGCGCCGCGTCGAACCAGCCGCAGCGGCGGCGGCGGCCAGTGACGGTGCCGAACTCATGGCCGCGATCGCCCAGCAACTGGCCGATCTGGTCGGACAATTCGGTCGGGAACGGACCGGAGCCCACCCGCGTCGAGTAAGCCTTGGCGATGCCCAGCACGAAGCCGACCGCGTTCGGTCCAACACCGGCACCCGAGGATGCTGTCGCGGCCACAGTGTTCGATGAAGTAACGAACGGATAGGTGCCGTGATCGACATCGAGCATGACAGCCTGCGCGCCCTCGAACAGGATGCGCTTACCGCTGCGGCGCAGTTCGTCCAGCCGCTCCCACACCGGTTCGGCGAAGGGCAGGATTTGCGGCGCCAGCTTCAACAGCCCGTCCAGCAGCGCCTGCTTTTCGAACGGCGCGACACCAAGGCCTTGCAGCAGCGTGTTATAGTGCAGCAGCAGCTCATCCAGCTTGTGCGACAGCGTCTCCGGCTCTGCCAGGTCGGCGACGCGGATGGCGCGGCGGGCGACCTTGTCCTCATAGGCCGGGCCGATGCCGCGGCCGGTGGTGCCGATCTTGGCCGCGCCGCGGGCTTCCTCGCGCGCTTTGTCCAGCGCCGGATGCAGCGGCAGGATCAGCACGGCGTTTTCGGCGATGCGAAGCGTCTCCGGCGTTACCTTCAGGCCTTGGGCGGTGACGCGGGCAATCTCCGACAGCAGGGCATCGGGATCAACCACGACGCCGTTGCCGATCACGCCCAGCTTCCCGCGCACCAGCCCGGACGGCAGCAGCGACAGTTTATAGGTCTGATCGCCTACTACCAGCGTATGGCCGGCATTATGTCCGCCCTGGAACCGGACAACCACGTCCGCTCGGCTTGCCAGCCAATCCACGACTTTACCCTTGCCCTCGTCGCCCCATTGGGCGCCGATCACGGCGACATTGGCCATTGTTCAGCCCTCGGTGTGAAGAAGCGCGGCTTTTCCGTCGCGCAAGATATGGGAACAGCCCAGGCGGTTTGCCTCGGCGGTGTTATCGGCGGCCACCGCGAGCGCGGCGACCGTGGCAAAACCGCCCGCCCGCAATTCGGCGACAGCGGCGCGGTCGGAACCGAACGGCACGAACACGCGCGGGCGTGCCTGACGCGGCGGCGCCACCCGCAGGATCGCATCCGGATACAGCGTCAGCCCGGTAGCCGGTTCGTTGTCGCCGCAGATATAACGGCCGCCGCGCCCCAGCTCCTCATGCCGGCCGGGGGCGTACACCGTCACCGAGACGCCAGTTTCGTAGCGGAAGCCGCGGAATTCGACCGGATCGACGGTCAACCGGATCTCCGGCGAGGCGGTTCGAATCGCCGCCACGGTCGCGGCCACGCGTTCGGCCAGCGCCCCCGCCAGCGCCGCCAAGGCTCGGTCGGCCGGCCCAGCGGCCAGAAGCAATTCAGTCAGGACAGGCGCCAGCGCACCCCCGTGCCGCGACACGGCGGCCGCGTCCTTGCGGTCCAACGCGCGGGACAGCGCGACCCGGTCGGGACCGCTCAGCCCGGCGTCGTCCAATAGCGACGGCACCAGCATCGGCAGCGTCAGGTCGAAACTCACCCGGGTCAGGCCAACCGCTGCCAGCGCCTCGGCCGCCACGATCACGGTTTCCGCATCGGCTTCGGGGCTGTCGTGCCCGATCAGTTCCACGCCCGCCTGCGCGATCTGGCGGTCAGGGTCGAGTTGGTTGCCGCGCACCCGCAGGCATTGCCCGGCATAGGACAGGCGCAGCGGCCGCGGTGCCCCGCCCAACCGGGTGGTGGCAATCCGAGCGACCTGCGGGGTGGTGTCGGCGCGAAGTCCCATCATGCGCTGACTGTCCGGGTCCATCAGGCGGAACGTCTGATCCGCGACAGCGACTCCAGAGCCGGCGAGGAGACTGTCCTCGAACTCCAGCAACGGCGGTTTTACGCGCTGATAGCCGTGTGCTGCGAACACGGTCATCAGCGCCTCAACGGCCGAGGCTTCCGTTTCCGCCTCGGGCGGTAACAGATCGCGCAGGCCAGCTGGCAGAAGCGCCGGGTTCGGCGGCAGGTCATCGTTCATGGCACCCGTCAGCTACCAGCAAACGGGCCGCCGGGGAACACCTGTTCAGTGGGTAAGCGTCCGGCGGATCACCGCCAGCATCATAAGAGCCATGCCGAACACGGCGATTCCGATGGGCTCCGGGGCCTCGATAGCCAGGATCGTCGCGTCCAGGTGCTCAACGGAGTTCATATAGGTGATGCCGCCGGCCACCAGACCAGCGCCGCCGCCGATGGTGGCCAGACTGGCGACCGCCGCGACGGCACTGCTGGCGGCATCGAACGGCGTGGCGTTATTGAACAGCACGCCCAGCGACTCCTGCACCATCCCATCCGGCGTGGTCGCGCCCGCCGCCAGATAATTGTCCCCGCCATTGCTCATGCTGTTGAGCGACAGCGCCCCGCCTGAGCGGCCACCGAAATACCCCAGCGTGCCGGTTGAGACGACGGTGGAGGTGACACCGTTCAGGGTGAAACTGACAGAGATCGCTCCAGCCCCAAAATCTCCGAAGCAGGCGCCCCCTGACGCGCACAGCGCGGCCAACGGAAGAGGATCGATCGTTACTGACCCGGCGATAACCTGGCCAGCGAGATTTGCGCCATACCCCTCGTGAAAAATATCGGCCGCGTCGATGTTGTTGCTGGTGCCAATGCGCGCCGTGAACTGGACGCTAATCGGATCGGCGCGCGACCCAGCGCACGGAAGCAGCGCTATCGCGGCCAGCAACACAACAAAGCGGATTTTCGCGAGGAACACCGGTGACACCCTCTCCGTGACGGAATGGGAGACGAACAGCAAGTGCCATGCCAGACGGTTCTATTGTTCCATTTCAACGCTTTAAGGCTGCATACAGTCGAATTCTGTCAAGAACTTCGACGGATCGGTCGTTAACTTTTCGTTAAGAATTCAGGGCTACGTTCGCCGCGTTGCCATGAAGGTGCTGATTGTCCCACGAACCCGGCCGACGCGCATGATGTTCCACAGCATCGCGTTCATTCTCGGATTCATGCCGGTTTGCATCGGCGGCTTCTTCGTTGTTGGACGCCTTCTGGGCGCCGCCTGGCCGCTGCCGTGGCTGATCGCGGCCAATTTGCTGTTCTACGCATGGTGGAGCCCGGCACAGACGCCGATCCTGATCGCCTCGGTCGCTGGCAATTACGCGATCGGATGCAAACTGGCGCGCGGCGGCGCCACGCGCCCATGGCTGGCCGCCGGTGTGCTGGCCAATCTGCTGCTGCTGGGCTGGTTCAAATATGCCAACTTCTTTCTGCACATCGCCATCCCCAATGCCGCCGCCTTGAACGTCGCCCTGCCGCTGGGCATTAGTTTCTTCACCTTTCAGCAGATCATGTTCCTGGCCGACACCGCACGGGCCGGCGCACCGCTGCCGGCATTGCGCCACTACGCGGCGTTCGTGACGTTCTTTCCCCATCTGATCGCCGGCCCGATCGTCCGTCCGGGGGAGATCATCCCCCAGCTTACCGTCCCTGGCCTTGCCCGCCCCAACGCCGCCTGCCTGGCGGACGGACTGCTCCATTTCCTGCTGGGTCTCGCCAAGAAGCTGGTGCTCGCCGACATGTTCGCCGGGTTCGCCAATGTGGGTTTCGACGCCGCGGGCCACGGTGCGGCACTGTCGTTCTTCGAGGCATGGTACGCGACATTGTCGTTCGCGCTGCAGATTTACTTCGATTTCTCCGGCTATTCCGACATGGCGACCGGGCTGGCCCGCATGCTGAACGTCCGGTTCCCGGCGAATTTCGACAGCCCCTATCAGGCCAGAAACATCGTCGAGTTCTGGCGCCGCTGGCACATCACGCTGGGGGCGTTTCTGCGCGACTATCTGTATATCCCGCTGGGCGGCAACCGCCGCCACGAGGCGGTGAACCTGATGGCCACGATGCTGTTAGCTGGACTTTGGCACGGCGCGGCATGGACATTCGTCGCCTGGGGGGCGCTGCACGGCTTGTATCTGTTGGCTCACAGGCACTACCGCCGGCTGCTTCCGCCCCTGCCCCGGTTCGCGGGCAGGGCGCTGACGCTGTTTGCCGTGGTCGTGGCCTGGGTGCCGTTTCGGGCTGGTTCGCTGCACGACACGCTGGGGGTGCTCAGCGGAATGGCCGGACTCAACGGCATCGCGGTGCCGCGCATGATCGTCGCGGCCATCCCGGCGCTGGCGGTCGTTGCCCGGCCGGTCGCCGTGCTGCCGTTCCTGGGCGACGGCCGCACGCTTAGCTTCCCCGAGGTCTCGGCCTGCCTGCTTCTGGGGTGGCTGATCGTGCTGACCCTGCCCAACATCCACCGCACCGGACAAACAGGCAAACACTGGGCGCTGACCGCCAGTTTCGCGCTATCGATGCAGGCGCTGTTCTTCGCGCCGCATGTGGCGCCGTTTCTGTATTTCCAGTTCTGATGCGCCGCCTGCTGCTAAGCTGCGCCCTGTCGCTGATTGTCTACGGCGGCGCATTCGCCTGGCTGCTGGACCGGCCACTGACCCTGGGGGCGCTGCGGGCGCGGATCGAGGCCAACCTGACGCTGGGCCGCTCCATCCGGGTGCCGAAGCTGGTGATCCTGGCGGGGTCGAACGGCCCCTACTCCCATCGCTGCGAGACGATCCAGCCGTTGATCGGGCGCCCCTGCGTCAACGCCGGTGTCGCCGTGGGCGTTGGCCTGGACTACCTGTTTACCCGCTGGAAGCCAGTGTTGCATCCGGGCGACATCGTCTATCTACCGCTGGAGGAAGCCCAATACGTCCGGTCCCGCCTGACCAGCGACCTTGGTCCGGACGCCGCGATCATGCTTCGCCACGATCGAGCCACGCTGTTGACGATGCCGCCGCGCCGTCAGATCGCCGCGGTGTTTTCCGGCGATCTGCGCGCAGCGATCATGGGCCTGATCGAATCCGTCCTGGTCAGTGACCATTTCCGTGACCCGCGCGCCGCGGCCTCGGGGGGTTTCAACGCGTTGGGCGATCATATTGGGCATACCGCCGGACTGGCCGCGGGCAATCTGTCGGCCCTGGCGGCGATGGTGCCGTTTCATCCGACCGCGGACGAGATCGCCGCCGGCCATGGAACACGGGTCGTCGGCGCGTTCATCCGCTGGGCCAGCCGGCATGGGGTGCGGGTGATCGGCGGCCTGCCGGTCGGCTTTATCGACTCGCCCATAAGCGCCGAGGAAAAAGCCGCGATCGAGGCGGTGTTTCACGATCAGGGGGCGCCGTTCCTGGAAACCGCAAACGGCGGGCGCTATCCAAGGTGGGCGTTTTTCGACACCCCCGACCACCTGAACGAGACGTTCCAGATCGAGAACTCACGCGCCGTCGCGCGGGGGCTGGAAGCGCTTAGTCCAGGCGGCGCAATAAGCCAGTCGTTCGACGGAAGCCGCCAGCCTGTCATTGTCATGGCGGGCGAAGGCCCGCGATGACGGTATCCACCGGCCGTGCGTCCATTCAGCCTGTTATTGCGACACAGTCCCTTATTGAGCGGACACTGGCACAGTCGCAGTGATGGGGCAGCTATGCTGCTGCTTTTCCTCGCACCGTGTCCGAGCCTGAGCCAGGGCCTCATGAGGGGAATTCGCGCAGGCCACGTTGCACACCGACAGATTGCCCGACATCCAGCACGCGACCCCGACGTCCGAGGCCGCGTCCGATGCACAGCGCGAGGCATTCTCCGACGTATTATGAATGTCGGGCTGGCGTTCGAATCCTCGGCTCATATCCGCGAAAACGCAGAATTTCGCCTCGCCCGACCGCGACAGACAGGTATCCAGGGCCTGCAAGCCAACGCGGGGCGGCACCACTTTCGGACAGGGCATGCGGTTATCGGCCGGGGTGTCCGTTTCCGCCGGATCGATGCGCATGCGCGATGCATACAAATCGTTGTTCGCCAGATCGGCGATCATGTAGGTGACCGTACATTTGGTCGGCGCCTTGCTGTCGGCGATGACGGGCGGCTGATACAGTGGCAGATCGAACGACAGCGGGCCCGCATGGGCCTGCGCGGGGAGGATGGTTGCCGCGAGCGCCACGGCTGCCACGGCACGGGTCAGAGCGCGCATCGTCAATTGCTTCCCTGCCGCCAGCGGATCGGGGTCAAATACCCCGCGGTCGCGTCGGTGATGTCCACCACCTGGGTCTTTCCGACATTGTACCGGACACTCAGGGCAACCTTCTGCCCCATCGGGACAAAGCGAGCGAAAATCTGCTGCGCCGCTGGATTAGTATCCGGGCAGGTCTTGTCGGGGATCAGGCGGTAAGACAGCCGAAAGAAGCCCTCTGCCCGGAACAGGAACACCAGATAGCTGCCGGCCCCGGTGCAGGCGGTCAGTCCCATGCGCAGGGAACCCGCGGAGTCGATCGGCACGCCGAAGTATCGGACCTCGCCGGGATACTCGTTGGCCAGGGTCAGGGCGTTCCATGACATGCCTGGATAGGGTTCGGGTAATTTCGCATTCAAATCGGCGGCCGACATGCCGAACGCGATACCGCCGGTCAGGTTGGCGAAATCGGATGCTGTCTGACTCAGCGCCGGACGAAAGCGCAACATATCGGCGTCCCACCGCACCGGCGCCGGCAGGAAAATCGGCTTGGTCTGCTCCGTGGTTGCGTTCGATGGCTGGGCGCAAGCCTGACCGGCCCCCAGCAACAGCAGCAGGGCGATTCGGCACAGACCCATCCGTCATTTCCCTTGGTAAGCAAGCCAGAGCTAATCTAGCCGCCACTGATGGCGGGGGGAAGTATTCCATCAGCGGATGCACCCGATCGCGCATTGAAACATAACGCGCGCGACCGCATATGGGCCGGCGCAAGGAGATTACCGATGGACGACACTGTTTTAGAGCAACACTCATTTGGCGCCGAAGTCGGTCGCCTGCTGGATCTGGTTGTGCACTCGCTATATTCCGAGCGGGAGATTTTCCTGAGGGAATTGGTTGCGAACGCGGCCGATGCGGTGGACCGCCGTCGATTCGAGGCACTTACCGACGCGAACCTGGCCCCACCGCCCGACGCGAAGATCCGCATCGTGCCCGACAAAGACGCCAGCACGCTGCTGATCTCCGACGACGGGATCGGGATGACGCGGCAGGAGTTGATCGACAACCTGGGCACCATCGCCCGCTCTGGCACCCGGGCTTTCACGCAGAACCTGGCGAACGCGAAGCCCGAGGACCGGCCCAGCCTGATCGGCCAGTTCGGCGTCGGCTTCTACTCGGCGTTCATGGTCGCCGACCGGGTCGAGGTCACCTCCCGCAAGGCCGGCAGCGAGGAGGCGTTCACCTGGGCGTCCGAGGGCGCCGGCCAGTTCACCCTGGCGCATGCGACGCGGGAGCAGCCCGGCACCGACATCGTGCTGCACATGAAGTCGGATGCGTCCGAATATCTGGAGCCGATGCGGTTGGAGACGGTGATCCGCAAATGGGCGGACCATATCACCCTGCCGATCACCGTGGCGCAGGACGGCAAGGACCAGCCGGCCAACGAGGGCACCGCGCTGTGGCGCAAGGCCAAATCCGAAACGACAGAACAATCCTACAAGGAGTTCTATCGCCACCTGGGTCACTACTTCGACGAACCGTGGGCCACCCTGCATTGGAAGGCCGAGGGCACGCTGGAATATTTCTGCCTGCTGTTCATTCCTGGCATGAAGCCATTCGACGTGGTGGACAACGACCGCGACGCGCATGTGCGCCTGCACGTCCGGCGCATGTTCATAACCGACAAGGCCGACCTGTTGCCGCACTGGCTGCGGTTCGTCAGCGGCGTGGTCGATACCGAGGACCTGCCGCTGAACGTATCGCGGGAGATGCTGCAAACCACGCCGGTGCTGGCGCGCATCCGCAAGGCGCTGATCGGGCGTGTCCTGTCGGAGCTCAAGAGCCGCGCCAAGGAGGCGGAGGACTACAACAAGTTCTACGAGAATTTCGGTCCGATCCTGAAGGAAGGCGTCTGGGAGGACTCCGAACACCGCGCGGAGATCGCGCCGCTGCTGCGCTTCCGGTCGTCCACCCAGGACGGCTGGACCTCGCTGGCCGAATACGTTGGTCGGATGCAGGAGGGCCAGGACACAATCTACTACCTGTCCGGCGATCAGGCCGAGGCACTGAAGTCTTCGCCACAGCTTGAAGGTTTCCGGGCAAAGGGTCTGGAAGTGTTGCTGATGGCCGACCCGATCGATTCATTCTGGCCGGAGCGGCTGGACAGTTTCGAGGGCAAGAACCTGCGCAGCGTCACCCAGGCCGCGGAGGAGATTGGCAAGGGCGAGGATCTGCCTGACATCTCCCCGCTGCTGGCGGCCATGAAGACCGCGCTCGGGGAGCGTGTTTCCGATGTCCGCTCCACCGCCCGGTTGACCGACAGCGCGGTTGTGCTGGCCTCGGACGGCAAGGGGCCCGATCTGGCGATGCAGCGGCTAATGCGCCGAGCGGGACGCGCGATGATGCCCGCGAAGCCGGTGTTGGAGGTGAACCCCAGGCATAAGCTGATCGAAACCCTATCGGCGAAGCTTGACGACACGGCGCTGATCGCCGAGGCGTCGGAGACGCTGCTGGACTTGGCGCAGGTGCAGGAAGGCGATCTGCCGGCGGACTCGGCCGCCTTTGCGCGCCGGGTGACAAGCCTGCTGGCCGGTAGCCTGGGCTGAAGTATGCCGCCGGCCGGGTGACAAACCCGGCCGGCGCGATACCCTGGGCGATGACCGTCTCGGTTCCGACCACGGCCGGCCCGCGGCGAACTATCACGAGGATCACCATCCATGCTCGACCAGCCGTTGGATTTCATCGTTTCGTCCGCCGAGGGCGCCCGCTCGGTCCATGTGGTCCGGCCTGCCGGCCTGTCGGACTTTCTGGCGAAGCTGCCGCCACCCCAAGCCGCGTTCCTGCGCGACGGGGGCTTCGCCGCCAAGTCGGGCGAGCTGCGTTTCCTGCCCGGTGAGACGGGTATCGATGCCGCGGTATTCGGGACAGGCGACGACGCCACGCCGTTCGTGTTCGGCGGGCTGCCGATGCAACTGCCGGAAGGCTCCGTCTGGAAGCTTGAACCGGGCGATTACGATGATCGCGCGGCAACGCTGGGTTACTGCCTTGGCGCATATCGTTACAATAAGTTTACCAATGGGGCCCGCGGACCCGCTTCCCTGTTCGTTTCCGGCGATCACGAACTCAGCGTGATACAGGCCGCGGCTATATGGATGGTGCGCGACCTGATCAATACCCCGGCCAACATCCTGGGGCCGGTGGAATTGGCCGACTTTGCCGTGTCTCTGGCGGATCGATACGGTGCGGCTTGCGAAACCATCTCGGGGCCGGCGCTGGAGACAGCCTACCCCACGATCGCGGCCGTCGGTCAAGGCTCCGCCCGGCCGCCCCGGGTTGTCACCTTTCATTGGCATGGCAGTACAGCGCCTGAAAATGCCCCCCTGCTGTCGCTGTGCGGCAAGGGGGTCTGTTTCGATACCGGCGGTTATGACCTGAAGCCGTCAGCCGGCATGTTGCGGATGAAAAAAGACATGGGCGGCGCCGCCGCCGTGCTTGGGCTGGCGCGCATGATCATGGCGGCCGACCTGCCTATCCGCCTGGCCGTCCGAGTCGGCTGCGTTGAAAATTCGGTGTCTGGTACAGCGATGCGTCCATCGGATGTGATCCGTACCCGTTCCGGTTTAAGTGTCGAGATCGGTAACACCGACGCCGAGGGGCGGCTTGTCCTGTGCGATCTGCTGGATGAGGCATGCGATGAACATCCGGCATTGCTGATTGACTGCGCCACTCTGACCGGCGCCGCCCGCGTGGCGCTGGGTCCGGAACTGCCGGCGCTGTTCAGTAACGACGACGCTTTGGGAAATGCACTTCTGCGGTTCGGCACTGATGTGCATGACCCGATGTGGCGGCTGCCGCTGTGGGCGGGATATGATGACTGGCTGAAGAGTTCTATCGCCGACTTAAATAATGTATCGGTAAAGCCAATGGCTGGCGCCATCACGGCTGCCCTGTATTTGCAGCGGTTTGTGAAGCCCGGCGTGCCGTGGATGCATATCGATCTTTACGCATGGAACGATCAAAGCCGGCCGGGCCGCCCCGAGGGCGGTGAGGCAATGGCCATACGAGCCGCCTTCGCGCTCGCCAGGGACGGACTTCAAGGCTGAACCGAAGGCCGGGACAGTCGCATATAGGCTCGTGATACGAAACAGTTCCAATATTGTAATAAGGTTGACACCGATCCGTATTGCCGCTAATCGGCGAGTCCGGAGGGCGATTCCAATCGCCCGGTTTAGAAAGGACATTCGACGTGGCAGCTCCCCCCAACCCGGTTTCAGATGCCCAGGTCGGCCTCCTTCGCGATACCATCGTCTCTCTGGTTCGCCGGGACGGCGCGGATCTTTCCGCGCGACAATTGGGGGTATTTCTGACCTGCTATTTGAAGGAAGGCGCCCACACGGTGCGCGGGCTGGCGGCTGATCTGAATGTTTCGAAGCCAGCCATCACCCGGGCGCTGGATCGCCTCGGGGAACTTGATCTGGCTCGCCGCAAAGTCGATCCGCTGGATCGCCGTAGCGTCTTGGTTCAGCGCACCCCGAGGGGTTCGGCGTTCCTGCGGGATCTACGCAGCATCATGACAGAGGCATCAGGCGGCGGCAAAAAATCCCCCAAGAAGGCCGCGGCCTGAAGTCACTGCTGGCGTCGCGGCCGGAGCCTGATCTGGAATGCGGCGCCGCATTGGCCTAGGGGCCTTTGCGAAATAAGCAAGTCGCTTGATTGAAGCACCGGTACCGTCTCCACCGGCAGCCCCGACTGATCTACTTTGACGTGAGCCCGCTGCCTTCCGCGAATGGCGGGCCTCCTCGGCGGCGCGACCCCGAGAATGATGTTATTCCAGTTAGAGCCCGACCCAGCCATCGCGTTGGTTAAGGCAATCGTTGAATTTCGACTCCGCATCGATTCCACAGAAAGTTAAGTAAGGCTGGGGATCAAGCATTGCCCGCGGCGTCCACCACCGGACTTGATCCGTCTTCCGCATCAGGATCGCCGTCGCGCAAACTTACGCCAAGACCGAGGGTTGCAGTCACGTCAGGATGAGACGATCGTTCAGCAACCAGTTGCGGGTGAAACATCATGGTCTTCACCAAAAAATGGGAACTGGCGCTGCCATCATCGGCAGAAGAATATCCGTCCGCCCAAAGCCGCGAACGCGGACGTTGGAGCATTGGACCGCCGCCAAGCCCCAGCACCATGACCGGCGAGATCACCTAAGGGTTCGCCTTGAAATAACCGCTTCGATGGACGCGCGGCCGGTGGAGACCGTCAAACGATTCGTTTATTTCGCAGCGTATCAAACGAGGTGCCAAAGCGGCGCCCGAAATCAGCCCCGGTGGCTAGCGGTGCCAGCCACCGTAACCCCAACCAAAGCCGCCTCCGTAATACGGACCAGCATACCCGTAACCATAGCTTGGATAAACCGGGTAGGCCGGATAGGCGATGCAGCCGCCCAGCGTCGCCGCTAGACACAGGGCGACCACCGGCAACAGCCAACGCAAGGGGAATCGGTTTGCCATGGGGTAAATCCTTCCTTCACCGTCAATTCTATATAATTGGCCATCACGGCGGTTCAGCGGCAACGGAACGTCAAACCCGTGACCGGACCTGCGGTTGCGTCGCGGCAGCTTTGTCCGGATGAGGCGGATCGGGCTTCGTCGTGCCATCATTCGTGCGACCCGCGTCCGCTCGCGAAGGATATGCCGATGCGCCTGCCCTACCGCCTCCTCCATCTTGCGACCACCGTCGCCACGGCTGCGCTGCTTTGGGATGGGGTCGGAGCAATCGCGGCTGTCGCGCAGCAGCCGCCCCTCCCCCTGGTCCTCGGTCAGCCAACATTCGATCCATCCGACCCGAACCAGATGGACCCACCGGTTCGGGTTGGCCGCATAGCCGACACTACCGGCACGCTCTCCTTTCACAATCGGGGCGATACGCAATGGAGCCCGGTGAACATCAACTATCCCGTCAGCAGCGGCAATTCGTTCTGGGCCGAACCGTCCGCAACAGCGGCGTTGGAGGTGTCGGCAAGCCGGATTGTGTTGGCCGGCGATTCGGAATTTGACGTCGCCGCACTGGATGCGAATGGGCTGCGGGGGGTCGCGGCGCAGGGAGAAACGTATTTCCGCATGCGGGATCTTGCACCTGGCGAGACATGGACGGTCCAGACACCGCGCGGCCTGGTCCGGTTTGGCGGGGCGGGGAGATACGACATCATCGCAGGCACAACCGAGCAGCCGACCATGATCACGGTGCTGGAAGGAGCGGCGACGATCGAGGGGGCGGGCCTGTCTCTCCAGCTCTCTGGCGGCCAAACCGGTACGGTCAGCGGCACCGATGCATTCCAGGGAAACGTCGGCCCCGCACAGTTCAGCCCGTTCCTCACTCAGCGGTTGAACGCCGAACGGCCGCGGCCGACCGCGGCGCTGATTCCCACCCAAGTCGAAGCCCAAGTCGCAAATATGCCGGGTGGCGATGCACTTTATGGCGTGGGAACCTGGAACGAGGCCCCACAATACGGCCAGGTCTGGTATCCGCCGGTTTCTCCGGGCTGGGTACCCTACCGCGAGGGTAATTGGGCTTACGTCGCGCCCTGGGGCTGGACCTGGATCGACAACGCGCCGTGGGGATTTGCACCATTTCACTACGGTCGCTGGATCGAGATTGGCAACCGCTGGGCCTGGACGCCGGGCGCTGTCCTCGCGGGGCCGCCGGCTTATGCGCCAGCGCTGGTGACGTTCATCGGCATCGGTGCCGGGGCGGCGCTTGGGGGCACCCTGACCAGTGGCAGCATTGGCTGGATACCGTTGGGACCCTACGAACCATTCCGCCCCTGGTATCAGGCCTCCCCAGCCTATTTGCGGGAAGTGAACGGTAATTATATCAACAACTTTACCATCAATACTCTCGTCAATCGTGGCGCGGCAACAGCGATCCCAGTAACGGCGATGACGGACTCGCGACCCATGCGCGGCCTTGCCAGGCCGGTCAGCCCAGCGGAATTCGCCTCCGCGCGGCCAATCGTCGGGCAGCAACCGGTTCGTCCAACCGCGGCGACCGCCGGTGTTACGCCATTGATTGCCCGGCAGTTGAACCTGGCGCCCGCCGCAGGCATGCGATCCGCCCCTGGCCCCGCGATTCGCCCAAGCGGCGCCAGAGGCGCTGGGTTTGCTGGTCCAATTGCGATTCCCACGCCAAACGCAATGCAGCCGAACCGGCCGGCCGTTATAACGCCTGAATCCGCACGCCCGCCACAGCCGGCGGTCGCACGACCACCGCCTGTCCTGCCCCCATCGCCGGCCGAGTTGCCCCAAGTGACCACGCCGTACTCGCCTGAACCGCAGCCGATACGCCCGATATCGCCGATACAGGCAAATTCAAGACCAGGGGTACCGCAGGTGATTACGCCGCACCCGGCAGAGCCAGCCAAGCCACGGCCGAGCGACGCGCAGCGAAGCCAGCGGCCCGGCGCACAGCCAACACAGCCGTTCCGGGCGGGCCCTCGTCCGCAAGCGGGTGTGCCGCGACCGGCCGCTATTCGGCGGGCCGTTCCGCAGGCGCCGCATCCAGTCCAAGAGCCGGCACATGAGCGGAGCCCGGGCTAAAGAGCCGACCTGGTCTCAGAGCAGGTGCGCCCGGACGGGGTCAGTCGATGACGATTCGCGGGCCGCTGCCGCGCGATACCGCCGCGCCGGACACCTTCTCCCAAACCCTCTTGGCCAGGACGCCGTAGGCCTTTGCGGCATCGCTATCGGGCGCTGACGCCGCGATCGGCGTTCCTTCGTCCGATGCGGTGCGAATCTCCAGCAGCAGCGGGATTTCGCCCAGGAACTCCGCACCCAACCGGCCAGCTTCGGTTTTCGCGCCGCCGTGGCCAAAAATGTCGGCGCGGTGGCCGCAGTTCGGGCAGCAGTAGAAGCTCATGTTCTCGACCAGTCCCAACACCGGCACATTGGTCTTCTCGAACATCCGCACCCCGCGCCTCGCGTCGATCAAGGCGATGTCCTGAGGGGTGGACACGATCACCGCCCCGGTCAGCGCGACGCGCTGGGCCATGGTCAACTGCGCGTCGCCGGTGCCCGGCGGCATATCGACCACCAGCACATCCAGTGCGCCCCATTCCACCTGCCCCATCATCTGTTCCAGAGCGCCCATGACCATCGGGCCACGCCAGATCATCGGGGTCTCCTCATCGACCAGGAACCCGATCGACATGCATGAGATGCCCCAGGCTTGCAGCGGGATCATCTTGTCCTTGCGGACCTCCGGCTTGCGGTTCAGGCCGACCATCCTGGGCAGACTGGGTCCGTAGATATCGGCGTCCAGCAACCCGACCTTGTGGCCCTGACGCGCCAGTGAAACCGCCAGATTGACCGCGACGGTGGATTTGCCGACGCCGCCCTTGCCCGAGGCGACAGCGACGATTGCCTTCACATCCGGCAGCAGCAGCGCCTTCTTGTCGGCCGGTCCGCCATGGCTATGCGCGTGCGGCGCCGGCGCGGCGGCGGAGGTCGTCTTGTGGGCGGTCAGGATTGCGGTGACATTGGTCACGTTTGGCTGGCGCATCAGCACCGCCTCCACTTCCCGGCGCAGCGGTTCCATCGATGCTGCCTTGGTGCGGTCGGTTATCAGCGTCGCCTGCACGAGACCGCCCCGCACCTGAATATCCTCCACCAGTCCGGCGGAGACGATGTCGCCGGAGGAAAACGGGTCCTTCACCTGACGCAGCGCGTCGCGCAGGGCATTCGGAGAGGCATCGACCATGGCTATTAAACCCTTACCTTGCAAACCTGACACGCCCGGCGGATAAGCACCGCGCCGCGAGCACGTGTCCAGTCCGATATGGCGCATCGCAGCGTTGCCGCCAACGGCTTCGCGCACAGGAGACCTCGTTCCGGAGGCATTCTGCTGAGCGGTCCCGGCCAGCGATTCGACAGGAGCTACATCCTCTATGCCTTGGAATAATGGCGGTCCCGGACCATGGGGCAACCCTTCAGGCTCCTCGGGCGGAGATGACGACAAGAAACCCACGCAAGGTCCGTGGGGCAACAAAGACCCCAATGGTGGCGGCAGCAAGCCCGATCCCGACCGTGGGACCCGGCGCCCTGGCGATGGACCGCGACCCGGCGGCCCATTCGGCGGCGGCGGTGGTCCATTCGGCGGCGGCAATCCGCCCGACCTGGATAAGCTGATTGCGCAGGCGCAAGGCTATATTCGCGGCCTGCTGGGCGGCGGATCTGGTGGAGGACGGCGGGGCCCGACCGGGGCCGGCCCAAGCGGCGGGGGTCTGTTTGGCGGGTTCACGAACAGTCGCGGCCTTTTGCTGCTGGCGTTGGCGGTCGTGGCGATCTGGGTTGGCTCCGGCTTCTACCGCGTCCAGCCCGACGAACAGGGTGTTGTGTTGCGCTTCGGTGCTTACGCTTACTGGACGCCGCCCGGCCTGCACTGGCACGTACCCTGGCCGGTGGAATCCATCGAACTCCCGACCGTCACCCGCATCAACCGCACCGAAATCGGCTATCGCACGGTTTCCGGCGGCAACGTCGAATCCGGCCGCGATGCCGCCGGCCGCGACGTTCTGGCCGAGAGCCTGATGCTGACGGGGGACGAGAACATCATCGATATCGATGTCGCCATCTTTTGGCGGATCAACGATGCCTCCGCGTTCTTGTTCAACACCGCCAATCCGGAAACCCTGGTTCGCGCGGTCGCCGAAAGTTCGATGCGAGAGGTTATCGGCCGCACCCCGATCCAGCCGGCGCTGACCCAGGCGCGCGCGCAGATCGAGACCGACGTATTGAAACAGACTCAGGAAATCCTGGACCGCTACAAGGCCGGCGTCGAAGTCACCCAGGTGCAATTGCAGAAGGTCGATCCGCCCGCCGCGGTGATCGAAAGCTTCCGCGACGTTCAGCGCGCGAATACGGACGCAGAACGGATGCGGAACGAAGCAGAGTCGTACCGCAATGACATCGTACCCCGCGCCCGTGGGGATGCCGCCCGCATCGTGGCGGAGGGCCAGGGCGCCAAGGCGGCCTCGATCGCCCAGGCCACTGGCCAGGCGCATCAGTTCGAGAGCGTGCTGAAGGCTTACCAGGCCGCGAAGGACGTGACTTTGCGCCGGATGTATCTGGACACGATGCAGGATGTCCTGATGCATGGGCAACCACTGGTTGTGGACGACAAGCTGAAGGGCTTGGTACCGTTCCTGCCGTTGAATGTCCCACCACCCCAACCGGTTGTACCGCCCGCCCCCGCCTCATCCGCCGCCGTAGGAGCCAATCGATGAACCGGACAGGCATTGCCGGGCTCGCCGGGCTTCTGGTCGCCCTCGTTATCGCCAGCGCGGCCCTGTTTACCGTTTCGCAGACCGAACAGGTGCTGGTCGTTCAATTCGGGAAGGTCGTTCGGCCGATCAGCGATCCTGGACTGCATGCGAAGATACCGTTCGTTCAGAACATCATCACCTTCGATAACCGGCTTCTGGCGGTCGAACTGCCGGGCGAAGAGGTAATTCTGGGCGATCAGCGCCGTCTGATCGTCGATACCTTCACGGTATTCCGCATCAGCGACCCGCTGCGCTTCTATCAGGCGATCGGCCCGGTGCCGGAAAACATCCGTGGCCGGTTGAACTCCGTCGTCACCGGCAGCCTTCGCCGGGTGATGGGCAACAACAAGCTGCTGGATGTGCTGTCGGCCGATCGGGAGCGTATCATGGCGGCGATCCGGGGCCAGGTGAATACCGAGATGCAGAACTTCGGTGTCTCGATCGTCGATGTGCGAATCAGGCGTGCCGACCTTCCGCAGGAGAATACCCAGGCGATTTTGTCGCGGATGCAATCGGAACGCCAGCGCATCGCCGCTCAGGCTCGCGCCGAGGGTGCCGAGGCATCGCAGCGGATCAAGGCGGAAGCCGAACGCGACCGCACGGTGATCGTGGCTGATGCCCGAGCCACCGCGGACAATTTGCGCGGCGAGGGCGAAGGCGAGGCGACCAATATCTACGCCAAGGCATTTGGTCAGGACCCGGCGTTCTTCTCGATCTGGCGCACATACCAGGGTTATCACGACATTTTCGCCAGCGGCAGCGCACGGCTCGTTTTGTCGCCGGACAGTGACTATCTAAAGTACTTGCAGACGGCACCGGCCGATCCATCACGATAGGAAACCGTCGCAGAACCACCCGTGTCTTTCACCGAATAAGTTGCTAGGTTGAGACTTCGGACCTTTATGTGGCCTATTTCGCCAGGAAAATCGATCATGCGCCTGATACGCTCCACCGTCGCCCGCGCCGCCTTGCTTGGTGTGTCATTCGCTTTGGTGACACCCTCCGTCACCCTGGTTCAACCGGCCATCGCGCGTTCCGCGCCCGACAGCTTTGCGGATCTGGCCGCCAAATTGCTGCCGGCGGTGGTGAATGTGTCGTCCACCCAGACGATTACGGCTAAGAATAACCCGAACGTAGGCCCGGAAATGCCGGCCTTCCCGCCGGGGTCGCCGTTTGAGCAATTTTTCAAGGATTTCCTGAATCGCAACCGTCCGGGCGGCGGTGGTGACAACCAGCCAGCGCCGCGACGTGCACAAAGCCTTGGATCGGGCTTCATTGTTGACCCGGCGGGATATGTGGTCACTAACAACCATGTGATTGAAGGCGCCGACGAGGTGTCGGTTACCTTGCAGGACGGCACGACGCTGAAGGCCGCCATTGTCGGCCGCGATGAGAGCGGAGACCTGGCACTTCTGAAGGTCAAATCCGACAAGCCCTTGCCGACGGTCGAGTTTGGCGACTCGTCGCAATCCCGGGTCGGCGATTGGGTGTTAGCGATCGGCAACCCGTTTGGCCTGGGCGGCACCGTCACCGCCGGCATCGTGTCAGCGCGCGGCCGTGACATCCATCAGGGCCAGTACGATGACTTCATCCAAACCGATGCGGCGATCAACCGGGGCAATTCCGGCGGACCGCTGTTCAACATGGATGGGCAAGTGATCGGCATCAACACGGCGATCTTCTCCCCGTCCGGCGGCTCGATCGGTATCGGTTTCTCGATACCGGCGAACATGGCCAAGAACATCGTCGCGCAGCTGAAGCAGTACGGGCACCCGCGGCGCGGCTGGCTGGGCGTAAAAATCCAGCAGGTAACACCGGAAATCGCCGAAAGCCTTGGCCTGAAGGATTCTAACGGCGCCATGGTCGCCGGCGTCACCGATGGCGGCCCAGCGGAGAAAGCCAAAATCCGCGGCGGCGACATCATTCTGAAGTTCGACGGCCACGACGTGAAAGAGATGCACAACCTGCCGCGTATCGTGGCGGACGCCGAGGTCGGCAAGGAAGTGCCGGTGGTCCTATGGCGCGACGGCAAAGAGATCACTGTCGAGACGACGCTGGCGGAACGCCCGGCCGATGAGCAGCTTGCCTCGGCTGACGCGGGCAAGCCCGCCGACACGACGAAGCCAACTGATATCGCCGCGCTGGGCCTGAAAGTGGCGCCGATCAGCCAGGAGCTGAAGGACAAGTTCCAACTTCAGGACAATCAGAAGGGCGTCGTAATCGTGGACGTTTCGCCCAACACGGCGGCAGCCGATCGCGGCCTGAAGCCGGGCGACGTGATTGTCGAAGTGCAGCAAACCCAGGTTACCGCCCCAAAGGATATCCAGAACCAGATTGAGGCAGCCCGTAAGGCCGACCGCAAGAATGTCCTGATGCTGATCCAACGGGAAGGCGGCGTCCAATATGTGCCATTGGCGCTGACCAAGGCCCCCGCCCCCAAGGACAAACAACCCGGGTAAGTTGGTTCGCTTGGTAGCTGCCGCCAGCAACGCCAGGGGGCGTCGTTAGCGGCAGCCAGTTCGTCAGCCGTCGATGAACGCCGAGGCCGGATATCCCTGCGCGAACAACAAGGCTCGCAGATCGGCGTGATCGACCTTGGCCCGGGCCTCCCGGGCGACGATTGGCTTGGCGTGGAAGGCGACGCCCAACCCGGCGGCCTTCAGCATATCCAGATCGTTTGCCCCGTCGCCGACTGCCAGGGTCGCGTGCAGCTTGACCCCCCGTTCCGCTGCCAGCTCGTTCAGCGCCGCCAGCTTACTGTCGCGGTCGAGAATCGGCTCCGCCACCTGACCGATCAACGCGGCACCGTCGTCCAGCAGGGTGTTGGAGCGATGGGTGTCGAAGCCGAGTTGGGCGGCGACCTTACCGGTAAAGAAGGTGAAGCCGCCGGACACCAATGCCGTCAGCGCGCCCTTCGACCGCATGGTCGCGACAAGCTCCCGGGCGCCTGGCGTCAGGCGGACCTGCTGCCAGGTCTTTTCCAGGGCGTCTACATTCAGGCCTTTCAGCATCGCCACCCGCTCCCGCAGGGCAGACTTAAAATCCAGTTCGCCGTTCATCGCTCGGGCCGTGATGGAGGAT